>JAJTFB010000046.1 GCA_021300015.1 Pirellula sp. | reverse complement strand
GACCGGGAGGCAGGCTCCCGGATGGGCCATGTCGACCTCGACCCCGGGCTCGCGTCAATTCGAGGGTTCCCAGAATCCAAGTTTAGAGATTCATAAACGGGCACCTGCGGAGGTTCAAGTCGGCGTGCCTACGTCCTTTACCGCTGTGGTTCGCAACGTCGGCAACGCGACGGCTTTCGATGTCCAGGTCACCGATGCGATTCCCAAAGGAGCCCGTTTGGTGCGTACGTTTCCAGAGTCGCAAAGAGTCGGTAACGATGGCTTGGCTTGGAATCTCGGTGAGCTTGCTGCCGGTCAGGAAGCGACCATCAGCATGGAGATTGTCCCGGAAACCGAAGGGGAGCTCGGTTCGGTCGCGAGTGTGAAATTCGCAGCCCAAGCGTCGGTTCGAACCATCAGTACCCAGCCGCGGCTGACGGTCAAGCAAACGGCAGTTGCCGAAATGCTCGGCGGAGACTCAGCCACAATCCTCATCGATGTGATGAACACCGGTACTGGGGTTGCTCGCGATGTGAGGTTAGAAGAAGACGTGCCCAAAGTGTTTCGGCACGTCAGCGGCGCCAGCGCACTGCAGCACGACGTAGGCGATTTAGCTCCCGGCGAATCTTTGCGTTTTGAGATCGAACTTATGGCTCTCGAGGCCGGTAAAGTTTCGAACGTGGTTCGAGCCACTTCGGCCAATTCCGCCATGGCCGAATCGTCTTATCCGATCGAGGTCAAAGCACCCAAACTTCAGTTGCAGATCGTCGGCCCGAAACTGCGCCATCTCGAACGGCCAGCCCCCTACGAAGCCGTCATCGAGAACTCCGGAACAGCCGTTGCCAAAGACCTCTACATCACCGCACGCTTGCCACGCGGAATGAACTTTATCAGCGCATCGAACGAAGGGACTTACCTCCCCGATCAACACTCGGTCGTCTGGAATCTGATGGAACTTGCCGCCGGCACCAAGGCCAAAACCGAGCTCGTCCTCCTGCCGGTCGAAGAAGGTCGCTTCGCGATCGCAATGACGACCGACGCAGAAGGCGTGCGCGCCGATCCGACCGAACGCGAGGTGCTCGTCGAAGGCCAAAGCGAGCTGACTTTTGAAATCGACGATGACAACGATCCAATCGAAGTCGCAGGCATGACCACCTACTCGATTCGAATCAACAACATCGGCACTCGACCCGATACCGAAGTTCGATTGGCTGTCGAAGCACCCGAGGGAACCACCATCGAACAAGTCAGCAGCCCGATGAAATACCAAGTCTCCGGGCGACAAGTGATTTTCGCTGCGATCCCGAGCCTAGCATCCAAGCAACAGGTGGTCGTCAAAGTGGGGGTCAAACACGCTCGAGAAGGAACCCAGGTCCTAAGAGCATCGCTCCAGAGCCAATTGCGCGCCGTGCCTGTCATCAAGGACGAGAGCACCCAGGTTTATCGCGACCAGTAGTGGCCAACCACCGGGTTTTCCCTATCTTTTCCCTCAAATTGTCGGCGACCACTCCCCCTTTTGCCAAGGGTTTTCCCCGCAAGCAACCCTCCGGGAACTTAACTCTGGCGTCATCTAAAATTAACAGAACGGGGCCTACTTCATCATTTCTTAACAAAATCCTCACATCCACTTCACGGAAATGCTAGCGTCAGTCCTTAAAGTATTCGCCAGTCGGTAAGCAGGGACTTGTCGGGGTTTTCGATGCGAGCCAAGTTGGCACCGCGACCGCAAGGACAGCAGCCCTGGTCAGACCTAGCCAGACCTAGTCAGAACCGACCTAGAGTCGGCTGAAGCATTCACGAGGAAGCGAATTTATGAAGCGAAACAAGTTGGTCCTGCGTTCGGGTTTCACATTGGTCGAGTTGCTCGTGGTCATTGCGATCATCGGCATTTTGGTCGGATTGCTTTTGCCAGCGGTCCAAGCTGCCCGGGAAGCAGCCCGTCGCATGAGTTGCAGCAGCAATGCACGCCAACTCGGTCTAGCATTGATGAACTACGAGAGCGCCTACAAGCGACTCCCACCGAGCCGTATTTCGACGAGCAACCCAGTCTTCCAAGTCTCTTGGCCCGCGATGATCTTGCCGATGATCGAGCAAGGTCCAAACTTCACTCGGTACAACTTCAACCTACCTTGGTATGCACCGGCCAACGATGTGGTCACCACAACGCAGATCCCAATCATGATTTGCCCTTCGTCGCCATCGCCACGCGATGTTCCTCCGCAGAACCTGTACGCTGCGATCTCTAACAACCTGCGAACCGACTCGCCACTGTGGGGACATGCAGACTACGGGTCGATCAATGCGGTCCGCAATTCGGCTTTCGTCGCGGCAGGCTTGCCAAGCATCGGGACTCGCGAAGTCATGGGTGCTATGGGACGGGGTCCTGAGGGCGTCAAGCTTGCGACCATCCGAGACGGACTCTCCAACACCTTGGTCATCGGAGAAGGTGCCGGACGACCAACGATGTACGTCAGCGGCCGCAGGGTCGTCAACCCACGCCCTGGAATCGCTTCCGGTACCAACGTCACGGTAGACGGTTGGGGATGGGCTGATATCAACGGTGGATTCAGCGTCGATGGTTCTAATGCCCAAGGATTGCAGAACAGCACCACCAGTGCAGGTGCGACGACGATCGTCGGAAATTGCTTCATGAACTGCACCAACGACTCGGAATTCTATGCCTTCCACGGCAGCGGTGCTCACTATGTCGTCGGAGACGGTTCGGTTCAGTTCATCTCGGCCAACATCGCCGGACCGGCCTTCGTCGCTCTTTGCACCCGCGACCTAGGGGATATCGGGAACTTCGGCGATTAATCCCCGCCTCCGGTTCTGTGGTTTTGCGAACCGGAATTTGTCCAACGAACAGAATGAGCTTACACATACTTTCCTGTGTAAGCTCTTTTTTTTGGTAGTCGCACATTCGCTAATTCGAAGAGAGATGTTGAGAGATGGTATCGACGAAATCATCAAGGAAGGATCAAGCTCGCTCCTCGTTGTTCCGAAGGACGGTTC
The DNA here is from genome assembly GCA_021300015.1 of Pirellula sp. Taxonomy (GTDB): domain Bacteria; phylum Planctomycetota; class Planctomycetia; order Pirellulales; family Pirellulaceae; genus JBKCUI01. The sequence continues at coordinate 49,560 of JAJTFB010000046.1, read as the reverse complement.
TGGCTGCGGTCGGATGCGTGCTGAGCTACACGGCCCTGGGCCATAGGCCTGCATCGGCGCAAGTCGAGTACCTCGGGTCGACCCAACTCTCGGGCAAAACCACCGACAAGAGCGGTTTGAGCGGTTTACTTGAGACCAACACCCCTATCGATGCCTTTGGTGGATTGTCGGCCATCGACTACACAGGATCGGGAAACCGCTATGTGGTCCTCTCCGATCGCGGTGCGGGCGACGGGGCAGCTTCGTTCCCCTGCCGGTTTCATACCGTCGTTCTCAACGTCGATCCCAAAACGCGAAACATCCAGTTCCAACTCGAAGCGACAACGATGCTGCGAGATGCAAACGGCCAAGCGATGACGGGAAGTCTCTCAGTGCTCAAGGCCTGGGACAAACCCGAGCGTTGCCCAAGTTACGATCCAGAAGGCATTCGCTATTTGGGGAACTCGGGCGTCGTCATCAGCGACGAATATGGACCGAAACTCGATCAGTTCTCCAACGAAGGACACTTGATCAAGAGCTTCACGTTGCCACCAGGGTTTGCACTCAGCGAGAAACGCTCTCCTGCCTTCGAGCAAGGTGCTTACAGCAATCGTGGCCTCGAAGGTGTTGCGGTCAGTCCCGATGGCAAAACCATCGTCGGCGCGATGCAGGGTCCTTTGGTGCAAGATGGCCGAATCGAGAAAAAGAAATGCTTGGGCGTTTGGACCCGCTGGATCGCTATCGATACGACCACCAGCAAAACCAAACAGCTAGCCTATCGGCTCGACGATGAATCGACCGGGATCAGCGAACTGCTGAGCGTCGATGCAAACCGCTACCTGGTCCTCGAACGCGATAGCAACTCGGGGCAAGAGGCCAAGATCAAGCGGATCTACCTCGCCGATGCGACCGGTGCGAGCGATATCAGCCATGTCCCATCGATGCGGCAGGGATTGGATACCCAAACCACACCCATTCGCAAAACCCTGCTGATCGATCTGCTCGACCCTGCCTACGGGTTCTCTGGAGCCAACGCCCCGGAAAAACCCGAAGGGATCGCTTGGGGACCGAAATTGGCCGACGGCAGACGCTTGCTGGTAATCTGTTTCGACAATGACTTCGAACCTGACATCCCCACCATTTTTGTTGCCTTCGCCGTGAAGATTTAGCCGTCCGGTGAAAAATGCAAGCGGAACGGCTCAAGCCGTCCGGTAAGTCACACACGTTCACAAAACCCCATTCAGCTTGCGCTGCTCGGCCACAGATCTACCTGTTTTCCAACGAACAGCCAGGCGCCTGCCAAGTTGTAAATCGTTCCGAGCCCGTTAGAATTCGGGTAAACCTCCAAGGTGCTGTGCAAGCGTTTGCACACCTGGAGTTCTCGTCTGGATTTCGCGGATCCCCATGCAAGAGTACCTGCTCGAGTCCCCATGGATCATCGGACTGCTGGGATTCTTCCTCGCGGCCATCTTGATCTACGCTTGGATGCAATCAGGCAGAGACCTGTTCTGGAAATCGAGCCTTGGAGTCGCTCTAGCGACGGTTGCTCTGCTAGTGATCAACGTCACCTACAAGACCGATCGCGAGGTCCTAGATGATTTCATCCATAAAATCGCCGCGGATTTACAAGCCAATCGCTTCCAAGAAGTCGTAAAGTCTGTTCATCCCGACGCGAGCGAAGAACTCCGATCCCTGAAATCCCAACTCGAAGCCGTCGAATTCGAATCGGTCCAGATCAAGAAAATCCATGGGATCGAACTCGGTAAATCCATAAACCCAAAAAACGCATCGATTCGCATGAACGTGTTTGTCCGTGCCTCGCGTGGGCAAAACACCGGATCCGTTCCGCGTTGGGTTCGTGTCCATCTCGAACAGGACCGTGGCAAATGGTTCGTCGTCGATTACGAACATCGCGACCCACATTACGAAATGCTCAACCGTGACGGCCGAGAACGCCTAGATTCCCTCTATCGAAGATAATTTCCACGATTATTGGTTGACTTTTACACCGATAGATCGAATCATAGGGTGATTGCGCACCCTTTACACCCACGTTTCCCGCCGCGGACATGACAAAACCCTTTTCCGGAAATCGCTCTCGATCGATCGCCCTTGGGGTGATGGTCTTTGCGTTTTTTCTTGGGTGTGTCTCCGAGGCCTTTGCCCGATGTGGAGCTTCTCCCAGGCAAATGCTTTGGCGAAACGCGATCAATTCGGAATTGATCCGCATGGATCCATCCGAACTTACGGCAACTGCGGGCCCCAAGCTTCCTGCGATTCTTCAACAGGATCTCGCGATGGTCCACGCCGATGGCGATCGGCCGTGTTCTTCCTGCCGTTGCAAGAACCAGAAAGACCCGGGAATTCCCCTCGAAACAGCCCATAGCGATTCATTCCCTTTGCCGATTTGCCGGCTCCCAGGAAGTCCCATCTCGTCGCGTCCACCCTTCCTCGGAGTAACGATTTCTTCGGTTAGCGATACCCTTCTATGCCCCTCTCTTGGGCTTTTGGATAGACCCCCTCGGGTTCTTTGCGCTTAACGAGTTCTTCGATTTGCGAGACGGAAAACTTTTGCAAGCAACCGCTTACGAAAGCCCCTAATACAATCGATGCCCTAGCGATGCGGTTGCTCTTACCCAACCTGCATTCTCAGCCAACCACCCATCTCGTTCGGTCCTGTCCCTATTCATTTATCCAAGAAATCTCATCGCTATCATGCTTCAAATTTCCAATCGCGCAGAACGTATGCAAGCCCCGAAGGGCTTTACCCTTGTCGAATTGCTCGTGGTCATAGCCATTATTGGAATCTTGGTCGGATTGCTCCTCCCGGCCGTTCAAGCCGCCCGAGAGGCCGCTCGACGCATGCAGTGCAGCAACAACATGCGACAGATCTCCCTTGCGGCCATGAACTACGAATCGGCCTACAAAAGGCTCCCAGCATCGCGGATCTCGCAGACCGCCGACCGCTTGGGTCCTGCAAGCAGCATCTCGGTCCACGCCCGATTGCTCCCCTTCATGGAAGCCAGCCAAATCTACTCACTGGTGAACTTCGGTGCCGAATGGAATGACCCTCGCAACGATGCTGCAAGGCTCACGAGCGTCCCGACCTTCCGATGCCCATCGGATCCAGCCTCCATGATCCCAGGCACCGCCGGCGGCGCGAACAACTACTATGTCAATTCCGGAACCATTCCGCTATGGAACCGAACCATCGCCAACCCAATTCCTCAAGTCCCTGATTGCAATGGAGTGTTCTTTCGAGACTCTTTCCTCAAACTCGCTTCGATCACCGATGGATTGAGCAATACGGCCGCGGTTTGCGAACGACTTACCGGAGATTTTTCAAACACCCGATCCACCCCCAAAACCGACACCTACAACCCAGGAACCAATATCCTCACGGCCGACGAAGCTCTCCGCGATTGCAATGCGGTAAATGTTGAGGATCTGAGCCGACAAGGCTTCTCCGATATCGGAGCTCCTTGGATCCGTGGGTACCACTCCACGACCGAGTACTACCACATCAACATCCCCCATGGCCGATCGTGCATGTTTCCCCCTGGCCGAATCATGACGACGGCAAACTCCCAACACGCCAATTTGGTCAACATGGCCCTGGTCGATGGCTCGACCCAAAGCCTTTCGGCCAACATCGACTTGGTCATCTACCGAGCCCTTGGAACCCGAAACGGTGGCGAAATCGTTAACCTCTCGGAGATCGCTCCGTAGCTTAGAAAGTCTAGAAGAGAATCTCACAGGACTCACCATGATGAAAAACAACTGGATTGCTTCGCTGGTTCTTCTAGCCATCGCCTCTGGATCGACGTTTGCCCAGGAAGCAACCTTGGCGAAAACCAAAACGATCCCGACGACCCGCTCGGAACTCAAGGAGGTCCTAGGGCAACTCAAAGATCGAGTCCCCAGACTCCCTGTTCCCGAGACGGTCCCCGGAGCTACCAATCCTGCCAGCTCGAACGTCATCAATGGTCGAGCCCGACGATATTACCTACCGGAGTCCTGGCTCCAGGCGGAGCGTTGGGGAAATGAGGCCGAATCCAAGGTGTCTTATGAGCTCAAGACCCAGTGCTTTTGGGTCGTCTCGCGGGGCAACAACTGCCACTATTGCTTGGGGCACCAGGAGCACAAGCTCAAGCTCGCTGGCCTGAGCGACGATCAGATCGGCGCATTGGATCGCGACTGGGATTCCTTGGACCCTCGAACTCGAAAAGGGGTTGAACTGGCTCGGAAAATGACGGTCCTACCCTTTGCTCTGAGCGATCGGGACGTGGCTACCTTGAAGTCGGAATACTCCGATGCGGAGATTGTCGAGTTGGTCTACAGCATCGCGAGATTCAATTCCATGAACCGCTGGACCGACTCGATGGGCTTGCCCCAAGACCCCCAAATGCGAGGAGAAAGTGTCGAATTCGACACTCCAACTTCCGCTCAATGGAATCAAGGTGAATCGTTGGTCGTGGCAGGAGCCGACATCGTTCGCCCCAAGGCTTGGACGTGGCAAGAATGCCAAGAGCAATTGAAGATTTCCGCGACGCGAGGACCTCGAGTGCAGTTGGTCTCCAAAGAGTCTGCGGCGGAAATTCTCCAGATTCCACTCGATGAAATCCATGATTGGCACCGTGCCATGGCCACCCTACCGGCCGCCGGTCCCGAAATGGTCCGAGCTTGGACGGCGATGTTGAGCGATCCGGAATTAGCTCCCGAGATCAAAGCTGCGATATGTTGGACCACGGCCCGACACAATCGAGCCTCCAGCTCGCTGGCGATGGCCAAAGCGTTCGCCGATCAACTCAAGCTCACTGAGCAACAGATCCAAGCATGGGACGCCAACGATGCGAAGAAATTAACGCCTGGACTGGTCCAAGCCATCGAATTTGCCAAGAAGCTAACCTGCGATCCGACCAAGATCACCGATGCGGACATCGCTCGGTTACGCGAAGTCTTCAGCGACCGACAAACGGCTCATGCCATCTACACCGCTGCGACAGCCAACGCCATGGACCGCTTCACCGAAACGCTCGGACTTGCGATTCACCCATAAAAAACTGACACGCGAAGGCAAAGGCTCAAAAGGGAAGGCTTGAAGAAGGGAACGCTGGAAGAAGGGAACGCAAAGGCGCAAAGACGCAAGGGCGCAAGGAAAACCAAAAACAAAAGGGAAGGGAAAGGGAAAAAAAGGAGATAAAAAAACAAACCAAAACAGGGCATAAGAAAACAAAATGCCTTAGGATTGTTTTTCCCTTCCACCCCTTTCCCTTTTCTCTAACCCCATCCCTTTTTCCCTCTCTAACCCTTTCCCTTATCCATTTCTTCTCTTCCCTTTGCGACTTTGCGCCTTTGCACCTTTGCGTTTATTTCTTCCTGCGTTCCGGTCTTTCATTTGGTTAAAACTTCGATAGCGATAAGGAGATCGCGATGGGCGAAAACGAAACGAGTAGATCGATCGTCAGCGCGGCGATTGAGGTGCATCGCACGTTGGGTGGGCCGGGATTGCTTGAATCGGTATACGAGGAGGCATTGGTATGGGAGTTAAGGCAAGTTGGTTGTCGGGTCGAGCGTCAGGTACAAACACCGATCCTGTACAAATCGGTGACATTATCGACCCCGCTTCGGATCGATTTGTTGGTCAACTCCGTGGTCATCGTCGAGTGCAAAGCGGTTTCAATGTATCTTGAGTTATTTGAGATCCAGACCCTGACCTACCTTCGCCTACGAAACCTGCGACTCGGATTGGTGATCAATTTTGGCGAGAGGCTCGTCAAGGATGGGATTCACCGCGTGGTCAATGGTCTTTAGACCGCAGATCGAAATAAAACGCGGGGAAGAAGGGAACGCAGGGAAGAAATAAACGCAAAGGTGCAAAGGCGCAAAGACGCAAGGGAAAACCAAAACCAAAGCCCCTTCCCCTTCCCCTTCCCCTTCCCCTTCCCCTTCCCCTTCTTCCTATTCCTATTTTCTTTTCTTCCCTTTGCGTCCTTGCGCCTTTGCGTCTTTGCGTTCCCTTCTTCCTGTCTTCGCGTCTTCGCGTCTTCGCGTTCACGTCTGTCAGCAAGTCGTCATGAGCTCTACAATTCGGCGACGCGTCAGGTTTCTATGCCGTCAAGATTTTCAACCAACAGCAAGTCCATGCATCCGTTCGAGAAATACCTTCGAACCAACGACAATACCTTGGTGTCACTCCTGATACGCGGTGCGCTTTGGGGAGCTTCGTTCCCTTACCAAGCGGCGGTGGTTTGCCGCAATCAAGCGTATCAGCGGGGGTGGTTCAAGATAACCAAAGCCGCCGCACCGGTGATTTCGGTAGGGAATCTCACGGCTGGGGGTACAGGAAAAACGCCCGCATGTGCTTGGATTGCCAAGTGGATGCGAAGGCGAGCGATACGCGTTGCGATCCTATCCCGAGGTTACGGAGCGCTTGCAGACGGGCTCAACGACGAGGCCAGGGAACTCGAGTCGCTGCTTCCAGATGTTCCGCACTTGCAAGCCTCCGACCGCGTAGAGAACGCTCGTCTTGCCGTCGAGGAGCTCGAGATGCAGGTCTTGCTTTTAGACGACGGGTTCCAGCACCGCCGACTTGCACGAGACCTTGACATCGTCCTGCTCGACGCGACGAACCCTTTTGGTTGGGGGCATTTGCTCCCCCGCGGATTGCTTCGAGAGCCTCTCAAAGGGCTACGTCGAGCCGATTTGGTCCTCGTCACCAGGTGCGACCAAGTCTCCATGCAGGATCTTGCCAATCTCAGGACCAAAGTCCAGCGGGTCAATCCCAAGGCAGCGTGGGTCCAGAGCGTTCATGCCCCGGTACGATGGAAGAACGCTTCAGGGGAATCGCATGAGCTCGGGTTTTTCGAAGGCAAACCTGCGATGTCTCTGTGTGCGATTGGAAACCCCAAAGCCTTCGTCGATACCCTTGAGGGTCTTCGGATACCGGTGGTTGAAAAAGTCCATTTTCCAGACCACCATCCGTACAGCCCTATGGACGTGCAAGGCATCATCGAACGTGCCAGCCAGTGCAGCGTCCCCCCGCAAGTCATCCTGTGCACCGGCAAGGATCTTGCGAAACTATCGAGCGACCGAATCGGACAGATTCCGCTTTGGGCTCTTGAGATCGAACTCCAGATTGTCTCCGGGGCCGAGGTGCTCGACGAGCACCTCGAACGCCTGTGCGAATCGATCCGAACCCCATAGCGAAAAACAACCCGTAGCAAGGAATAAAAAAAGGCTCCCGGACGTGAACGAGTCCCAGGGGGGACGGAGGACTACGAGCTTCCGGGAGCCAAAGGTCATGCAAAACTAGCAATGATTTGGTTCGAGAAAATGGCTGAAGTCAAACAAGGCAAATCCGTTTCCCCTGTTTGCTCCATGGACTTTCGCTCGCCTAGGATTTTACGAACCAAAAGCATCCTTGCTTTTGAAGTTCGAGATCCCTCTCGCGGAGCGACGGCCGAAAGCCTGCCAAATTCTGCGTTTGAATTTCAAAGATCAGATCCTTGGACTTGCGACCAACGACGAGCGGTAGCTTAAAAAAAATCCGACTCAAGCGTCAACATCGATTTGCAACCTGTTTTGAAAAAATTGCCGACTCTTTGTAAAAAGCTCCATTGCTAGCAAAGCCAGACGATCACGAAACGCTCATTCGATTTGTTAAACTAGAGAGCTTGCACCGAAGATGCTCGACCGGGTATAAGATCCTTGTGTCGAGTCGGTCTTTTTTAGGGAACTTGCGGCGACCTGAAGCATCATTGGCACAGGTGTTGCAATATAGTACCCACATGGAGACGAATGCCAAAACGGGTCTGCTGGGACGAGCAATCGCGACAGCAGCCCCAGAGGCAAAAGAGTTCCGGAAAATCGATCGGATCGTTCGATACCGGTGAGGATCTGGGACGCCAAAGTTCGTACAATGGGTTTAATCGGTAGGAGACCAAATTCGTTGGATTTGTAGAGATGATCATCCGATGCAACCGGACGCTCGCATTTTGCGTCGTCTCTTTGCAAAGTCGCCTTGACCGGTACGGATGGTCTTTCTCTGCGACATGGACTGCGAAGATTCCAAGGGTGCCCTGGTGTGTGACCAGCGGCTTCCGCGAGCAGATACGCAGTCCATTCCACGAAGTGTTCACGGGAGAGATAGAGCTATGCAGATTTCGAACAATTTTTCCGTTTCCGGTGCCGATGCACTGCGGTCCGCCTCCAAAGCTTCGGCTCCCAACGAGGGCCAAGCTCTCGCTAAGGCCGGGGGAATCCAAGAGCCGGTCGACCTGATCGAACTCTCCCCAGAAGCCCTCTCGGTCGGCGGTGCCCAATCGACAGAGACTTTCCGCACCGACAAGGTCGCTCAAATGCGAGAAGCCATCGCCGCCGGTAAGTACGATACCGACGAGATGCTCGAAAAGGCCTTCGACCGAATGCTCGATCGGTATCTCTAAGCCCCAAGCGATCGGTCCTCAAGCCACTCGTGAGCTTCTCGGTCGAACCGAGAAGCTCAGTTCAGCAGCGGTAACAACGGTGGCTCAGGGGAACGAATCGACTCTCCATCGCTGCAAAAACGCGCTTCGGCATACTCCGCGACTTGCTCGGCCGTCTCAAAGTACATCTCGTAAACGGCGTCCTCGTCAAACTCGCAATTCTCCGTCGAGTAACTTCGACATATCTGCGGACGCGTGTAGTAAATCCCGCACCGATGGTCCGTCTGCAAGTGCTTGCATGCCGTATGGACAAGCAAGTACCAGACTTCATCCTCGACAAAGACACTGGCCCGGTCGTGCAACAAGTACCAACGCATGAAGTCAAAGTCCTGATCGGTCGTGGGTTCCTCGATCGGCAAAGCAAAATATCGGCAACACCTGGCCGTGCAGTAATCGCACAAACTCTCAGACTTGGGCACGTCCTGACGCTTGGGCGTCTTGCCGTCGATGGTCTTTGCCGGGGTCAGAATTGGGTCGATGATGGTCGATGCCATAGGTGATATTTCTAGATTTCCGAATCTGCGGACAATAGCGTTCTTGGACCGAATCGAAGATCATGGTCCAAAACCAATCCACAATCAAGTCCCCGGCTCGAATCCAGGCCACTGCCCGGATCCAACCTGGGCAAATCCCAAGCCGATCTCTCCTAGCGATTTTACTAATGTTCGATCAATTCGAATCTTTGATCGGGCCCTCGGAGGCCGAACCCTTTGCCCAAGCGCTCCGAGGCCGGCCAGCCAAATCGATCCGACCGAGGGTCGATCGAACCTGCCAAGACCTCCCTTTTACTACCGCTCAGGTGCCTTGGTTCCCCGCCGGATTGAAAATCACAGGAGGCTTGAATCTCACCGCCGGGCCGGTTCGGCCAGGCGGGTACCTCCAGTACGCTGCTGCCGACTACTACATTCAAGACGCAGCTTCAATGCTCCCTTTGGCGATGCTCAAACTCGATCCTGACGACTGGGTTTGTGATCTGTGTGCGGCTCCGGGTGGAAAGGCCTCGGCGATCGCCGAAAGGCTCGGTACCCATGGATTTCTTCTTGCCAACGAAGTCATCGCTAGCCGCCTGGACGTGCTCCACTATACGCTTGCCCGCACGGGTCGCGCCAACTTCCTCGTCAGCAACAGCGATCCTCAAGACCTCGCCGCTAGCCTCGCCGGTCAATTCGATAAGGTCCTCGTCGATGTGCCCTGCAGCGGCCAATCCTTGGTCGCTCGCAAGCAGCAAACGGAAAGCTCCTTTGCGGATAACCACGTCGAACACTGCGCCGCACGCGCCTTGCGGATCCTCCAATGCGCTCTGCAACTGGTCCGACCCGGTGGGCTGCTGGTCTTCTCCACCTGCACCTTCGCAGTCCAGGAGAACGAGGCCCAAGTCGCCGCGTTGCTCGAAACCTATCGAGACTCCCTGTCCCCTAGGTCCTACCCGGAACTCGAACCCTGGCGATCCCCACTGCTGGCAGGTTGCTATCGCCTATGGCCTCATCGCGACGATTGCGCCGGTGGCTTTGCTGCGGCGATCGAAGTGTCCGATCCAATCGAACCGATGAACAAAATCGACCACACCAAATCCACCCGCAGCAAAACAACCCGCGACCGCGAAGCCAAAACTCGCAAAACCCAAGAGCGAAAACCCAAGGACCGCAGTAAGCTAGATTCTGCCGAACCGATGCTAGAACTGGGCGCGTTCCATCTGCAAAAACTCGTCGAGAATCACCATTGGCTGGGTTATGAACCGGGTGCCTTTGCCTTCGTCGAACGGTTCGGGCATCGACTCGGCCACGGACTTCAACTAGCCAGAATCGAATCGAAGAGGATCGAACCCTACCATGGCTTATCGATGCTCCTACCGACCCTGTTTACACCCTCACAGAGCATCGAGCTCGATTCTCAGGACGCTAAAAACTACCTCCTCGGAAATGCGATCGCCCGAGGTCAAACCGCCGAGTCTCTTACCACCCCATGGTCTGTTGCCTGCTGGAATCGCAAGCCACTCGGATGGCTCAAAGCAGCATCGAACCGATGGAACAATTACCTACCTGCCTGGGCAAGGTTCACGAGCTTTTCCGATGCGGCTGGCGATTCGTCCGCTCATCGACAGACTAATGCTTGGCCCTCAGACGACGAACCACGCGAATGATCTTTTCGGCCCCGGCCAGGACCTGTTCCTCGGAGGTTTCCCACGAAAGACTCAAACGGATGGCACCTTGGACGATCGGCTTGCCGAGTCCCATGGCTTGGAGTACGTGCGAAGGCTGGCTCGAACCGCTGGCACAAGCCGACCCGGTACCGCAGGCGATACCCTCGCGATCGAGCGCCAATTGCAAAAGCTGTCGATCCAATCCCGGGAACGAGAGGCTGATCGTATGGGGCAATCGTGGGGCGTGTGAGCCCAGGACAACCGCATCGGGTATTTCGTTCAACAGGATCGATTCGAGGAGTTCTCTAGATTGCATCATCTTTGTGTAGCGAACCGGCTGCTCCTGGACGGCCAATTCCGTAGCGAAGGCCATGGAGCTAGCCAGTGCGGGGCTTTCGGTTCCCGGACGCATCGAAGCTTGTTGAAAGCCACCAATGAACATCGGTTCGAGCAGGACCGAATGCCGCACGAGCAGCGCTCCGACTCCGACCGGGCCATGAAACTTATGGGCAGTCAGGGTCATGAGCTGTACATCGAGCGCTTCGAAATCGACGGGGATTTTCCCAAACGCTTGGACTGCATCGGTGTGGACAGGAATACCGGCCGGTTTGCTCAATGCGGCCAATTCGCTTACCGGTTGCAGAACACCGGTTTCGTTGTTGGCCAGCATCAGCGAGACCAGGGCGATCGACTCGCTCCGGGCGATCCAATCCCGAAGAGGCTCAAGATCGATTTGGCCGGTAGACTTGCATGGCAAGTAACGAACCTCACGACCTTGCTGCTCGAGCCTCTGTGCCGTCGCAAGGATACTTGGGTGCTCGATCGCAGATACGACGATGCAACCGCTGCGTTTTGCGGCTAGACCGCATAGCGCCAGATTGTTTGATTCGGTACCACCGCTGGTGAAGATCGCCGAATCGCTTTGCATGCCTCTGGTCCGGGCCTTACATAGCCTCAACAACAAATCGCGTGCATTCTCGACGACGCTTCGCGCTGTTCGTCCCGCCGAGTGCTGGCTCGCAGGGTTGACGAACCTCTGGCCCAGTACCTGTGCAAGATGCTCTGCGACACGCGAATCGATTTGAGTTGTGGCGTTGTTATCAAAATAAATCACGGTGGAGTCTACCGGTTTCCAAAGGATCTCGATCCTATCGGTGGGCTAGTTCAACTGGGTCGTGCAGGACCAGTGGGCTTAAGAGAACCCAAGCCGCCATCGACCGCAAGAGCCTGCCCGGTAATCCAATTGTTCTTCGGATCGATCAAAAAATGGATCGCCCGGGCGATATCGCCCGGCTCGCCAAATCGTCCCACCGGATGCATTCCGAGAGATACCTCGGCGCTGCGAGGATTATTCCAAACGCGTTGGGTCAATGGAGTTTGGACCAAACCAGGGGCGACTGCATTGACACGAATCCGTTTTGAAGCGTAGGTCATCGCCGCCGATCGAACCAGACCCTCGATCCCGGCTTTGGCGGCTGCAATCGCTTCGTGATTCGACAAGCCGATGTGGGCAGCGGCCGAGCTCATCAAGACGATCGAACCTCCGTCGTTCATCCGCGTGACGGCACTTCGCAAAGTACCAGCGGCGGCCGAGAGGTTCGCTTGCATCGTCGCGTCCCACTCGGCTCGGCTGGTCAAATGCATGGGCTTAAGCAGCACCGAGCCGGCCAAGCAAACGACGGCATTGAGCCCCTGCATCACTTCGTGCGCTTGTCCCATCGCACGATCGATCTGATCCCAGTCTGCGGCATCGGCCAAGCAGCTTCCAGTGCCGTATTGCTGCGCGAGGGTTTCAAGACGTTGCGCATCGCGTCCGATCAAAAACATCGTCGATTCGGTCTCCCTGAGCTCCTGGCACAAGGCCTGGCCAATCCCTCCGTAAGCTCCCACAACTGCGGCTCGAATCGTGCTCATCTTGGCTTGTCTTTCTAGGGGGTATTCCGACTCTCGAACCGATGGCATCCGGTGAGAGTCTTCGACATTCGACTCCATTCCTCGAAACTCGATTCGGTTCGAGGAAAATTATCAGTTGTACATGTTAGCGGCCCGTCAAGTAGCCCCATGATCCTTTAGCCCAAGAGCGAAAAATTTCTCTTTGCCAGTTGACAACGTCCCTACAGTGGACCGTCCTCAAAGACGCAGGAACGTTGTGCCGAAACTCACCGTGGAGCTTCGATCGTCAACGGGTGCTTTTTGTCCGCTCCGTATTGTTTACAGGGATTACATTGATGAAGAAGATCGTATCGTATGCTTTGGCAACTTGGATGTCCGTTGCCTCGATGTCCGCTTTCGGTTTCGAAAAGAACATTGTCGACACCGCAGTCGAAGCCGGCAAGTTCAAGACCCTCGCTGCCGCCTTGGGCGCTGCAGGTTTGGTCGACGCCGTTAAGGGCCCAGGCCCATTCACCGTTTTCGCTCCTTCGGATGAAGCGTTTGCAAAGCTTCCTAAGGGAACGGTTGAAACTCTGCTCAAGCCAGAGAACAAAGACAAGCTCAAGGCTATCTTGACCTACCACGTCGTCCCAGGCAAAGTCATGGCCAAGGACGTTTTGGGCGTCAAGGGTGCCAAGTCCCTCAACGGACAACGGATCGACGTCAAAGTCGATGGCGGTAAGGTTATGGTCGACGGCGCCCAAGTTGTTGCCACCGATATCGCGTGCACCAACGGTGTGATCCATGTCATCGACTCGGTTATCCTCCCTTCCGAAGATAACATCCCAACCGTAGCGACCAAGGCTGGTAAGTTCAACACCCTTCTGGCCGCTGCCAAAGCCGCTGGTCTGGTCGAAGCTCTCAGTGGCGACAAGGCCCTGACAGTATTCGCACCTACCGACGATGCGTTTGCCAAGCTCCCTAAGGACACTGTCGCGACTTTGCTCAAGCCAGAGAACAAAGATAAGCTCAAGGCCATCCTGTTGTTCCACGTCGTCGAAGGACGCGTTTACTCCGAAGACGCCTTGGCAGCCAAGTCCGCAGCGACTCTCCAAGGATCCAAAGTCGAAATCACCGTCAAAGACGGAGCAGCTTACGTCAACGGTGCTAAGATCTTGGCAACCGACGTCGACGCCTCCAACGGTGTGATCCACATCATCGACTCGGTCATCCTCCCACCCGCCAAGTAACTTGAGTCTTAGCGATCCGTCGTTCTGATTCATTGGCCCCGACCGTAATTCGTTAACGAATTGCAACCGAATCCCTTAAAAGCCGAGTAGCGCACCCTTGCGAGACTCGGCTTTTTTCGTTGGACATCCACCCCGACGATTCCCTCTGGCCTTCGCTCCTGGATTCCTAGAATTCGGTAGAATAAGGCAGATGTTCCGAATCTCAGTAGGAACAGCCACTGTTGCAAACCAATCAGGCGATGAATTCGATGAGCACTTCGAACCAGTGTCATGGACATGATTTCCTTCGTAACTGCCTTTGCTTGGCCGTCGTGTTCATCGCCGAACAAGTAGGGTTGTCCCAAGGTTTTCAAAACCGTTTTTCGATGCCCGAAGGGCTCCTGATGACCGCACCTCGCGAAGTGGAGGTCCTGCTGAGCGATGCACAAGAAGCGATCGACGCAAAGCAATGGGCCGAGGCGAGCGTTACACTCGGGCAACTCCTGGGAATCGAAGAATCCGCTGGCGATGGTCCCCTGGGAGAAGACTACTTTCTTTCGCCAACCGCAAGGACCAAAGACGGTGCTCGAACGGTTTTAGGGCAAGCTAAAAAGATGCTCGAGAATCTTCCCGAGGAAGCCAGACAAGCCGTCGAGTTAAGGTATGGAGTCAAAGCCCAGCAACTGCTCGAAAAAGCCATCGATCAAAACGATATCGGGCTTTTGCACGAGTTATCGAGCCGCTATGGATTCACCGACGCAGGGCGCGACGCATCCTTGCTCCTAGCCGAGCATCTGCTGACGATCGGCAACACCGTCGATGCGACAAACACCTTGGAACGACTCTTGATCGATCGCTCTGCACGAGACCGATTCGGTGCAGGCCTAGGTGTACTGGCCGTCGCATCCAAGCTGGCTTCGAGCACGACGACCCAAGCCGGAAAGCTACTGGTCGAAGTCCGAGAGTACTTTCCGAGCGTCTCCTTGGACTGGGCTGGATCCAAGGTCGGATGGAACGACAAAACCACTGGCGAATCGATCCTACAGAGTCTATCGAAAGAGGATTTTAAAAAAATCGCCGTCCGCATACGCCAGCCTCGCTTCGAAGGTGGAGGCCTCGATCGCAACGCCAACACCGACGGTGGCCAGCCGATTCCTATCCTCCGATGGAGTGTCGACCTGCATGAATCCGCTCAGCACAAAGAGAATCTCGAGCGAACGATGCGCAAGCAGTTGGCCGAAAGGCGTGCCCATTTGGTACCCACGCGTGCGCCGATCAGCTCCGGGGACTTGATATTCCTGCCAACCTACGACCAGCGCATCCTGGCGATCGATGCGAAATCCGGCAAGATCCGCTGGCCGATCGTCTTTAGCGGCTCGCCTTTGGGGTATTCGATCGACCGAGGATCGAATCGAGATAGCTATGCCTTGGGCCTACCGGCACCAGATTATTTGGTTCGGAGGGTTTGGGGGGACTTTGCCACCAGCCAAATCTCGACCGATGGAAAACGAATCTTCGGCTTGAGCGGATCGTCAGCCGCCGAGGTCGGCGAGAGTTTCGCGGTAGGACCCAATGCAAGGCAGAATCGCAACCCGATGATCCGAACCTACAACGTCCTGCAAGCATGGAGCATCGCCGAGGAAGGAAAGCTGCTTTGGGAATGCGGTGGGGTCAATCGCTCCAGTGCACCGGACCTCAAAGGCGCACTTTTTTTGGGAGCTCCGATACCGGTTCGATCCGAGCTTTTGGTTCTTGCGGAACTCAACGGAGAAGTATTTCTGGTCTCCTTGGAACCAGGTACCGGATCGATGAACTGGAGACAATCCTTGGTCGCCAACCAAGGCACAACCATCGCGTTGGATCCCCAGCGAAAAGCTTTTGGGCTAAGCCCGAGCTTGGAAGGCTCGCTGGTGATCTGTCCGACCCTCTCAGGTTTCCTGGTCGCCTACGATCTGAACCGCCGCGAGCTGGTCTGGAGCAAGAGCTACCCCATGAACCCTTCGTTGATGCCGGGCGCAGCTTTCAATATCGTCGGCGGAATGGACCTGAGGGAAACCGACCCGATGCTCTCGCGCTCCTTGGATACAGCCGTGGTCGTGCATGATGGAGTCAGCGTCTTTGCACCCTCGAACGGGACGGCGATCTACGGAATTTCCAATGCCGATGGGGCCGAATTATGGCAAATCGGGCATGACGAAGGATCGATGTTCCGGTACGTCGCAGGGGTTTGGAACCAGCTTGCGGTGTTGGTTTATGCCCAAGAGATCGTCGGGGTGGATTTGCGGACCGGACAACCGGCCTGGGCACCGATACCCATGCCCAATGGAGCACACGTTGTCGGCAAGAGCGTCCGATCCGATTCCAAACTGATCGTTCCTTTATCGAACCAGCAGCTCATCGAGATCGATTTGTTGCAAGGCTCGGTGCTCTCCGAGACACGCTGCGAGAAAGCGTTAGGGAATCTCGCGGTGGTCGACAATCGGCTCCTGAGTGCCAGTCCATTTGAATTGACCAGCTATTCGATACGGGATCGCTTTCAAGCCGATCTGATCGCAGAGCTAAAGAACGCCCCAGGAACCGCTTCGGTGCTCCAAAAAGAAGGCGAACTGGCACTTGCCTCTGGCGAAATCGATAACGCGATGGCCAAACTCGAAGAGGCCATCGCCTTATCTCCACAGGATTTCGACATTCGCCGGTCGTTCATCAAAGCGTTGACCATGGCACTGAGAACCGACTTTGATCGCTACATCGAAAAGGTACGAAGTTACGAATCGATCGCCAGCGATTTGGATTTACCGACCTATTTGAGAGTCATGATCCATGGCCTAGAGAAACGCGAGCGCTGGAGCGAGGCCTTTGAAAAACTGCTCGAACTTTCCGATACCCGTCTCTCTCGACGAATCGATCAGATGATGGATGGCAACAGCATCGATGCGAGCGCCCGATGGACCATTCACGAAGACGCATGGATCTCGGCGCATCTTGCAAGGATCGCCCGTCGTTTGTCAGACTCCGAATGGGAGTCACTACGAGTCGCGATCGAAAAGCGACTCGTAGTCGATCCGAAACAGGACCCTTCGATGATACGCTTGCGCTTGCAGCATTTCGACGGACTGCCCTATACCCAAACCGCTCGATTGAAATACGCAAGTTCTTTGGGTGTTCGAAGCATGGTCGATGCGGAATACCTCCTGACCTCATCAGGGGCCCTTGAGAAGCCCCTCGACGAAGCCGACCAAGCGATTCGCAAGGCAAAAGCAAGGCTCTACCTCAAGAGCGAACGCCCTATGAAATCTTGGCTCGAGCTCGGAAAAGACGATGAGGCTTTTCTAGCGATGGCCAAAGACCTAAGCGGCAAAAACGGACCGGGAATTCTTAGATACAATTCCCCTGACGCGATGCTCATTCGGTTCAAAGAACGCGAACTGGCCGACCTACAAAAACATATCTGGCCCCAAGGTAAAGTCGAGGTTACCTCGAGCTTTGCCGAAGCCAACGCCGTCGGTCAATTCCAATCGACCCACGAAGGCTCGAACCTGTGCCAAATCGGAACCATCGTCGGAGACTCCTTCCTGGGCTGGCAAGCCTATTTCAACAATGGACTCCTCCATTTGGTCCAACCCCAAACCGGGGAGGAAGTCCAGTACCTGCTCGATGTCGCAAGACTCGACAGAACGGTTACCCCCCGGATCCATGCGATCAACAGTATTCTGATCATCGAACTCAAAGACCAAGTCATCGCGCTGGATCTATTCCATGCAAACCTAAGTCAACAGGACGGCCAGCTTTGGAATGCCAACTTTGGAAAAGAAAATCTCGACCCAGAAATGCCCGGACTTGGACGAGGGAGATCCAACACCATCGAACGCAACGCCTGGGGACTACCGATTCCCAAAAAAGGATTCCGAGTTGTCGATGTTTCTCGCTGGGGGGTCATCGTTCAATCCGAAAACGAAATCGTCAGCTTTCATCCCCTCCTGGGAACCAAGCAATGGAGCTTGCAAGGTTTCCGCACCGCTTCGCTCCTGAGCAAAGGTGGGTTCCTCTACTCGCTTGAAACAGGGTCCAAGACGATCCAAAAAATCGACCCCAGCGATGGATCCGTCGTCGAGGAAATCGCCACCGAACAAGAAGGCTGGACGCCACTGACCGTTGTGGCGGATCGATGGTTGTTTCAACCCGTGCGGCAAGCCAACACCGATCAAGCTAGCCGTATGAAACTCAGGCTCGTCGAACCCTCCACCGGCGAAAATATCCTTCAAGCCGACCACACGCTCGATACGCGTTTGGCGATCGCAGGGGACCTCGGCGTTGTGGCTCTTCGAAGCGACGGAACCATGCTTTACTGGAACGCAAGGAAAGGGACCGAAAGCAAACTCCAGGTCGACGTCGAAGGCAAATTCAGCAGCATTTCAGCCCAGGTCTTTGGCGAGATCGCCTTGATCCTACCCCATGCAGGGGCGATGGAACTCGACAATGTTCAAGTCTACCCGCAACTGCGAAGCGATCCTACCGTCGCGGCTTGCGCAGGACGCCTGTTTGCGATCCAAATCGAGGATGGATCTCTCGCTTGGGAGCGATCCCAAAGAGTCAAACACTTCCTGTTCCCGCTGAGCCAAAATCGTCAATCCCCCGCAGCGGTCTTTCTGCGACGACTGACCCTTAAGAACGTTCGTGGCATGGCTTTGGATTTCACAAGCATCGCTCTGATCGATGTGCGCACCGGAAAACTGCTTTACCAAAAGCATGACCTACCAGCGATCCGCGGGGATTCCTTCCGTCAGTTGCTCCTGCCTGCTCAAAATCAAATGTCGATCAAACTCTACGGAAACCTGTTCCAAATCGTCTGGACCGATGAGCCTTGGGAGCAATCAGCCCCGGATCCAGCAACTGGCGACCTGGCAATCGGCGAACTAGACTTGGATGCCTTCCAAGCTTCGGCAGAAGAGCTGGCAGACAAAATCAAAAACGCGCCGGCGATCCCGGGCAACCTTCCCCGAGAAAACGGGAATTTGGATCCTCAGATCCCTCGATGAGAATCACCTCGATACCGCGATACTATCGAAACCTAAAGCGTTGGCGGGAAATCATTTTGATCCTGCGTCGCTACGGGCTTGCCGATTGGCTCAGCCGACTGCGGTTGGATTTCGTTCGAGATTGGATCAAGGACGAACAGGGGGTCCCATTATCGAGCTACTCCCGCGAGGCGCGCGTTCGGATGGCGCTGACAGATCTAGGGCCCACGTTCATCAAACTCGGACAAGTCTTGTCCTTGCGTCCCGACCTAGTCGGCAGCGCCCAAGCCGCCGAATTGCAAATGCTCCAAGCCAACGTCCCTGCGGATCCTCCTGAGACCGTCAAGACGACCATCGAGTCGGAACTCAAAGATTCTCTCGAGCGACTCTTCGCGTCCTTCGAACCGGTCGCCATGGCCTCCGCGTCGATTGGACAAGCCCACCGCGCAAGGCTCAGCGATGGCACCGAAGTCGTGGTGAAAGTCCAGCACGAGAATATCCGAGCCAAAATCCATGAGGATCTCGAAGTCCTAGCTGGTCTGGCGAGCCTAGCAGACCGGATCCCCGAGTTCGCCGTTTGGCGACCGCGTGAAATCGTCAATCAACTTTCCCGCTCGTTGAAACGCGAGTTGAGCTTCACGCAGGAACAAGCCAACCTGACCATGCTCCGCGAAGCGCTCGAAGGCAAACCGGGTATCAAAATTCCGGAAGCATTTGCAAGCCATTCGAGCGCTCGGGTTCTAACCATGAGCCTACTGACCGGCGAGTCGATCCATGCGGCGAGCGACCCAGCGAAATTCTCCGATGCCGACCGCGAGCAGATCGCCCGCAGGATCGCTGATCTGTACGTCGAAATGATCTTCGTCAAAGGACTCTATCACGCCGACCCGCATCCGGGAAATATCCTCATCGAATCCGATGGAACCCTGGGACTTCTGGATTTTGGAATGGTCGGACGAATCGACGATTCACTCCGCGACCAAATCGAAGAAATGCTCTGGGCTTTATCCCTCAAGGATTCTGCACTTCTTGCTGCCGTCGTCAAAAGAGTAGGCAAGGTACCGCAGAACATCGATGATTCGATTCTCTCAAACGATATCACCGACCTGATTGCCACCTATGGCAATCAACCGATCGAACGCATCGATTTGGCCATGGCACTCAACGATGCGACCGATATCCTTCACAGGCATCGCATCGTCTTGCCAAGCCAAATGGGGATGCTGATCAAGACCCTAGTGACCCTGCAGGGCACGATCGGCCAAACGAGCCCTAAATTCAGTTTGCTCGAAGCCATCGAGCCCATGTTCAAACGCTTGTGGAAAAATAGGCTCTCCCCTTGGCGCCAAGCCCGCCGGATGCGGCGCCTCTACGTCGAGGTCGAAAGCCTCGTCGAGAAACTCCCGCACCAAATCAGTTCCGTTATGGATCTGGTGCAAAGCGGAAAACTCGACGTGCACCTCTCGCACCGTGGTCTGAGCCCATCGATCAACCGATTGGTATTAGGTCTGCTGACAAGCTCCCTGCTGCTCGGTTCATCCGTTCTACTGGCTTACAAGGTCCCGCCGTTGCTCTTCATGAACCAAGGCCCCTTGGGGTTGAAAGACATCTCCCTTATCGGCTTCGGGGGCTTCATCCTGAGCATGATCGTGACCATACGAATCCTGTTTGCCATCAACCGCTCAGGGCACCTGGATCCCCACGGCGAGACCGACGACCAGGAGCCTTGGACCTAACCGAGCTCCTCGTCGGATGCGATATCCTCATCGTGCTCAAGTTCCCCGGCGAGATCCGTCTCGAACTTCGTCGAGTCGTACGAGTAGGACTCAGAAAGGTCTTGGGCATCGTCGGAGGTAAACGCCGGAGCATCGAGAATCTGAAGATAACTCTCGTAGCGTCTTGGATCGAGCCGTCCGTCGGCGACAGCATCCTTGACCGCGCAGGGCTCCTCGTGGTTGTGGGAACAGTTCGGGTAGCGGCAATGGGATGCAAACGGCCGCATATCGCGAAACAGTCCGGTAAGTTCCGCCGGTACGATATCCCAAAGCTGAAATTGCCTTACGCCAGGTGTATCGATGATCGAGGTCGCCTGATCGATCCGAAACCACGCTGCGGTTGTGGTGGTGTGCTTGCCTTTTTGATTATCGAGGCTCACGGCTTGGACGCGTTGAGCGAGTCCAGGGATCAGGTCGTTGAGGATACTCGACTTTCCGACGCCGCTTTGACCGATCACGGCGGTGCATTTGCCTTGCGCCCAAGATCGTAGAAGGTTCATGCCCCAGCCTCTCATGGCGCTGACCATCAAGGCCTTGTAGCCCATCTGCGAGTAGCTTCCGATGAGGGGCTGGAGTCGCTGAGGATCGATCAGGTCGCATTTATTGATGCATACGGCTGCCTCGATCTGATTCTGCTCGGCGGTCGCTAGGATCCGATCGATCAGATTCGGTTTGATTCCCGGTTCTGCCGCGCTGGTAACGACGAGGATCTGGTCGATATTCGAGGCGATGACATGCCTGCGGTTCTTGCTCGTGCGGCACAGTTCGGAAATCCGTGGCTCGATGCGGACAATCCATCCCTGGTTGCCCGGTTGGGGCTCGATACGAACCCGGTCCCCGGTCACCACGACGTGCCGTTGGGTCGTCGAGAGATTTTTTAAGACCCTTCGGACCGCGCATCGAAGAATCGTTCCGTCGTCGAGCCCGACGATCGATTCGAGCCCATGGACTCGAATCACGCGGCCTTCAATGGTTGTGTCCGAGGCATCGATCTGGATGGTGTGGTACGAGTCGCGGTGCTCGGACTCGACCAGATTTCCCTTGACGGTACGGTGGCGCGTCAGATCCCCTTTGCCGGTGATCCTCTGGGAATTTTGTGTGTCGATTTCGTCCTTGGAGTCGGCGTATTTTTCCGTCAGCCCTCGCTCACGCCGCTGCCCCTGATGCCCTTTGCGAAATTCGATTCGGGTTTTGTTTGACTTTTTCTTGGGCATTCGAATTCCGGTGTTTTTGTATCCGTGGTCTTAGCCCACCGAAGCGGTCGAATCGCTCAGATCGGTTTCTGAGGATCCGTCGGATGTCGAATGGATACTGGGCCCGAGGATCGCTTCGATCTGCTTCTCATCGAGTTCTTCCTGTTCGATCAAGGCATCCTTGAGTTGCTCGAGTGCATGGCGATGCTTTTCAAGGAGTTCGAAAGCCGATCGGTCGGCCACCCGCAGATTTTCTCCGAGTTCGGTGTCGATGATTTCTTGGGTCCTTTCGCTGAACTGCCGTTGCTGGTGCATCTCGCGCCCCAGAAACGGATCGCTATCGGAAAGCTTATAGGAAACCGGACCGAGTTTTTTGCTCATGCCCCAGTGGGCGATCATGCGACGCGACAAGGAGGTGGCCCGTTCGAGATCGTTCTCGGCGCCGACACTCGTTTCGTTGTAGATGATCTGTTCGGCGGCGCGTCCTGCAAGGAGCACGACGAGTTGATCTCGCAGTTCACGCTCCGACATGTTCATACGGTCTTCGGAGGGGAGGATTTGGGTGCTTCCGAGGGATTGTCCCCGGGGGATAACCGTGACTTTATGGACTCGTTGTGCACCTGCTAAAAACCAAGCGGCGATGGTATGGCCGGCTTCGTGGTAGGCGGTCTTGGCCTTCTCCGACGGGGCCATAACCTCTTCGCGTTTGGCCCCCATGAGGACCTTATCGCGGGCGTATTCAAAGTCCTCCATGAACACCCTTTTCTTGTCGTTCCTTGCCGCCCACAAGGCCGCTTCGTTGACGATGTTTCGCAAGTCCGCACCCGTCATGCCGATGGTCGCCTCGGCGACGCGCTTGAGATCGACGTCGGCATCGAGTGGAACATCCCGCACGTGGACCTTGAGGATCTCTTGGCGTCCTTTGAGCGTGGGACGTCCGACGGTGATGTGCCGGTCGAAGCGTCCGGGGCGAAGGAGTGCTGGGTCCAAAACATCGGGCCGGTTGGTCGAGGCGACGACAATGACCGACTCGGTTGGGGAAAAACCATCCATCTCGCTGAGAATCTGGTTGAGCGTTTGCTCGCGCTCGTCATGGCCCCCGCCGAGCCCTGCCCCGCGCTGACGTCCCACCGCGTCGATCTCGTCGATGAAAATGATTCCTGGGGAATTCTGTTTGGCCGTAGCAAACAGATCCCGCACCCGCGAAGCCCCGACGCCGACGAACATCTGGATGAATTCGCTGCCGTTGACCGAGTAGAACGCCACTCCCGCTTCTCCGGCAATGGCGCGTGCAAGTAAGGTTTTGCCTGTTCCTGGTGGACCGTTGAGCAAGACTCCCTTGGGAACTCGCCCCCCGAGCTTTTGGAACTTCTCTGGGGACTTGAGAAAATCGACGATCTCCTTGAGGTCGGCCTTGACCCCATCGAGACCCGCAACGTCATCGAAGGTGATGGCTTGGTCGGTCGCTTCAAAACGCTTGGCGGTCGATCGGGTAAAGCTGCTTAGGAAGTTTCCCCCCATCATGTTGTCTTTGGACCGCTTCATGAACAGGTAGATCCCCAAGCCGAGCAGGCCCAAGGAAGCCAGCGAAAGGAGCAAATACAAAGGGCTTGAATCGGAACTGGGCACCACGTCATAGACCAAGCCGGGCTTCTCGCTGGCTGAATTCGATTCTCCCGCTGGCTTCGAATCCCGGATCTTTTCTAGGCGTTCAAAAAGCGCCCGGCGGACTTCCCCCTCGTTGGGCAAAGCCACCCTGAAATTCGACTTCAAACGCTCGACGCTCCCATTGGATCCTTTCTTAGGAGCCACCGGATTGCCCTGAAAATCAAAGCTCAAGGGTTGCTCAGGTGGGGCGATAAAGGTTCCCTCGGCCGCCGTCGGGTAGATCGTCAGTCGCTGGACATTCCGACGGTCGAGTTGCTCGAGAAAAAAGCTGTAGTCGATGCGCGAAAACTCACCCGCCCCAGGCATAAATAGCATGAGCAAACAGAGAAACAACAGCAGAGCAAACCACCAAAAGTTGCTGCCGTTTTTCCTGGCAGGGATCACTGGAGGAGGGGTCGGACCGTCGGGTTTCGATGGGTTCATGAGGCTACGGCAATCGTGGAATCAGAGCGAGAGATTTCGCCCCGTATTGTAGCAACACTCCTTGGAAAATGGACCGTTTTAGAAGTTTTTCAAGGCCCTAGATCTGATAATTCACGTCGATCAGAGTGTCGTCGACGGTGCCATTGCGTATGCGGACCTTGGGTTTTTCCAAAACAACCGTCGTATGGGGGGGCACACTCGAGGTGACCCATACGCTCGAACCGATGATGCTGTGGTGGCCGACGGTCGTGTTGCCCCCGAGAATCGTCGCGTTGGCATAGATCACCACATGGTCCTCGATCGTCGGATGTCGCTTCGTACCCCGTACCAATTCGCCGTTGGCGTCGGTCGCAAAACTCAGAGCCCCAAGCGTCACGCCTTGGTAAATCTTCACATGGTCACCGATCTGGCAGGTCTCACCGATGACCACCCCCGTGCCGTGATCGATAAAGAAATACTCACCGATCGAAGCCCCAGGATGGATGTCGATCCCAGTCTGCTTGTGCGCCCACTCACTCATCATCCTCGGAATAAAAGGGACCTTCAAACCGACCAACTCATGAGCGATTCGGTAGATCGTCACTGCCTCGAGTCCAGGAAAGCAAAAAACGATTTCGTCGCGGTTCCTTACGCTCGGATCCCCTGCGAATGCAGCCTCCACATCCTTGGATAATGCTTGGCGAATCGCCGGTACACGCTCAAGCATCCGCATCGCAATCGTCTCGCCTCGAGCCTCATAGTCGACCATCTCGCGACACCCCTCGGTGGGCTCCTGATTGACCCGATCGGCATGGATCAAGGCTCGCGTGATCTGCTTGGAAAGTTTCGCTAGAAGCGAATCGACCAAATCGCCCACATAGTAAGCCACATTCGAGGCGTGCAAGCCCTCGCGTCTCCGGAATCCCGGATAGAAAAGATCCTTGAAATCTTCCAGGATACCAATCACCACATCGTACTTCGGCAACGGACAATGCCCCAAATGATGGATCCGATCCGACTGTGCATAGCTGGCAACAATCGATTCGGTCAATCGAGGAAGGAACTCTCGGCGTTGGTCGTCGTTGGTCATGTAGGATCGCTCAATTGCAGTATTTTCCAATGGAGTCTATCGGCCAATGAACCCCGAGAGATCGACCTATTTTAAATGCTCCGAAACCGCTCGTGCGATCCGTTTGGACCAACCACCCTAGACTCCGAGGTAATGCTAGCACTGCATCTGGAGCTAGCAATTACGAGCACCGCAAAATCTAGTGGAAAACTTGCTTCGCGTCTCTGGATTCCCTACCTTACCGCCTCTCGCAAGTCACCCGGGGCCGAACGGATTCGGCTCACCAACGGACTTTCCCGTCACTTGCGAACCTTGTCGCAAACAAAATTCGAAGGATACACACATGGCACGCAAACCCCTTATCGGAATGAACTGTGATTACCGCGGATCCCACCAAGGAACCCCTGCTTACGCTTTTCTCGCTGCCGGGTACTTCGACGCGATCACCAAGGCTGGGGGGATTCCTGTGGTCGTCCCTCCGACGGAAGATCTCGGTAGCATCGGCGACATCCTCGACTCCCTCGACGGATTTGTTTTGGTCGGCGGTGGGGACCTCGATCCCCGCAAAGACGGTTTCATGCTCCACAGCTCAGTCCGCCCCATGGACGCTCGACGCGAAGACTTCGACCGACAACTGGCTCGGGAAATCTCCCAACGTCGCTTGTCCCTGATGGCCATCGGAGCCGGCCTCCAACTGATCAACGTCATCGAAGGCGGAAATCTCTTCTACCATATCCCAATCGACCTTCCAAACGCACTGCCTCACCTCGACCCCCAAGACCCCAGCCACCGACACTCTCTGGTCGTCGAACCCAAGTCCATCCTCGGCCGCGTCTACGGAGAAGGTGAAATCCGCGTCAACAGCCGACACCACATGGCCATCGATCGACTCGCCGATGCGTTCAAAGTCACCGCCCGTTGCCAAGATGGAGTCATCGAAGGAATTGAAAGCCGCCTCGACGACTGGTTCGTCGTCGGTTGCCAATTCCACCCAGAATCGACCGCCGCAAGCGCCCTCGACGCCCAGATCTTCGAAGAATTTATCGCCGGAATCCAAGCCCTGGCCGCCGCTCCGCAAACCCTCGAACTCGTAGCCGCTTAAGACCTAACGCAGGTCCCCAAGTACACCCGATGGGCTCGGATGCCATTCGGATCGGAACTATCCATCCAGCAAAGAAGACCAGGGCACGGATGCCGATTCTCTGTTGGATGGATAGTTTTTTTGTTCTACTTCGGTAAGTGTCCCGACTGCCAAATCGACTAAGCGATCGCAAGAAGCTTTTCCAATCCGAGCCTCGCACAATAATCCCCAAACGACTCCTTGCCCTCTCGCTGGGATTTGAAGGACTCAAACAATGGCAATAAGGTCTCGGTGATGCTCTCGAGCGGAACAAGATCCTTGTAGATGAACGCCAAGCGAGTTCCCAATCGAGTTCCACCGACATACAGCGTGTACTTGCCCTTGGCCTTGCCGACCAAGCCGATATCGGCATTGTAAGGCCTTGCGCAGCCATTGGGACATCCGGTCATCCGGACCGTGAAAAGCTCCTTGTCCAAACCGAGCTCCAACAGCTTTTTCTCCATCACATCGATCACACCGGGCAAGGCTCGCTCGCTCTCGGTGATCGCAAGTCCGCAGGTCGGCATCGCCACACAAGCGATCGACCAACGCCTCACGTTGGAGATCTCCTCGGTCAGCGGTAGCCCGCGGCGTTTGATGATGCTCTCGAGCTTGGGCTTGTCCTTGGGATCAAGATTGCAAAACAGGATGCTCTGATGGGCCGTCAAGCGGATTTCGGGTTCGAACTCCTCGCAGATCTCCCGCAAGGCTTTCTTCCAGGCTCGGTTCTGATCGTCATAGAGTCGGCCGTTCTCGACGTTGAAGCCGTAGAAACAGCGTCCGTCCCCTTGGTCGTCCCAGCCCATGTGATCGCGATGCTCGACGACATCGTCGGCCGTGCAATCCTTGAGCTTGCTGCCGTAAACCTCTTCGACCTGATGGCGTATCCAATCGATCCCTCGGTCATGCACAAGGTACTTCAAGCGTGCCCTTTTACGGTCGTCGCGGTACCCATGATCTCGCTGGACCTTGACGATCGCTTCGGCAACCCCGACGGCTTGCTCAGGGGTGACAAATGCCATCCGCGTTGCCAATCGCGGGAAGGTCTTTTTGGCGCTTGGGGTGACTCCCAACCCGCCTCCGACGACCACGTTGTAACCGATCACTTGGCCGTCTCGGACCACCGCGATGAACCCCAGGCAGTTGGTGTACACGTCGGTGCAATTGTCGTCGGCAAGCGCGATCGCGGTTTTGAATTTCCTCGGCAGATAGGTCTTTCCATAGATCGGCTCGACGATCTGATCGCTTCCCCCTTGAAGCGTCTCCTCGCCACTTGCAAGATCCTTGAGCCAAAGTTCGTAATACGACTTTGTCTGTGGAGACAAATGGTCCGAAAGGTCCTGTGCTAACTTCTGTACCGCCGGTCGGAGATTGTCCGCATAGGGAGCCGGGCAAGCCATCGTGTTGCGATTGACGTCGCCGCATGCGGCCAGGGTCGTGAGCATGCAGTTGTTGATCTTTTGCATGCACTCTCGAAGGTCTTGTTTCAAAATTCCATGAAGCTGCAAGCCTTGGCGTGTCGTGATTTTTAACGTCGTATTTCCGATCGTATCGCACAGATCCAGATGCGCCAGGAGTTGCTCTGCATTCATGATCCCCGCAGGGATCCGCGAGCGAACCATGAAGCTGTACTCTTTCTCCGACTTGCCTGAATCCCCGCCCGACTTGCGCTGCTCGCGATCGTCCTGCTGATAGGTTCCATGAAACTTCAGCAGTTGAAGATCCTCTTTTCCAAAGTGGGTCGAATCGGTCAGGAGTTCCGAGCGAATCGAGCCTCGAAGATACCGGCTGGTGTCCTTGATCAACTCGACGGCGCTGAGCTTCGGTTCGTTATTCGTTTGGCTGGTTGCTGATTCGCGGGTGTCTTCCGACATGTTTGGCTCGGGTTCTTGGAATGCTTGGTGTAAAGTCCACGAAGGACGCAAAATTCTAATCCATCGCTGGGACTGGAATCTAGCTCAAAGGCCCCTTCGCGGCTCCTGGGACTCAGACTATAACTGCAATGATCGTAAGCATAACAATAAAAATCGATTTGAATTCCGCCCATCGATCGCCCCACACGATGGGCCTTGCCCCCGTGAGCCTCTGATGACCGCTCGAATCCTCGATGGTAAAGCAATCGCCAACAACATCCGTGAAGAAATCGCAGTTCGCGTTTCTGCCTTTCGAGAAAGATTTTCGACGTCGCCAAAATTAGTAGCGGTTTTGGTAGGAGACGATCCGGCGAGCCAAGTCTACGTTCGAAACAAAGAGATCGCCTGCCAGAAAGCAGGGATCCAAAGCGATATCCATCGACTCTCGGGAGCAACGACCACCGAGGAACTCCTGGCGGTCTTAGACGAACTCAATGCCGATCCGAAGGTGCACGGGATCCTTGTCCAATTACCCCTACCTGATCCCATCGACACAAGGTTGGTGCTCGACCGAATCGATCCCAGGAAAGACGTGGATGCTTTTTCACCGGAAAATGTAGGGCTGATGCTCCAGGGCCGTCCACGCTTTTTGCCCTGCACCCCCCATGGAGTGATGCAACTTCTAAATCGCTGCAAAATCGCCGTGCAGGGCAAGCAAGTCGTCGTCGTTGGACGAAGCGACATTGTGGGTAAGCCACTGGTGTGTCTGTGCATGCAGAAAAGCGGACCAGGAGGACCGAGCAACGCCAACGCAACAGTCACATGCTGCCACAGCCAAACACCCGACCTCGGGGAAATCACCCGCAGGGCCGACATCCTGCTCGTGGCGATCGGTAAACCCAACTGGATCAACGCCTCGATGGTCAAACCCGGTGCGGTGGTCATCGACATCGGAATCAACCGCATCGCAGACCGGTTGGTCGGAGACGTCGACTTCGATTCGGTATCTCAAGTCGCATCGGCCATCACGCCAGTACCGGGCGGCGTTGGCCCGTTGACAATTGCAATGCTACTGGAAAATACGCTCAGAGCGGCCGAAGAACAACTCTCGAGCTGACTTCGCTTGGGCAGGTGCCCTTAGCAAGCCTTGATCTGCTCGATGATAATCAGCAGATGCTTGGCTCTCATGATCGAACCAGCGGTCTTGACAAACGCTACACCCGCTTCGAGTTCCGGCAAGCTAATGCTAGATCCTGGACTCGTCAACGATGTGCCGCTCGCGGCGGCTTTCTTCGGAGCGCTAGGGGCTGGAGTCTCGCTGCGCTTGGGGCTCTCGCTGATCGACTTCCCTTGACGTTTCGCAATGCTCTTGACATTGGCGACATCGGCTGCGGTGATGCTGAATTGCTGAAGCGCCTCGACGACATCGCGATTTCTCGCCTCGGGATTGCTCTCCATGAACCGGCGTATTCGCTGCGCCTTGCTGAGATCTTTCGACATTCTTGATGGGTCCTTGATAGAATAATTGACTTCTTCGACGGCACTTTGGGCCGAGCTCATCTTCTGCTCTGCCTCGCGAACCAGAACTTCTGGTACGCTTTCCACAAGGTCGTCTAATGTGACAAAACGATCGGTATCGATCATAAATTCGGCCTCCTAATAAGTCTCGCCTCTCGTTCGATAACACCCACCGCGACGATTCGGCAATTCAATAGCAGAAAAAACAACGAGTGACTCACCACGAAAATCCGTCTAAATCACTCGACTTTCACACAGGGGAAATCACGCGCGCAGAATCTTTGCGCCGGAGTGATTAGTTGCCAGAACGAATGTGAAATAAGCTTCGAGGTGAAACCGCTTTGCACCAGCGTTCGCCGGGGTAGCAACTGGATGATACGAGATAATCATAGATCTGACTTGGAGATGGTCAAGTCGAAAAAAGAGCTTATGCTAGCGATCTGAAAGTAGTCTAAATCTACCGCTAAAAAACCGATTGGATCCCATCAAAAAGCGATTTCTGATACAATCGTGCTACGAGCGAAAAAGAGGCCATGCCTCCCTCTCGCAACCACGAAAAATGGGGACGCGGACCCTCCCTCGGAGAAAAGTCCTTCGGACAATTCGGCCCGACCCGGGATGTACATCGGCGATACGACCCTCAAAGGACTCCACCACTTGGTCTACGAGGTCGTCGACAACTCGATCGATGAGGCCATGGCCGACTTCGCCAAAACCGTCTCGGTCTCCATCAATGCCGACGGCTCAGTGACCGTCGAGGACGACGGTCGCGGGATCCCGACCGAACGGCACGTCGATCTTTCTGAGAAAATGGGACGCGACATCAGCACCCTCGAAGGGGTCATGACCGTTTTGAAGTTCGGTGGCAAATTCGAAAAGAAAGCCTACCAAACCTCCGGGGGACTCCACGGCGTGGGTGTGACGGTCGTGAACTTCCTTTCCCAATGGTGCGAAGTCGAAGTCCACCGAGACGGGAAGATGTGGACCCAATCCTACGAACGCGGGGTCGCGACAGGACAAGTCCGCGAAGCGGGAGCTTCGACCAAACGCGGCACGAAAACAACGTTCAAACCCGACAACCAAATCTTCCCGAATACCAAGTTCCTCTACGATACCCTCGCCAAACGACTCCAAGAACTCGCCTTCCTCAACAGCGGGGTGCGAATCAAAGTTCGCGATGAACGAAGCGACCTCGGAGATGAATTCTGCTACGAACGTGGCATCGAAGAGTTTGTCGAATTTCTCAACCGAGCCAGCGATGTCGTCCACAAAGATGTCATCGTGATCGAAGGGACCCGAGATAGCATCGGATTTACCATCGCACTGCAGTACTCCGAAGAGTACACCGAAACCCTCCAATCGTATGCCAACAACATCCACACCCTCGAAGGCGGAACGCACGTCTCTGGCTTCCGCGCGGCGCTGACCCGCACACTCAACAACTACGGCAAAAAAGAAAACCTCTTCAAAGACCTGACTCCCACCGGCGATGACTTCCGCGAAGGCCTGACCTGCGTGATCTCCGTGCGGGTCCCACACCCACAGTTCGAAGGTCAAACGAAAACCAAACTCGGCAACTCCGATGTCGAAAGCATCATCACCTCGGCCGTCGGCGATGGACTCTCGAAATACCTCGAAGAAAATCCAAAAACCGCCAAACTGCTGGTCCGAAAAGGTATGCTCGCAGCCGAAGCCCGAGAAGCAGCCCGCAAAGCTAAAGACGCCCTAAGGAAACGCAAAGATGTCCTCGGCGGCGGGGGACTCCCCGGAAAACTCCGCGATTGCAGCAGCAACAAAATGGAAGAATGCGAACTGTACCTCGTCGAAGGTGACTCCGCAGGCGGTAGCGCCGAAGGTGGTCGATTCCGAGAAACGCAAGCCATCCTCCCGCTCCGAGGAAAAATCATCAACGCCTACAAGAGCCGCGAAGATAAAGTCCTGGCCAACGAAGAAGTCATGAGCATCATCCAAGCCGTAGGATCAGGTATCGGCGATGACCAAGACGTCGCCAAACGACGCTACAACCGCATCATCATCATGACCGACGCGGATATCGACGGCTCGCACATCCGCACCCTCCTGCTGTGCTTCTTCTACCGACAAATGTACCAACTCGTCGCCGGGGGACACGTCTACCTAGCCCAACCACCCCTGTTCCGTGTCGTCCGTGGCAAAAAAGAAAAATACTACGTCCAATCCGAAGAGGAAATGAAAACCCAACTCCTCGAAAAAGGTCTCGGCGATAGCTCCCTGGTCCGAGAAGATGGTTCCAAAGTCGAAGGTGATCGCATGCACTCGCTGTGCCGCTCCCTCTCGTCGCTCGAAGAAGCCATCCTGACCCTCGAACGAAGAGGAATCTCCCTGAAAGTCCACGCCGAACGCATGGACCCTGAAACCAAACGACTCCCAGTCTTCCACCTCGATCTAGGCCCCGAAGACCACTGGTTCGTCACCCGCGATAAACTCGACGAATTCCTCGTACGACGACAAATCCAAGTCGAAAGCACCTCGAGCGAAACCTCAAAGATCGTCAACTCCGAACCCTCAAGCGAGGTGGCCTCCCCGAGAGCCGCTCACATCTCCGAAATCTTCGAAGTCCGAACCATCAACACCGGACTCCAAGAACTCGCGCAACACGGCTTTTCTATCTCCGACCTGATCCCCAAAGAACGTACCGGTGCGACCGACTCGCGTTTTTATCTCGAACGTGAGGAAAACCTCATCGGCATCGAAGACCTACGCGCCCTGCTACCAGCCATCCGCGAAAGCGGTCGAAGAGGACTGACCATCACCCGCTTCAAAGGTCTCGGGGAAATGAACGCCGAAGAACTCCGCGAAACAACCCTCGATCCCTCCAACCGAACCATGGTCAAAATCGAACTCACCGATGCGGCCGCCGCCGACGAAATGTTCCGTGTCCTCATGGGGGACAAAGTCGAACCAAGACGAGAGTTCATCGAAAAACACGCACTGAGCGTTCGAAATCTCGACGTCTAAAACTAATCCCCACGACCCGATGCGAGCAAATGAGCCGAGGCCTTGTCGCTGATGTCCTTGCGACACCAAGCACCAGGCCACCGGATCTCCTTGACCGCCTTATAAGCGTTCAGCTTGGCCAAAGCCAAGCTGTCGCCAAGGGCCGTGACTCCAAGAACCCGGCCTCCCGTCGTGACCACCTTGCCATCCTGCATCGCAGTGCCAGCATGAAAGACCTTCACGTCGGGAATCTCTGCGGCTGCATCCAAACCCGTAATCTCCTGGCCCGTGGTGTAAGGACCAGGATACCCCGCACTTGCCATCACCACGCAAATCGATGGACGCATGTCCCATATCGGGGCGTCGATCTCTCCGAGCCGTCCGTCGACGGTCGCCTCGAGCACGTCGAGCAAATCACTCTGCAAACGCATCAAAATCGGTTGGCACTCCGGATCCCCAAAACGAACGTTGTACTCGAGTACCTTCGGCCCATTGTTGGTCAACATCAACCCCGCATACAGTACCCCACGAAACGGTTTGCGACTCCGCTTCATCGTGTGAATCGTCGGCACCAAAATCTTGTCCTCCACCGTCTCGAGCAACTCCGCGTCGATCACAGGCGTGGGTGAATAAGCCCCCATGCCTCCGGTGTTGGGACCCTGGTCGCCATCGTAAGCCGCCTTGTGATCCTGCGCCGGGGGCAATGGCAGGATCGTTCGACCATCGGTTATCGCCAAAACGCTCACCTCTTGACCCTCGAGACGCTCCTCGATGACCATCGGCAAACTCGCCTTGCCAAACTCCATCTTCCTGCCCATCCGGTCGATCGCCTCGAGGACCTGCTCGCGACGCGAACAGACGATCACCCCCTTGCCGCTGGCCAAACCGTCGGCCTTGACTACCAGTGCCGCCTTGTCCCGCTCCCCTGGATATCGAGCCTTGACATAGCGCGTCGCACTGTCGGCATCCAAAAAGACCTGGTACTCGGCCGTCGGTACGTCGGCCTTGCGCAAAGCCTGCTTGCATGCCACCTTGCTACCCTCAAGCTGGGCAGCGGCCCTCGATGGGCCGAAAGCTCGTATCCCCTCCTGCTCCAACGCGTCGACCAACCCAAGTGTCAAAGGCAACTCAGGCCCAACGACCACAAGGTCGACCGACTCCTTTTTCGCAAAGCGCACCAAACCAGCGATGTCGTCAGCCGAAATCGCAACGTTTTCTCCCTCAAGCGCCGTGCCTGCATTCCCAGGGGCAATCCATAAACGTGTCAGTCGCGGACTTTGTCGGATCTTCCAAGCCAACGCATGCTCTCGTCCACCATTGCCAACCACTAATACTCGCATCTCGTTGGATCACCTTATGGCCATTTGCCTACGGAAATACACACCCAGCATCACACTCACAGCGGCCAGCATTCTATTGGATTCCAAAAACTTCCCAAGCCTAAGGCGTTTTCCATTGAACTTTTCACCCATCTTTTCGGTTTGCTATGATACCTAGGTACCCGCAAAATCGGAGAAACGGCCCAATGGAACCCGCCCCTGGCAAAAAGATCGCTCCTGTGTCCTCAGCACCCGCCCAACTTATCCGCCTAAAGGCCTCGGCCATCCTCTTTGCGTGCCTAGGGGCCTATGCTCTGGCACAAGATCCGATCGACGACGCACCGGCCAACCCCACCGCCGCTCCGAAAACCAACGACCTGAAGGCTTTCGTAGACTCGCGAACTAAGAACCGTGATGCCATCGAAGCGAGCCTCCGAAGCCAATACCAAACGCTCGAAAATTCGATGTCCTGGAAAGCCAAAGCAGGATACGAACGATTGACCCAAAAAGTCTATCTGCCTGCCGACTTCGACGAAGAAGTCCTCAAGGGCGTCGATGCACTCGATCATCGATGGCCTTTTTTGGATCTTCCCCTCGAGAAAAATACTCGACAAGCAACTTGGCTTGCCCACGGCCTTTCGGCTCGCCCCGAGGACCCCAAACGCCCCCTGCAGTACGTCGTGACTCCCACAGGCCAGTACGTGATGAACTGCTTTGCCTGCCACGGTGGGAACCTCTACGGTGCAACCTACCCCGGGGCCCCCAACACGACCTATGCACTTGAATCGCTGACCGAGAAAATCCGGAAGACCAAGTTCAAACTCGGCAAACCTCTGGCCCAAATGGACCTCGGCTCGATGGTCATGCCCCTGGGAACCTCCAACGGCACGAGCAACGCCGTCATGTTCGGCGTGGCTCTGATGAACTTTCGCGACGCCGATCTGAATATCCACACCAACCGTATCCCCGCACCCATGGTCCACCACGATATGGACGCCCCACCCTGGTGGCACTTCTACCGCAAGTCCCATCTGTACATCGATGGCTTTGCCGAAAAAGGCCACAAAGGACTCATGCAATTCATGCTGGTTCGCCAAAATGGACCCGACAAATTCCGTCTCTGGGAAAAAGACTTTCGCGAAGTCTACCGCTTCCTCGAAGAACTCCGCCCCCCGAAATTCCCACTGGCGATCGACGCGGCAAAGTCCCAAAAAGGTGCAGTGGTCTTTCAAGACCATTGCGCGCGATGCCACGGAACTTACCAAGCCTCCGAGTCGACCAATCGAAACGTCGGCAAATACCCCGAACTGATGGTCGATATCGAGGACATCAACACCGATCGCGTCCGCTTCGATTCCCTCACGGCCAAGCATCGCGACTCGTACGGCCAAAGCTGGTTTGCCGACTACGGCAAGCAATCGACCTACACCCAAGTCGCCGGATACGTCGCCCCTCCCCTTGACGGAATCTGGGCCTCGGCCCCCTACTTGCACAACGGGAGCGTCCCGACCCTCTGGCATCTGCTCCACCCCCAAGAACGCCCCAAAGTCTGGAGACGCATCGCGATGGGACTCGACGAAGAATCGATCGGTCTGGTCGTCGAGACCCTCGAAGAGGTCCCCGCAAAACTCTCGAACGCCGATCGCCGCTGGTACTTCGACACCCAAGTCACCGGAAAATCAGCCCAAGGCCACGATTACCCAGACGAACTGACCGAGGAGCAAAAGTCCGATCTGCTCGAGTACCTGAAGACTCTCTAAGCCAAAATCTCATGGGCGACTTGGCCCGCAACATCGGTAAGCCTGAAATCCCTACCGGCATACCGATAAGTCAACCGCTCATGATCCAAACCCATGATGTGAAGAATCGTCGCGTGCAAGTCATGCACGTGCATCTTCTTCTCGCTGGCATAGTATCCGTACTCGTCGGTGGCTCCGTAAGCATACCCACCCTTGACACCCCCTCCGGCCATCCACATGCAAAATCCATGCGGATTATGGTCCCGTCCGTTGCCTTGCGATGTCGGTGTGCGACCGAACTCGCCACCCCATAACACCAAGGTGTCCTGGAGCAATCCTCGCTGCTCAAGATCGGCAAGGAATCCCGCAATCGGCTTGTCGACCTCCGCTGCATTCTTCGTATGCCCTTGGTACAAATCCGAATGCTGGTCCCACTGCACCTCGCTATCGCTATGGGTGACCTGTACAAACCGAACCCCTCGCTCGAGAAAACGCCTCGCCATCAAGCACTGACGGCCAAAATTCTCTGTCACCGGATCGTCCAGTCCATAGAGCCGCAAGGTCGCTTGGGTCTCGGTCTGCAAATCCTGAATCTCTGGCAAACTCGATTGCATCCGAAACGCCAACTCGTAAGCTCCCAGTTGCCCAGCGATCGAAGCCTCGTTGGGATAGGCCTTCGAGAAATCCTCGTTCATCTTGGCCAACAAGTCCAATTGCTTTCTCTGCGAAACTCGGTCGAGACTCGGATGAACAATATGCTGCACCGAAGCCTGCCTAGCCGGTTGACTCGCATTGCCAATCGGTGTCCCCTGGCAATACGTCGGCAGGAATGCCGACCCCCAATTGTTCACCCCTCCGTGCGCTAAGGTCGGACAGATCGTCACAAACGCCGGTAAGTCCTGATTCTCCGTCCCAAGTCCGTAGGTGATCCAAGCTCCCATGCTGGGCCTGACGAACTGGTCGCTCCCAGTGTGCATCTTCAGCAACGCGCCTCCATGGGCCGGATTGCTTCCATGCAGCGAACGCAACACGCAAAGCTTGTCGATGTGCTTGGCCACGTTCGGAAAAAGCTCACTGACCGGCAAGCCGCTTTGCCCATGCTGCGAGAATGCCCATGGCGACTTTAGCAAATTTCCTTGTTGAGCAAACACCACTCGAGGAAGCTCGAACGGTGGTGGCTTGCCGTCGTCGCGAGTCAATGAGGGTTTCGGGTCAAAGGTGTCGATGTGCGAAGGCCCACCCTTCATGAACAAAAACACAATCCGCTTGGCTCGCGGTCTCAGATGCGGGCCGCTCGAACCCGACAGCCCACCGGCCGATGGACCCGTCGGGTCCTGACCCATCGCGTTCGTGTCGCCAAAAAGACTTCGTAGGGCCAAGTAGCCGAACCCCAAAGCCGTCGACTCAAGCACTCGACGCCTGCTGGAGGCCAACAACAAATTTCCCGCTGTAGGGGTCTGGCCCGACTGGAAACCCGGCTGGAAACCCGGCGAATGGCCCCCAACGCAATGGTTCCCAAGGTAACCCGGCTCTTGCTGGCTTTGATGGAACATACTTTTAGGGAACATAAAGGAACTCACTGCAAACCAAAAGATTGTGCGCGACTTGCTCCCAACGCGATGCGCTCTCGTCGGGCTGACCCATGACATACTCCAAAAGCCTCTGCCGCTCGTAAGGCTCGGGCCGGCGACCCAAGACCTCTTCGAACAACCAATCGACACGCCCAGGCGGCTCGCTCGAGTAAGCCTCGCTGCGCTGGGCAAGTCGGCGAGCCGAATCGACAATCCAGTCGGCATTGATCAACACGAGCATCTGCAAAGATACCGTGCTGGTGTTTCGACTTCCAACGGGCATCGTCGGATCCGGAAAATCAAATTGCTCCAAGAGCGAGAATAAATGGTTGCGGATGATGGGCAAATAAGCCGTCCGGCGGGCACTCTCGTACTTGGTGTGGTCGATCGACGTGTGATCGAACACAAACTGCCTATTCCTCAGCGGGACCGACTTGCCTCCCAACCGCAAATCCAGACCGCCGGAGGCAAACAAGATCGAATCCCTTAACTGCTCGGCCTCCAATCGCCGCGGGGAAAAATACCAACGCAACCGATTCTCAGGATCGTTGGCTAAAGCCGACTCGGGCTCGGGATGAACGCTCGACATCTGATAGCTCGCCGAACTCAAAATCAGACGATTCAGTTCCTTGATCGACCAACCCGATTCGATAAACCATCTGGCCAAGTAATCCAAAAGCTCCGGATGCGAGGGCCGATCCCCCAGGACGCCGAAGTTTTCCGTCGTCTCGACAAGCCCCCTTCCAAAGTGCCAACGCCAAACCCGGTTGACGATCACCCGAGCTACCAACGGATGACTTGGGGATGCGAGCCACCGTGCTAACTCCAAACGGCCACTCCCCTGACGCCCAAAAATCGGCGCAGTTCCCGGATTGACCATCACACTTGGAAATCCCCGGGGCACGAAATCACCAAGGTTCCGATAGCTTCCGCGAATGTGGATCGCCAATCCATCGACAACCCCTTTGTCCCCGACTCCCATCGCGGACGATTCGTCCGGAGCGCTGCTCTCGAAGACCCTAGCGACTTCGGCCAACTCATGGATCTGCTTGAGACTCTCGTCATCCAAAGCATGCTCCATCTTGGCCGGTATAGCGAGAAATCCACCCGCATCGGACAAGGCGATGCGAGCAGCCTCAAGCTCCGGATCCTCAAGCCTCTTGATCTGAGGATCGGTTGACTTGGCCTTCTCCCACTCAAGCTCCACGCGTTCGAATAGGGCTAGATAGTGGGCTCGAATCCCAGCGATGTCCCCAAGGCCTGCTAAAGCATGCCATTTCTCGAACATCGGTGTATGACGGTGGTTGTCCAAGTATCGGCGGCAATTGGCTAGCACCCGAGGATGCAACCCAAGCTCCTGGCCCGCGCTTTGCCACTCATTGAGGGTCGCTTCCGAGGTCAACGTCGATGCGATCGCTAAGTAGTCGGCTGCCTGCTGCTTGACCCTCTGACGCAACTTGCCAATCGCTTCGTTCTTGAGTTTCGTCCAAACCCCATTCTTCTCGGCGATCTGTGCTTCGATCGACTTGACGTTCGCTTTCTCCTCCTCGGTGGCAAACGAGATCTCGTTCCAGTGCTTGATCGCACCGAAATTGCTATCGCCAAAGGTCTTCGTCCCCTTGAATATCGCCGCAAGGGCATAGTAATCCCGCTGCTTGATCGGATCGAACTTATGGTCGTGGCATCGAGCGCAACCGATCGTCATGCCCATGAAGGTCTTCCCGATCGTATCGATCTGCTCGTCGATCGTGTCCATCATCAGTTTGTCCCGATCGGGTTCGGCCAAGACTTTGGCCCCCAAGACCAAGTAGCCCGTTGCGATCCTGCTCTCAAGACTCGCATCGGGCAACAGGTCTCCGGCGATCTGCTCCTCGATGAATCGATCGAATGGCTTGTCCTTGTTGAAGGCCTCAACCACGTAATCACGGTAACGCCAAGCGTTCCCGTAGGCGATGTTTTCATCGAGTCCGTTCGAGTCCGAGTAACGCGCCACATCAAGCCAATGCCGAGCGTACCGAATTCCATACTGCGGCGAACTGAGCAAGCGATCGATCTGACGGTCGATCGCCTCGGGTGCAGTGTCTTGTTCAAAAGCCCGGTATTCGGCCGGTTCCGGTGGCAACCCGATCAAATCCATACTCAAACGTCGCAGCAATTCCCGATCCGAAGCCGGCGGGGCCGGACGAAGTCCCTTGGACTCCAAAGCTTGCAAGACAAACGCATCGATCGGATTTCGGCACCAATCGGCCCGAACCGGTGTCGGAATCGATACCGACCCCAAGGGACGCATCGACCAAAAGGACTGCCCCTCCTGGATACTCATCCCCGTGGGTTTGCCCTGCTCGCTGGAAAGATCCTCAGTCATTCCTCCGCTGGGATTCGTTCGAGGATCTGGGGCTCCCGACAAAATCCACTTCTCTAGTGTCGCGACCTGAGCATCCCCAAGCCTCCCGCTCGGAGGCATTTGCAAGTCCGAATCTTGGTAACCCACAGCCCGGAGCAACAGACTCTCGGCCGGTCGGTCCGAGTCGAAAGCGGGTCCGGAATCCCCACCCCTCTGGATCCCCATGCGATGATCCAATCGCAACCCACCCTGCTTCTCCAACCCGCTATGGCACTCGTAACAGTGCTCGACCAGTATCGGACGAACCTTGGTCTCGAAATACTCCAAACCCTCTGCCTCCTGGGCTTGGCTTCCGAGCCCCAAGAGCAAAGTCCAAATCAAGCTCCAGCTCAAGAGCCATGTCCAACGGAGGTATTCACGCATAAAAAAACCACCGAACGGGTTCACAAACGGATCCGACGACCCGAGCGCTCGCGGCGCCGATGTCGCAATGTGTTCAACAGTCTCCTAGATTCTACCATGAATTCGACGCGATTTCCCCCAAGCTGAATTTCTCTCAGAACCAAACACGCCCAACTCCCCGAGTTCGCACTTTGAAGTTGCGCTATTCGCATGTTTCGGAGTTTCAATCGATGTTTTCCCTGGCTTTTCGTACTCGACGATACAGCATCGAGTACGAGTACCATTTCATTGAGTAGCCCACCAACGAGCGATCCCCTACAATGACAGGCACTACTTTTCTCTGTTTTCCAGGTATCGTAGTGACTAAAAATGGTTGCTCTTGGTCGTACTCGTACTCAATGAAATGGTACTCGTACTCGAAAGGCGCCTCCGAGACCGATCCGGTCAATGTCCCGACTGCTAACGCTCTCAATCGCTTTGCAATGGGCGTTCGACCCTAGTCGATGCAACCGATCGAGTACGAAAAAACAAGAAACCAGCCATTGCCCAGTAAAATCGCCGAATAGCCCTTTTCCCCGTCCCACTGCTTATCTAGCCATCAACTCGCTCCGCTCCAACTTTTCTCCGCCCGAACCTTCTGCCGCCCCCTCTTTTCTTCTCCATCATGACCCAACAAAAAACCATATCGCTCGATCAAGCCCAATCGCCCTACTTCTTCGGGATCGACGTCGGGGGCACAGGCATCAAGATCGGTTTGACCGACGACCAAGGAGCAACGCTCGGGTACAGTGCGATCGATACGCTTGAACCCCAAGGCCCCGCCGATGCGATGCGTCGCGTCGCGGAAGCTTGCCGCGACATCGTCGGAAAGCTCGGCCTGGACCCATCGCGTGTCGTTCGAGCCGGATTAGGCACACCTGGTAGCCAAGACATCCGAAAAGGAATGCTGATCGAGCCACCGAACCATCCCCATTGGCATCATTTTCCGATCGTCAAATCGCTCGAAGAGTCGCTCAAACTCCCGGTGTCCTACGCCAACGACGCCAATGCGGCTGCTTTTGGAGAATTCTGGATCGGAACAGGGAAAATCCACGATAGCATGGTCCTTCTGACCCTCGGTACGGGAGTCGGCGGAGGGGTCATCATCGACAACGAGCTGGTCGTCGGTCGCAACAGCTTCGGCGGAGAATGCGGGCACATGATCATCGATCCGAGTCCCGAGGCCCGCCTGTGTGCTTGGGGGGGAGGCAGAGGCCATCTGGAAGCCTATGCGAGCGCTTCGGGGGTCACGGCCCGAGCCCGCGAGGAGCTCCAGGCCGGTGCCAAGAGCATTCTGGCATCCCAAATCGACAAGATTACCGCAAAGCGGATCTTCGAAGCCGCCGAGCAAGGAGATCCCTGGAGCTTGAAATTCATCGAGCAAACCGGCGATTACCTCGCTATCGGCATCACCAGCATGGTCCATATGGTCGATCCCGGTCTGGTCGTCCTGGGTGGGGCTATGAACTTCGGAGGCTCGAACTCGCCGACCGGCCAGCGGTTCCTCGACTCGGTCCGCAGGGGATTCGAAGCCCGAACGTTTGAATATGTCCAAGCGGGCACCCACATAGAATTTGCCAGCCTTGGGGCCGATGCGGGGTACATTGGCGCTGCGGGAATCGCCCGTTGCGACTACCATAAAGCACTATGAACGGAAAAGAACTAAAAACTACCGGCGATGTCCCGATCGAACGGATCCGAAACTTCTGCATCATCGCTCATATCGACCACGGAAAGAGCACCCTGGCCGACCGCTTGCTCGAACGGACCGGAACCGTCGAAATCCGCAAGATGAAGGAGCAGCTCCTCGATGCGATGGATCTTGAACGCGAACGCGGAATCACCATCAAAGCCAAAGCCGTATCGCTCAGGTACATCTACAAAGGCCTGCTCTACGAGCTGAACCTCATCGATACCCCCGGTCACGTCGACTTCCAATACGAAGTCTCCCGCTCGTTGTCCTGCTGCGAAGGAGCCTTGCTCCTGGTCGATGCTTTCCAAGGCGTCGAAGCCCAAACCGTCGCCAACGCCTACTCGGCCATGGACCACGACCTGAAAATCATTCCGGTCATCAACAAAATCGACCTCAACCACGCCCGAGTCGATGAAGTCACCACCGAAATGAACCATATCCTCGGGATCGACCCGACGGAAATCGTCAAATGCTCCGGAAAAGCTGGCATCGGAATCGATGAACTCCTTGCGGCCATCGTCGAACGCGTACCACCCCCATCGGGAACCCCCACAGGACACCTCCAGGCCATGGTGTTCGATTCCCACTACGACGACTACCGAGGAGCGATCACCTACGTGCGGCTCATGTCGGGAGAAGTCAAACGGGGGGACAAGGTCCGGTTTTACCGAGCCGGGGTCAACCACGAAGTCCTCGAACTCGGCCAGTTTGTCCCCGAACGCAGGGCGGTCGATAAACTCACCGCCGGCGAAGTCGGCTACTTGATCTGCAATATCAAGTCCCTCAAAGAAGTCCGTATCGGCGATACCGTTGTCCATGCCAACAACGACAAAGTCGAACCGCTCGAAGGTTACCAACCCCCTAAACGCATGGTCT
Organism: Pirellula sp.; assembly: GCA_021300015.1. Lineage (GTDB taxonomy): Bacteria > Planctomycetota > Planctomycetia > Pirellulales > Pirellulaceae > JBKCUI01. The sequence continues at coordinate 7,282 of JAJTFB010000046.1, read as the reverse complement.
ACTGCGGCCTCTATCCGAGCGATGGACAAGACTTCTCCGAACTGCGAGATGCCTTGGAAAAACTTTCGATCAACGACCCCTCGTTCGAATTCGCTCCCGAGACGAGCGAAGCCCTCGGATTCGGCTTTCGCTGCGGTTTCCTCGGCCTCCTGCACATGGAAATCATCCAGCAACGCCTCGAGAACGAATGCGATATCGACCTGGTCCAAACCGCTCCGAATGTGACCTACGAAATCATCAAACGCGGCGGGGAACGGCTTGAAATCCACCGCCCTCAAGAAGTCCCCGAGTCGGGCGACATCGAAGAATTCCGCCAACCGATCGTCCGCGTGAACTTCGTTCTGCCGACCGAATACATCGGAGTGACCATGAAACTCTGCCAAGACCGACGCGGGATCCTCCGAGGCAACGAATACCTCTCGGGAACGCGCGCCATGGTCAGCTACGATCTACCGCTCGCTGAAGTCATCTACGACCTTCACGACAAATTGAAAAGTGCAACCCGTGGCTATGGCACCATGGACTACGAAATCATCGGCTACGAAGAAGCCGATCTGGTACGCATGGATATCCTCGTCAACGGCAAACGCGTCGACGCCTTGAGCATCATCTGCGACCGCCGAGACTCGGATCGACGAGGTCGCGCTGTGGTCAAAAAACTCAAGGAAGAAATCGACCGACACATGTTCGAAGTGGCCGTCCAAGCCGCCATCGGATCGCGAGTCATCGCACGGGAAACCGTCCCGGCTCTCCGCAAAAACGTCACCGCCAAATGCTACGGTGGCGATATCACCCGCAAAAGGAAATTGTGGGCTAAACAGAAGGAAGGCAAGAAGCGGATGAAATCGATCGGCTCGGTCGATATCCCCCAAAAAGCCTTCATGGCAGTCTTGGATACAGGATCCTCTGACAGCAAGTAACACCATGAAAAACAAGGATGTCTTTCAATGTTGCAACGAAGCAAACAACTCGACCACCCGGTCGAAACCCAACCCCTTACCGTCTACTGGCCCTACGCACTGTCCCTTTTGACAGTCCACCTCCTAGGAGTCCTGGCGTTTTTCCCAAGCCTCTTCTCCTGGAGCGGGTTGGTCGTCGGGATCATGGCCCACATTCTATTCGACGGCCTAGGGGTCTCCATCGGTTACCACCGACTCCTGACCCACCGCGGATTCGAATGCCCTAAACGTCTTGAGCATTTCATCGCACTGTGCGGTATCTGCACCCTCCAAGACTCACCCGCGCGCTGGGTCGCCATCCATCGCATGCACCACCAACACAGCGATCATCAACCCGACCCCCATTCCCCATGGGTCGATTTCCTCTGGGGACATGTCGGCTGGTTGCTCTTCGTCGACCGACGCCACGACGGTGTGGTGCACTTCGAACGCTACGTCCGCGACCTATTGCGTGACCCGTTCTACTTCAAACTCGAGCGAAACCTCATGTGGTTCTGGGTCTATGTCACCCACGCAGCGATCCTCGTCGGACTCGGATATCTCTTTGGACTGGCCACCACGGGCAGCAACGCCCAAGCTCTCTGGTTGGCCGCTTCTTGGTTTACCTGGGGTGTCATTGTCCGGACCATCTTCACCCTCCATGTCACCTGGGCCGTCAATTCGGTCTGCCACAAATGGGGGTATCGCAACTACGAAACCCGGGACAACAGCACCAACTCTTGGTGGGTCGCCTACCTGACGTTCGGCGAAGGCTGGCACAACAACCACCATGCAGACCAGCGAAGCGCCCAACACGGACATCGCTGGTTCGAATTCGATCCATCCTGGTGGTTCATCAACATCCTAGCCCGCATGGGCTTGGCCTGGAACCTTGTCGGTCCCCGCCAAGCCAACGAGGCCCACCATGATCAACTGCAGCCAAATTAGCCTAAACTGATTTATCAAGCATCATTGACTCAAGCTAATCTAGCTCGAGTCCCGATTGGCGTTGAATTAAAAGCGGAACGGCGCTTGCCGTCCGGTGAAAAAAACTGCAACGTCGAGCACATTCCATCACTCACCGGAGTGCTTGCGCACTTCCGCTGACACCAATTCAACGCCATTCGGCTTTGCCTCCGAATGCCAAAGGGAATTCCAAGGATCAGTTCGATCCTTTTTTCTTCTCGAGCTTCTCAGCGATAAAATCGCTGAGACCCTCACCGCGGAGCTCTTGGGCCGTCCCCAAAATCACCCCGGTGTCCCCGTCGACCAATAACACGAACGGAATCCCACTGACGTCGTGCATCTTGCCCAACGAGGTCTCCCAGTACTTGCCCTCGTAGATCTGTGCCCAAGGCAACTCGCGATTCTCGAGAAACTCCTTGATCTTCTCCTCCATCTTCTCTTGGTCAAAACTGACCCCAAGGATTTCGAAGCCGTTCTCATGATGGGCATCGTAAGCCTTCTTCATGTTCGGAATCTCACGGATGCAAGGACCGCACCAAGTCGCCCAGAAGTCGAGCATCACCAACTTGCCCTTGTAGTCCTGTGGGAAACGCACCTCTTTGCCGTCCATCGTCGTGGCCGTGAATTCCAAAGCTTTTTGACCAAGTCGCAGATCCGGTGGCATTGGCATCTCGGGCAACTCGGTCTCGGACTTGCTCAACGATAGCTTGCCATCGACGGCCTCGAGAACATAGGTCTTGCCGGTGAAGTTAAACGGTGCTCCCAGACGCACCATCTCGTAATTGCGGCTCACGCGTCCGTCGCCGTTTCGGTCCATCGGAAGCATCGCGTTGGGAGCCAATGGGCCAGCAGCAAAGGTCTTGAACTCTTTGCCGTCGATCTCCATTTGGAACTCCGTACCAAAGTCGATGTAATACATCAGCGCGTCCTTGAGCTGGGCACGACTCGGATCCTTGGGATCAAAACGGTACATCCCCAACGCGCCAGCTTGATCCTTGTTCAACTCGATTTTCGCCGAGCCGTTGTAAGTGCTAAACTCACCCTGCTTGCGCATCGTCCATTCGACCTGAGGGTCATTGGTCAAATCGCCATCTTGATTCGCATCGATGTAAAGGGCAGCTTTGCCATCCTCAGGCTCATCGAGAATGAACGCCCAAGTCTTCCCATCGAGCTCGAATTTGCCAAACTTCGGAGCCGTCAGTCCTTCGGGGGTCTTATCGATCCCCTTGGCATCGTCGCTCATCGCAGCGCGAATCGGGCGATACCCACCCATCTTTTGCGACATCCCCGAAGCGATGAAGTTCTCTTTGATTTCTTGGCCTGAAACCAAATCGCACGCCGGCAAAACCAAAACAGAGAGCAGAAACGAGTTGGCGATCGTTCGAGGACGCATAGCAATGGAATCCTATGTGGTGGGAACAGTCAACAAAAAAGCTCCGCGTTTCTCACACGGAGCCCTCAGTGTAAACCATCCCAGGAAGAAATCCAACGCGATGCTTGGAGATTCCTAGCGTGCAAATCCACGAAGGAAATTGCTCGAAAAGTAACTGACAACCGCAGGCTCAAGACCCGCGTCTTCCAACATGTTCTTGCGCATCGCATGCCCAAGGGGACCGTTCTGAGAAAACATGGCTACATTCATTAGTCCAGTGGAACCTACCCCCGCGGTCGCATAGACAGGGTAGAGCTCGGTGAACTCAGCGAACTCCTCGGAGAATTCCTTAGTGAATTCTTCAGAGAAATCCTCCAAAGCAAAAAGCTCGAATCGCTCGTCGAGGAACAGAGGGAACTCATCGTCGATCCCACCCCGCTTGACCCAAGAAAAATCAAACTCAGTATCGTATTCCTCGAAGACCACATCGGTCTCGTAAGCCGTAGCTTCTACATCCTCAAAGGCAGTCGCCTCGAACTCCTCAAAAGCCGTCGCTTCAAAGCCCTCGAAGGCAGTCGCCTCGAAGCCCTCAAAAGCATTGAGAGCATCGATCACGACCAACACATCGATCGGGTTCAACGACCCGTCGCTGTTGGTATCAAGGCTCCCAATCGGCTCTTGCTCTCCTTCGCCACCCGAAACCGGTCGCGACGTACCGACGCGATTCAAAGCGTCGATCACGCGAAGAGCATCGATGGGACTGACCCGACCATCTCCATCGACATCGGCAGCAAGTCGGCGAGTCTCGCCGCTGGCCGACGACACCATGGCGAATGAAGGAAGGTGGCCCACAAAGCACTCTATGGGCGAATCGACCGACAAATCGACCGCACAGAGCTTACGCGATTCCAAGGATTCCAGACCGAGTTTCAAGTTGCTGTTTTTCAAGATTGGGTTTCTCAAGGTTGGGTGCCTCTGATTCGATCCTTCGATCCACGAAATATTCCGCCAGGACGCTCCGCCGGACTGCCAAGCTTACTCCGCAGGTCGGTCCGGATAGGCGCGCAAAGCGTCCTTCCGTAGGAATACGGAAAATCATAGAGAAAAGCTTAAGGAAAAGAGAACGAAGTTAGGCAATCGTTCCAAGAAATCCTTATTTTTTGCATAATTAACCCCTCGTCTTGACTTCCCGAGCCCCGAGAACCATAACTCCCGTATCTGCTATAACTGCACCGCAAGGGTGGACCTGCACGGATGGACCAGCACGGAAACATAGCTAAAACCTCTAGGAGCTAAGGCTTTAGGAAATGGTGCGCGAGCGAAAAATTGGGCCAGGCGACCATGCCAAAGAGCCCGCCAAGGAGCCCAGCAAGGGCTCTGGAAAGAAGGCTGTTCCAAGCGACCCGACCGACGTTCCGTTCGAATCGCAAGCCGATCTGAGCGACCAGGACCATTCCGACCAGGACCAAGCCGAGCCAAGTAACGTCGCCCCTGGCAAAGTCGACCCGGGCAAACCTCTCGGGCTCGGCGCGACCCGCTCGGAAAACGACTCGGTCCTGCGCCCCAAGCGGATCGGCGAAATGATCGGCCAGCGAGAAGTCATGGAGGTTCTGAAGATCGCCATCGATGCGGCCAATAAACGCGAGGATCCCCTCGGGCACATCCTGCTCGACGGACCGCCCGGACTCGGCAAGACGACCTTTGCCGTCTGCATCCCACAGGAACTCGGCGTCCATGTCGAAATGGCCAGCGGACCGAGTCTCAAAGCCCCTAAAGAAATCTTGCCCTACCTGACGAACCTGCAACGACGCTCGGTCCTGTTCATCGATGAGATCCACCGATTGCCCAAGCCGGTCGAGGAATTCCTCTACACGGCCATGGAAGACTTTCGAGTCGACATCGTATTGGGCGAAGGGGTCAACGCTCGAACGTTGAATCTCAAACTTCAACCCTTTACCCTTATCGGCGCGACGACTCGTGCCGGAATGCTCAGCGGTCCGCTCCGTGACCGGTTCCACATCCGACAGCATCTGAGCTATTACACCCAAGAGGACTTGGTCCGCATCCTCGAGCGCAATGCGGATAAACTTCGCGTGCAGGTCGAACACGACGCCTTGATGGAGATCGCCAAGCGTTCACGAGGTACCCCTCGCGTGGCCAACGGTCGACTCCTGTGGGTCCGCGACTACGCGATGAGCAAGGCCGATGGCCGAGTGAATTTAACGATCGCCCAGAACGCCCTCGAAATGCTCGGCATCGATTCGCAAGGCTTAGATCGCCAGGACCGCAAGTACCTCGAAACGATCGTTCGAGTCTTCGCAGGTGGACCCGCAGGCCTCGAGGCCATCGCTCATACCATGGGCATCTCCTCAGACACCCTCGAGGACGAAGTCGAACCGTTCCTGCTCCGTTCGGAAATGATCATCCGAACCCAACGAGGCCGAATGGTTACCCCCTTGGGCTTGAACGTTCTGAAAAACTCTCCTCGTACCTGAGTCTGACGCAGCAGACCGTCGGCTTACGCGCGGCGGCAGGCACTTGCCGCCCTCCGGGCTCCGAGCGAATTTACGCTGAAAAAACCACTCTACAACCAGAGTATTTCCACTCCAATTTCTGAGGTTGTACCTCGCACTCTTGGGGACTTGACCAGTCGGTTTCTGCAGTAGAGACTGGTTCTCGAACTTTTCAGAAGTTGACCGAACCCTCTTCATTCAAAAACAAAAGCAAGCAACCTATGAACCCCTTTCGCCGAACGATCGCCAGTGCCATCGTTGCGCTCACCGCCTGCGCACCGACAACGCTCGAGGCCCAAGAAACTCCCAACGCTCCATTGCTTCCAACGACCGGTGGCGTGGAAACCCGTCTAGGTGTACTTGAACTCGCGAACGGATACCCAACGGCCCAGACGGCGCAGAAGGTCTTCGACGATATCGATTATCAACGAGCCTGTCAGGCCTACCTCTGGGCCTTGCCTCTGATGGCCATGGAGCAATGGCAAAACGAGCATCTGGTCAAGTTCGGTGCGGGCAAGTGCGACTACGTCGACTACATCACATTCCAAGACAAATTGGGACTGCTGACAGCCAATGCGACCACACCGTACATCATGGCGTTTCCGAACCTGAAGGAAACCGGCCCACTGGTCCTTGAGGTCCCTGCCGGAGCAACCGCAGGTGGATTCACCGACTTCTGGCAACGGCCGATCACCGACTCAGGGCAAACCGGACCAGACAAAGGGGCCGGGGGCAAGTACCTGATCCTCGGTCCTGACGACCCGGACATGCAACCCGAAGGCTATTACGTATTTCGCTCCCCGACGGTCAACATATGGTCGGCTCACCGAGCCTTGGAGTCCGACCCGATCAAGGCCAGGGCGCTTGTCGATGGCTTGAAAATCTATCCTTACAGCCAGCGGGCGAATCCAACACCGACTCGGCATGTATCTCCCAATGGCCGCAAATGGTCCGGTGTACAACCTCGCGGTTTGGATTACTGGGAAGGGCTCTCGAAGATCATCAACGAAGAACCCGTCCACGAGCGCGATCGGATGATCATGGGGATGCTTCAGCCACTGGGGATTGAAAAGGGCAAGCCGTTTGCTCCGACCGAACGGCAAAAAAAGATCCTCTTGGACGCTTCGAGAACGGGCGAGGTGATGGCTCGAACCATCGCCTACGAGAAACGTTTTCAAGGGGCGAAAGTCTGGCCCAACAAGCATTGGGATATCTCGCTGTTTCTCAAGGAAACCAATCAAGAAGCCCAATACCATACACAACTCGACGAGCGGACCTCTTGGTTCTACGAAGCGGTAGGTGTTTCCGTTGGGATGATGGGCCGGACCGTCGGGTTTGGACAACTCTACCTAGAAGCCGCCAAAGACAATCAGGGACAATGGCTCAACGGAAGCAATAGTTACCACCTGAAGGTTCCCAAGGACGCACCGGTTGCTCAGTTCTGGTCCGTGACCGTGTACGACAACGAAACGCGCTGTTTCGTAGACACCGGC
>JAJTFB010000148.1 GCA_021300015.1 Pirellula sp. | reverse complement strand
ACGCTCCGCAAGTTCCTGATCGATACCTTTGCAGGGATCGGTTCGGACTCGGCCGAGAGGATCATCACCGAGACGAAACTACCGACGCGATGCAGTCCGCAAAAGCTCTCGAAAACCCAGCTCGATACACTTCATACGGTGATGCGTGAGATCAATATCTCCGAAGGCCAATCGATGCAGATCTATCGGTTTGCCAACCGAGTCCCCTTGCAGTTCCAGCAGTCGGCCTGCGCGATCACCCAAGCGGTCTTGAACACCAACTGGCGTCCTTACGGACTCTCTCAATCGCGCAACTCCTTGCCGATGGGACCCGTGACCTTGATCGTCCACGTGGCCAGCGTCTGGGTTCCCTTTACGAGTGAATCGAAAGAAGCGATCGCCACGACGCCCGAACTGGAAAAAGAGCTCCGGCTCGGTATCCAGTACATCGGCCGCTCGCTGGCGAGCTTTTTGAGAAAGCGTCAAGCGATTGCCGCCCAGGGAAATCGACGGAATGTGTTTTTGAGGTACCTCAAAGAGGTCGCATCGGCGGTCGCTTCGATTCAAAAGTCTCAGGCCGATCCGATCTATTCGGATCTGCTTCATGTGGCCAAGCATAAGACCGCCGTGGCCGACATCAAACTCGACGAGTATGGCAAGGCGATCGTGCAGGAACAGGAGTAGAGGGCTAGGCTGTGTTCCAATGATGGGTCTTTCAGAGGGAAGAAAGGGAAACACAGAGGCACCCGAGGACACAGAGAAGAGAAGAAGAGAGCTAAAACAGCCAGAATCTTCCTTTGCGACTTTGCGCCTTTGCACCTTTGCGTTTATTCTCCTGAACAGCCAGGATCTCCATGCGCGGTCAGCACCTAGCGGACTTGTCGTCCATCCCAAGGGACCCCGCGGTAGGCCGTCGGAGGGAGTTGCTGCGGGGCCGCCGGGGGCGGAACGGCTACCGCACCAGGAGGGGCGACTTGGATCGGAGTGACGGCCTGCGGAAGCCCCTGATTGAATTGCACTAGATTGATCACTTCGTAGCCGTTTTGGTTCGGTAGGTCAAAGTTGACGTTGGAGTTGGTGTCCAATGCATTGATGACATAACTGCCGATCGTCACGTCGATCTCCGTGGGTGGATCGATCGCAGGGATCAATTGGATCAGAACCCGGTGGGGCAGTGCCATCGAAATCGACGAGTAGAAGTTGTGATCGCTTTGGTTGGCCGAGGCGACCAATCGCCCCGTAGGATCCTTCAGGTAGACGTGTCGCGAGAAACCGAACTTCGGGTCCATCACCAATGTGCGGGTGTAACTCCCCGTGGCGCTCGGGGCCAGCGTGGTCAGTTCGAGCATTCCATCAGGGCGCGGAATCGGCGCGCTGAGGACTTGGTAAGGGTCCAGTTCGCTGATGCCAAGGGCTTCGAGAATCCAAAGAGGCGAGACCGGCAAAATCCTTCGGATCGGTTGCGCTTCGAACTCGTCATGGCGAGCAAAGAACAGTTGGGGTCTCATCCCATCGCGCACGCTCATCCAAAACCACTGCTCGTTGCTGCCAACCTCGAAGTTGTTCCCCATCATGCGGGAAATCCCACCCGAGATTTTGAATCTCCGCGATCGCTGCCAAACCAAACTCGCGTCGAGATTGCGAATTTGATTTGGATTGATGGTCACAAAGTTCGACTGCAAGGATTGGATGTTCTTGGATCGGTTGACCACCTGAGCCATCTGCTCGATCGACGGTGGGGCGGTGAAGATCGGCTGCGGTTGGAATTCGGCCAAAGGGCGTTTGGGGATGCACGTCGCTCCGGTGGTCATGCATAAGACGGCAGCGGCCAGGAGCCATCGAGAACGCTCGAGTCCCTTGAGGAAAACACCCGTCGCACACTTGAGCCGGGCGGCTCGAAGGGCAGCGAAGGGAATGGCTTTGCCGAAATTGACGGAGCGCATTAGGACTCGCTGAAGAGCAGTTGGTTCAGTTCGGCCTCGAGCAACTCGCTTTGCTCAAGGTCCAGGTCACAGACCGGAATGCTAAAGTCGCGGTTTGTAGGGGAGTGGGTCAAGTGCAATACGAGCAATTCCTCCGGTAGTATCTCCGAATCGAGTTTCATCGAAGTCGGTTCGCTCAGGATTCGACGCCGGACCAACAGAAGGCAGAGAAGATAGGCAAGTTCGGCTTTGCCTGGATCCTCCAATAAAGCTTCGAGGGTTGCTAGCAAAACGTGCGTGGGAGCAGGTTTGGCTTTGCCTGGAGTTTTTTCAGGGACCTGGCAAGACCACCAGCCGACGGTTTGCTCTGGAGGGCCGGTCCAGGCTTCCAGCGAGAAATCCTGCCGAACCAACGAACTGCCTTGGGCCACGACCGCCGAGTAATAGCATTCGCCCGGCGCAAGGGCTCGGTCGGTCCGGTGGCAACGACGATTGCTTCGATGGATGGTATATTCTTGCATAGACTTTTCCATACGCGATTTGGCGATCAAGGGAAAGACGAATCGATTGTTCCAGACCGACGCGACTGCCTACGAGAAAGAGAACCCAGTGTCCGACGCTTTCTACGAAAACCCATTGATCACCCGTTATGCTTCCAAGGAAATGGCTCGACTCCTGAGTACCGAGCACCGCATCAAGCTTTGGCGGGAGCTGTGGATCGTCTTGGCTGAGACACAAAAGGAACTTGGGCTGCCCATCAGCGATGCTCAAATCGATCAGTTGAAGGCGTTCCGAAGCACGCTGAATCTCGAGGTCGCAAACGGCTACGAACGCAAATTGCGTCATGATGTGATGGCCCAAGTCCACGCGTATGGGGATCAATGTCCCGATGCGATGCCGATCATCCACTTGGGGGCCACGAGTTGTTACGTCACGGACAACTCGGACCTGATGATTTTTCGCGATGCGATGAAGATGGTCCGCCAGCGTTTGCTTTCTTGTTTGCAAGCGATGGCAGGTTTTGCCAAACAGCATGCCGGATTGCCTTGTTTGGCCTACACCCATTTGCAACCTGCTCAACCGACAACCGTCGGCAAGCGGATGACGCTATGGATGTACGACCTGGTTCTGGATCTTGCTGAGATCGACCATCGTCTATCGAGTTTGTTGGCCCGCAGTGCCAAGGGGACGACCGGGACCCAAGCGAGTTTTCTGCAGTTGTTCGACGGGGACCATGAAAAAGTTCGGGAGCTTGAACGCAGGATCGCTCAGAAAATCGGATTCCCTGGGGCTTATGCGGTCACAGGCCAAACGTATACTCGGAAAATCGACGCCTATTTGACCGACACGCTCAGTGGGGTTGCCACCTCGATCCACAAGATCGCGACGGACTTGCGGATCTTGGCGCATCGCAAGGAAATCGAAGAGCCCTTTGAGACCAACCAGATTGGATCCTCGGCGATGGCTTACAAGCGCAACCCCATGCGAAGCGAGCGGATGTGCTCCTTGGCACGTTTTGCGATGAGTTTGCAATCGAGTCCGGTCATGACGGCCGCGACGCAATGGATGGAGCGCACCCTCGACGATAGTGCCAACCGGCGGCTTGTGATGCCGCAAGCGTTCCTGGCCATCGACGCATGCTTGATCCTCTTGGAGAACGTATCCCAAGGTTTGGTCGTCTACCCAAAGACCATCGAAAGGAACCTTCGCGAAGAACTCCCCTTTATGGCCACCGAGTCGTTGCTCATGGCAGGGGTCGCCGCCGGCGGCGATCGTCAGCATCTTCATGAAGTCATCCGCGTGCACAGCCAAGCGGCCGCATTGCGGGTCAAGCAAGAAGGGATGCCTAACGACCTGCTCGATCGGCTGGCTGGAGATCCTGCTTTTGCGAATATTTCAGTGACGGATGTCATGGCCCCTGAGCAGTACACCGGGCGGGCCGAGCGACAAGTCCACGAATTTCTCACCGAAGTGATCGAGCCGATCTTGGCTCGAACCGACGCGTCAGGGAGGCTCAGTGCAGAAGTCCATGTTTGATCGACATAGGCTAGTGCGTTTGGTTTGGCTCGGTGCGCTCGTCGGTGGGTTGTCCAGCTCGATCCCTGTCTTGCAACCGATATCGGCTCTGGCCCAAACGCCGGGTTTGGAGGAGCCAGACCGACCAGACCAACTAGACCAAGACGATCGGATCGATGTTCAATGGGGAAAGGCTTGGGAAACGATGATTCAAGGCAATGGGAAGCGTTGGAATTTGGAGTTGCCGACCCTCGGTGGCAAGCAGTTCTGGACCGATCACCGTTGGTGGAACGGTTATCGGTTGCAATACAACCCGACGCTCGAGCATTGGCGATTGATCGATCCAGGTTCGGTCCGCAAAGGGTGGGGGACCAAGGAGGCGATGCTCGAATTGCTCCAACAGATTCAGGAGAAAGAGACTCAGGGCCCTCAAGATAAAAAGCCTCAGGAGCTTACCGAGGTGTTCCTATTGCTCCATGGCTTGATGCGGACGAGTTCGAGCATGAAGCCTGTCGAGGAGGAATTGTTAGCTCAAATTGGCCAGAAGGAGCGAGCCGATTCGTTTGCCATCATTCGATTCGGATATGCCAGCACCCGCTCGACGATCGCCTCGCATGCCCAAGCGTTCCGCGAGTTGGTAGAAAACCTTCCGGGCAAACCTCGCGTGAAAATTTCTGGGCATAGCTTGGGCAATATCGTCACGCGACTTGCGATCGCCCAGTGGACAGAGCAGGGGGATCCTCAAGGCATCCTCAAGCGTATCGATCGGGTGGTGATGATGGGCCCGCCGAACCAAGGGTCCTCGTTTGCCAAGCGGTTGTCTTACTTGGGCCTATTCGAAATGGTCACCGGCAAGTCGGGCATGCAGCTCGGGCCGCAATGGGATGGCCTGAGCTCGAGTTTGGGGATCCCGCCCTGTCCGTTCAAAATCATCGCAGGTGACCTGACCGGCTCGACGATCCAAAACCCGCTTTTGGACGGGCCTAATGATGCGGTGGTGACCGTCGAAGAGACCAAGCTCGATGGGATGACGGAGTTGAAAACCTATCCGGTGCTGCATTCGTTTCTGATGCAGGATCCCAAGTGCGTGGAAGATGCCGTCGAATTTTTGCTTCGCGAGATTCCGCCGAAATCCAACGCAGCGCCAGGGGGCTAATGCGGTCTTCAGCCCAGAGGGCGGCACATCTCTGCGATGCGCCAGCATCGGTCTTCAGCCCGGAGGGCGGCACATCTCTGCCGGTGTGCGTAAGCCACCGGAATCAGGCACCAGCACCAACACCCTCTTCTGTTCGCGATGCGCCAGCATCGCTCTTCAGCCCGGAGGGCAATGAAAAAACGCGGGGACGCTCCCCGAGTTTTGTCGTCAAGAGTCATTGATTAGCGAGTGAGCATGAACCGGAGACCGGAGGTGGCGCTGCGCTTACCACCGGCTAATGGCTTGGATCCCTCCGGGATCGAACAAAACCCAAGGACAGTCCCAGCGTTTTTTCAATGGCTTGGCTCCTTAGAGTATTGTTCTGATAAGCAGATCATTCCCCTAGCGCACCTGGATTGATGTGGAGCTATTTAGCAGGGATGGTCACTAGTCAATTGACTAGCTCTGACTGCCTCCTATAATGCAATTGGATTCGGAGGCATCCGCTTGACGTTTCGATGGGAAGCCCATGTTCTACAGTTCGATACTTTGGGATGCTGACGATGATCCCGATGGGAACATTCAGCACATTGCCGAGCATGGATTAGATATTGCGGACGTGGAGTGGGTACTCGGTGCCCCAGAGATCGCTGG
>JAJTFB010000045.1 GCA_021300015.1 Pirellula sp. | reverse complement strand
GGCTCGTAGCTTACTACACACTCCGCGGGGATCCAAACCCGAGCATCTTCGAATTGCGGGAGTTCCTTGGTTCGAAACTCCCCGAGTACATGGTTCCTGCGGCGTTCGTCAGGCTCGATTCGCTACCGCTTACTCCAAGCGGTAAGATCGATCGGCGCGCGTTGCCTTTGCCCGATATCAAGGATGTCGGTGTCCAAGACCAGTACACGCCTCCTCGGAATGGGGTCGAAGAGCAATTGGCTCAAGTTTGGTCGGAAGTCCTGGGCATCAACCGCATCGGAATCCACGACAACTTCTTTGCCCTGGGTGGGCATTCGCTGCTGGCCGTGAGGCTCACAAGCCGTATTTCGGAAATCTTCGACGTCCCTTTGGGTGTCCGGCTGATCTTCGAACAGCCGACCATCGCGCAGCTATCCGAACAGATCGAGGCGAAGCGGATTGGTGGTTCTAAGCATGCGTTATTACCCCTTCGGCCTGTCTGCCGAAATCCTGATGAACCAGCACCCGTTTCTTATGCCCAGGAACGTTTATGGTTCCTTGAACAGCTCGAAGGTTCGCTGACAGCCTACAACATCCCGATAGCCTGGCGATTTCGTGGGTCGCTCGACAACGAAGCTCTACGCAAAGCTCTTGAGGCGATCGTCGCTCGGCATGAACCTTTAAGAACCGTGTTTTTCCAACATGGAAATACTCCGGTTCAATTGGTTCGAGGACGGGAACGATTTGAGTTAAACATCGAAGATTTGCGGGGACTTAGCCCCGAAGACCAAAAACTCAACGTCGCTCGGATCTGCCATGCCGAGGCGGACTGTCCGTTTGATCTGACGTGCGATTTGATGATTCGCGCAAAGCTATTGCGAATCGCTGACCAAGACTATCAACTGCTCGTTACCATGCACCATATCGCCAGCGACGGTTGGTCGATGGATGTGTTTACCAAAGAACTCTCTGCCCTGTATGGGCACTATCTGGATCCCTCCACCGAGAATTCGGGCATCATTCCGCTGGATCCCCTGCCTGTTACCTACATCGACTACTCGGCTTGGCAAAGAGAAACGCTCAGTGCCGAACGTTTCGAGGGGCTTTTGAGTTACTGGCGCCAGGAGCTCAAGGGACTCCCCGCCTTGGAGATTCCGACCGATCGGCCGCGGCCTGCAATGTCGAGTTACCGTGGATCTTCGGTACCGATCGAGCTTAATGAATCCTTGACCCGTCGCCTTGAATCGCTTGCTAAGAGCCAGCAAGTAACCCTTCAGATGCTGCTGTTGGCGGCCTACGAAGTGTTATTGTACCGATACAGCAATCAAGAGGACTTCGCTGTAGGGATTCCGTTTGCAGGTCGTAGCGATACTCAACTCGAGAATCTCATAGGTTTCTTCGTCAGCACGTTGGTGATCCGAGCCGATTTGACCGGTGAACCTACCTTCCAAGAGCTATTGAGCCGAGTTCGGCAAAAGTCTCTGGCAGCTTACGATCATCAGGAGTTGCCTCTCCAGGTGTTGCTTGCGGACTTGCAACCCGAAAGGAACATGAGCCGCCCGCCGCTGTTCCAGGTGATGTTTCAACTGCTCTCGGGCGATACGTCTCGATTAGAGCTGAAAAACCTGGAGGTTTTCGATCCTCGTTTCGTCACGGCTCGGGTGAAATTTGATCTGGAGTTGCACTTGATTCGGGATCAAGGCGACATTTCAGGCGCTCTGTATTTCAGCACGGATCTGTTTGATTCGCAGAGCATCGAGCGGATGGCCGCCCAATACGCACGACTCCTGGAGTCGATCGTCGCACAACCGCATCAAAAGATTGATCACTTTTCGATTCTCCCGGATCAAGAGCGTGACAGGCTTCTCATTGAGTTCAACGACACTGTTTGCGAGTATCCGCGAGAGTTTTGTGTGCACCAGTTGTTCGAGCAGCAAGTCGAACATATACCCGATGCAGTGGCGCTGGTCTTCGAGGATCAGCAACTGAGCTACTCAGAGCTCAACGCCCGATCGAATCGCTTGGCACGTTACTTACGAACGCAGGGTGTTGGTGACGAAACCCCGGTGGGACTGTGCCTTGATCGTTCGCTAGACCTAGTCGTTTCGATCCTGGGAATACTCAAGGCCGGAGGAACCTATGTTCCGCTCGATGCCGACTATCCGGTGAAACGTTTGGAGAACATGCTCGAATTGGCCGAGGTCAAGCATCTTGTGACCCAATCTCCACTGCATGCTAAGCTTCCTACCACCAAGCGACTGGATATCTGCATCGATCAAGATGCCCATGAGATTGCCTGTGAAGATTCGTCGAATCTGGATCTTGCGTATAATCCGAATCGATTGGCCTACATCATCTTTACCTCTGGGTCTACGGGCCAACCCAAAGGAGTCATGATCGAACATCGGTCTTTGGTGAATCTACTCGCCGATATGGCATCAAGATTGAATTTCTCTCCAGGGGATTCATTGCTGAGTATATCGACGCCATGTTTTGATATATCACTACTAGAGATCCTTCTTCCGTTGACCGCATCTGGATTGGTGGAAGTTGCTTCGCGTGATGCTTTTAGTGACGTGCGAGTTTTGAAAAATCGCCTCGAATCTAAGCGATTTACTTGGCTGTTTTCAACCCCATCGAGACTCGATTTGCTGCTTCATGGAGGATGGCAGGGTGATCCTGCGTTGAACGTATTAACGGGAGGCGAACAGCTTTCCCAAAGCCTCTCAGTTCAACTGGCAACGCGTTGTTGCTCGTTATGGAATCTCTATGGACCAACGGAAGCGACGATCCTTTCGACCGCTATCGAATCGATTGACCAGAATCCGGTGTGTTGCATCGGTCGTCCAGTATCCAACACTCAAGTGTATGTACTGGACTCCCATCGCGATCTCTTACCGATTGGAGTTCCTGGAGAGTTGTACATCGGTGGGGAGGCACGTTGGAGTACCTTGGGCGCATCGACCATCAAGTCAAACTGCGTGGCTTTCGGATCGAACTCGGAGAGATCGAAGCGATGCTCAGTTCGCATTCGAGCATCGCTCAGTGCGTCGTGGTCCTTCGCGAAGACCGTCCTGGGGATAAAAGGCTCGTCGCTTACTACACACTCCGTGGGGATCCAAACCCGAGCATCTTCGAATTGCGGGAGTTCCTTGGTTCGAAACTCCCTGAGTACATGGTCCCTGCGGCGTTCGTCAGGCTCGATACGCTACCGCTTACTCCAAGCGGTAAGATCGATCGACGGGCTTTGCCTTTGCCCGATATCAAGGATGTCGGTGTCCAAGATCAGTACACGCCTCCTCGGAATGGGGTCGAAGAGCAATTGGCTCAGGTTTGGTCGGAGGTCCTGGGCATCGAACGGATCGGAATCCACGACAACTTCTTTGCCCTGGGAGGACATTCGCTACTGGCCGTGAGGCTGTTTTCCGAAATCAATAACCGCCTTGGACGTGAACTACCTCTGTCGATCCTATTTCAGCAAGGAACCATCGCGCAAATTGCCCAGTTCATCGATGCATCGATCGAGGACCAGCCGATAGCCCGAATCGTCCAACTGTCGAGTAGCAAGAATGGACATCCCCTAGTTGTCATGCCCGGATTGAACGGGGAATTGCTGTATTCGAAAGAGTTGGTCGATCGCGTTGAGCATCGAAGCAATGTCGTTGGGCTACAGCCAAATCTGGATCCTAGATTTCTTGAGACTTATACTGATTTTAGTCGGACTGCTAGCGAGTATCTAAAAGTCATTCGAGCGCATCAGCCCCTGGGCCCTTACAGATTGCTCGGCTACTCCTATGGTGGGATCTTAGGCTTTGAAATCGCAAGGCAACTCAAGGAACAAGGTCAAGCAGTTGATTTTTGTGGGGTGATCGACACCGGCATCGAACCCGACTTTTCCTATCGGCAGCTTGGCTCGGTCGCAGTTCATCTAGCGCGCATATCGATCAATCTTCCTCGTTGGATAGCGGCAAATTGTAGACCTGATAATTTCCGAAAAACCGTCGCCAGGGTGAATCGTAAAATCCGTTACTTTGGTCGACGGATACACGCTCATGGCGAAACGAAATATACTTTTGAGGATGAGTTTGGGATTAAGAAATCGCATGACTATCGCCGCAAGGTCCTTGGTTGCATCTTTCAAAGTTTTATTGATTACGAGCCCAAGAATTACCGCGGCAGGGTGACACTTTTCCGAGCGGTGACGCGCCCCTTATTCCATCATTTATCGCCCGATCTAGGCTGGTCGAAAATTGCAACCCATGTGGATGTACATCGAGTTCAAGGTGATCACGATACCATTCTCCGTTCGGAGCAGATCGAACGTATTAGCCGAATCATCAAGGAGTCGGTCAAAGGATTGGAGACCAGCGATCATGCTTGAAACCATCGTACCGGAACGTGTCGCAATCGATGTTCGATATGAGTTTTGCGATGATGGGCTTTTCTCAGAGGAAAGAGAATGCCTTGGAGCCGTCGTCGAGAAGAGACTTAGGGAATTCACGACGGGAAGGGTTTGCGCAAGAAAATCGCTTCTCAAGCTTGGGATTTCCCCGTGTCCGATCCGGATAGGTCCTCAGCGAGAACCCATTTGGCCTAAGGGGATCACCGGCAGCATCACCCACTGCACTGGCTACTGTGCCGCAGCAGTGGCAAGATCGGTGGACCTCGCTTCGATCGGTATCGATGCCGAGGAAAACCTTCCACTAGGCGAGGGAATACTCACGGTCATATCTACACCTCGGGAACGAGCAGAGATTTATCTGCGAGGAGGGTCTCGATTGCATTGGGATCGGCTTTTATTCTCTGCCAAGGAAAGCGTTTTTAAGGCTTGGTATGGCCTGGCCGGTCAATGGCTAGATTTTTCCGAGTGCGATGTTCTTTGGGGTCCTGAAGGCGATCTAGAGTCTGTTGGTGAGGATTTGTTTGCAGGGATATTCGTCGCTCAATTGGGTCGCGCATGGTCAAGCTGCACAGACAACTCGAGTCGTGATTCCCAGAACCGTTTTGAGGGACGTTTCGTTTTTGGTAAGGAGCATCTTGCGACGATGGTGACCGTGCCTGCCTCGAAAGCAAGCCTTGTTTGAAACTGCAGCCAACGATGTCAACGATGTCAACAAAGTCCGTCGTCAATGACGTCCAAGACCCATGAGGCCCGCCGCAGGCGAGCGTTGGTTCACAGTCGACGATAGACGTCTACTTATTCCGCAGTGCATCGGTCGGATTCAATGCCGCTTTCGATTCGATTTCAGGTGCGGTCAGTTCCCCTCGGTACAATCGAACATCCGAGATCCTGCCGCGAAAATAATCCTGAGCCCCAAAACCGATCCGGAGTGGTTCATCGATGCTCAAGTCGTAATCCTCTGCCTTCATACCGGACGATTCAGCCACCAGCGTTCCATCGACATAAAGCTTCAATGCAGTCTCGCCTCGCACGGCTGCTATGTGATGCCAACCCGCTTTGAGTGCGCGGTCGAACGTGGCGTTCCGACCGGTTTCGATCGATAGCACCCGACCCGAAGGTAACGTCCCGACAAACAATCGTCCTTGATACACAGCCATCGACCAGGCCCGTCGGTACTTGACCTCTGGCGTCCTATCGACCCGGCCAAACCGGGTCCAGTTTTCATCTCCGTCATAGCGATAGATCTCCGCGAGCGGTAACGTACCGCCATACATCTTACCGTTGTACACGAGCAACGGCATGGCCTCGAGTTCCTGCCCAAGTTTCCCGGTATCGACCCAATCGGATTCGCCTCGGTAGCGAAACACACGCGCCTTGGGCCACTCGCTGACATAAAGGTCACCTTGGTGGATACCGAATCCGTACGTCTGGGTTGCTTCGGGGATCGCGCCTACGAGCTTCCAGTCCTGTCCATCGAATCGAAATACCGACCCTTCGTCATAGCTCGTCGCGTAGAGTGCATCGTTGAAAACGGTCATTGCTTCGACCCGTTTTCCGTCTGGGGTACTGCATGGAGTCCAGCGTTGAGCACCTTCGTATCGAAAGAAGCCGGCAGGTCGGTAGAGCGAACTGGCGTAGAGTTGGCCTCGGAAGACGACTAGCGAGGCGATCGCTTCGGTCTCCGGGGATACCGAGCCGCAGTCCTCCCACTGATCGGCTTCGGTCAGGCGATACACCTTGCCACCCAAGGCTTGGTTTTGGGACTCTGAGAGGCTCGATCCGGCAAGTCTGTATTTGGATGAGGCTGCATACAAGCTGCCGTTGTACACGGCTAGGGCCGAGATCGCATTGGCTCGATCAGGGCTCCCCATATCGGTCCATCGGTCGGCACCTTCCCATCGAAAAACCCGTCCGGATTGATTTGCATCTGCATGGCATGTCGAAGCGTACAGCCGTCCGTTATGCACGCACAGGGAGAACACATAAATGGCATCTCCGAGTCGACCGTGATCGGTAAATTCGCTCTCGACCTTGGATTGATCGATCCCAAAGTGGACCTGTCTCGCGTTTGGCTGGCTGTTGGTGACGCCTCCATGGCTGTAGATCCCCAAATGGAAACCACGACGCTCCTTCGAATCATAGCAACTGATCAAATCCCCGACGGGATCCCCAAAATCGTCGTCGATCTCTGCCCATAAGGAGATCGAGAACGGCTGCTTACCGAGCTGTAGTTTGCGAGCATCGGCCACCTCCGCGAAGGACTTACGGCCATCGAAGCGAGCTCCGAGGTTCGTCTCAGGCGATTTTTCATCTGCCGCGAAGTCCAGTCCGGTGGCAGTCGTCAGGAGATTCGATGGAGACACATCGCGGGGATGACCGATCAGCGGCCAGTGCCCAACGAGCTCCGCCTCGGGAGCTTGTTGACCGTACGCTATCGTGCTGGCTCCGAGAGCGATCGACAATCCGGTCAGCACGGCGAAAAACACCGTGGCCCGTTCGGTGGTAGATCTTTGGACTTGTCGTTGCACCATCCTCGTGGCTCCTCAAATCATTTAGTGAATAGTCATGAATGCTCTGCGATTGATCGCAATTGCGCTTGGACGGGCTGCTTTAGAATAAGGTCAGCCTGCGCAGTGCCACGTCGAGCACGAGCGTGGCACTGGCGAGTGCCAGCAGCCAAGGCCACAAAGGCTCGGGTCGCTGTGCCGTTCTACCGTCATCCTCGAGCAACTGCTTTGCATCGGTCTTGAATCGTCCCCCCGATACCTTGGCGACCTCTCGCAACCAATCTTCGTTGGTGGGACGGATCCGCAGCTCGTCGCTATAACCTCGGATCAAACCGCGCGATTGGCGATACTTGACCTGTCCATTCTCTTTGACGGCGATGTCGACATGATAGGCGCCCGGCTCCTCGACTTTCAAATCGCTGATGTATCGACCCGGTGCGGCTTGCGATATCTTTTTGGTCTCTCGTTTCATCTGTGGGCCGATGACACTCAGCTCGACGTCGGCTTGATTCAGGAAACTGCCGAGTTCATTCGCGGCATCGATGGACCAATGAGAATCGTTACCGAATCGATCGACCGCGATCGAAATGCCTCGGCCATCGCTTTTGCGCATTGTTTGTCGAACGACTTGAGTCCAGAACTTGCCGTAGCCTGGCCATGTCATCCACTCGGCGGCCCAGCGAGATTTGGCATCAGAAGTAAAAGCGACGGACATCCCTAGTCCATAACGCCACCAGACCAGCAGTGGATCACCCTTTTCGGTCGCAAGAATTACCTCGCAGGTCGGTTTCGGTCGAGTCATGACATACCCCAAGAGAAACGGGGCGGTTTCCATGTCGATATCGGACAATGCATACGTTGTCCGGATCACCTGCGGGACGAACGGTTGTTCGTCGATGGCGGACTTGCTGGCCGTGACGGTCTCCTTGGCAAAGATCTGTGGCACTTGGGCCGGGTCTGAGGTGAAGTAGTATCGGCCTTTCCCAATTTTTGCGATTTGTTCGAGCATATTGGTATCGGAGCCATCCCCGACGGCCACCGTCGAGACGGTCATCTTGGCCGACGCCATCTGCTGGGCGATGCCTTCGAAATCTCCCGGATTGGAGATTCCATCGGTGAGAAAAATGGCGTGTTTGAGCCGTGTTTGCGTGCGCTGCAAGATCTCGAACGCTTGTTCCATCGCGGGATACATATCGGTCCCTCCGGCCGATTCGACTCTGGCGATGTCGTCGATGATCTTGGCCTTGTTGTTTGCGCTCTGCATCTCGCTGACGACATAGGTTTCGTGATCGAAGGCCAATACCGCGACTTGATCGTTTTTGCCCAGCAGTTCCACAGCGGCCCGGGCTGCGGATTTGGCCATCTCGATGCGATCCCCCGACATCGAGCCCGAACGATCGATGACCAGTACCATTCCTAACGAGGGTTTTTCTTTCTCTTTTTCAAAGTCGCTGCGCACGGGCAGGATCTCTTCGAGCGTGGACTTGTAGTAACCTCCTAAACCGAAGGATTGCTCTCCTCCGAGCATGATGAACCCACCGCTGAGTTCTTGAACCCAGGTGCGCGCCAGTTGCATTTGCTGTTGCGACAAAGCCGTAGCGGGTACGTTGGACAGGATCAGCGTCTCATAGTTCTGCAGATCTGCGAGAGTATCGGGCATGCCTTGGGGTGGTCGCACATCGACCTGGATCCCTTCGTCTTCGAGCGCGTAGGCAAACTCGCGAATCAGGCTCGGATCGCTTTCAATCACCAGAACTCGGGGTTTGCCTGCGGCATAGACCAGACCTGCGGTCGTGTTGTTCTCGAGCAGTGTGTCGTTGGTCAGTTCCGAGACGCGCGCCTGGAAGACGGCCAATCGCTCGCGATCCACCGATTGCTGAAACCGGAAGCGATTCTCACCTGCTTGGATCTTTTTGCGCTCGCTGAGCACTTTGTGATCGCCTCGGTAGACTTCGACTAGGCCTTCGTCATCGTGGTTGGATTGAATGACGACCTCGACCATGAACGGCTCTCCTTCACGCACTTCGGCCGGCACGTTCACTTCGGCAACCTGGACCTCCGGCGCGGTTGGCGAAGGAACAGGAACCGTCGAGATCGGGATAGGGCTTTGGCCTGCGACGGACAACGCATCGCCTAGGGTTTCGTTCCCGTCGGTCAGCATGACAATATGCGGAACATAACCAGGAGGCATGTACCCTGATGCGGACTGCAAGGCAGCGGCGATGTCGGTGTCTCGACGGTAATTCGATTCGGCTGGGTCGGGTTGGAGCGAATTGGAAGTCAAGTTTGGTTCCTGAGCGTTGTCCGGTTTCGAAAGAAGCCAGGTTTGGGAATCCATGATGGAGCCGGGTGATGCCGCGAATGGGAGAACGGCGATGCGATGTGTACCGGGCTGGCTTTGCAACGCCTCAACGAACGATTTGGCGGCCGCTGAACCCTCATCGCTGATGCTCTGGCTCTCGTCGCTAAGTACCACAAAGAACGGTTCTTTCGTCGTCCGCAACCAGTGAAGGCCGGCAATCGCCAGGACAACAGAGGCGAGCATGATCGAGCGCGCAATGAGCGAAATCCACCGCTGGGACTTCGAAAAATCCGTAAGGCTGACTCGGAAGAACAAGTAAACCATCAGCAGGGCTGGAATCAACAGCAGCAAAAGCCACGGACGAGTGAACTCAAGCGACAGAAAGGATGCCGTCATGCGAGAACCCTCCTTTGATACATGCCCCACTCGAGGACAAGCAGCGAGCCGATGAGGATCGCAAGGTAATACCAAGGAGGGTACGAGAACCAGGACGCGATCGAGGTTTGCATGGGTGCTCGATCCGACTCGTTTGCGTTTCGAAGATCGGTCTCGCTGGAGCTCGCGAGATTGACCGCATAGCGATCCACAAGTTTTCCGGTGGCTCGCAAGGTTTCAGCGGTCGGATTCTCGTTGGCATCCCACTCGAACAGCTCCCATACTCCGGTCTCTTTCAACGGCCCGGCCGTGCTACCGGATTGACGTTTGACTTGAAGGCCCGGAGAGATCAGCCACAGATTCTCTGGAGGCGCGCTGGCCGAGAGCGATCGATTCAGCCGGGCTGTGTCGCCACCGGAAATCGCCAAGCTCAACTCACCGCTTTGGCTCGAGAACCACGCGATGGCGTTGCTGGCAAGAATCGGGAACACGGTGCGAAAGGCCAAATCGCTTTGCTCGAGATTGACCCCCAGGACGACGGCTTTCTTATCTCCATGAGATAGCGTAGCGAAGAGCGATTCTCCTCCGACACACGAAGCGATGGGCTTGGCGGTCTGGGTCGGGAAGGTCAGTTTTTTGGTGCCTGGAAACATCACGTTGTCGAGTCTCACATGGGTCATCAGCGGCGAGTCTTTGTCTTGCTCTGTCACAAGGGGGCTATCGATGAGCCCATCGACGCGAAAAAGGCTCGAGTTGGTTTCGGGGTCGATGATGAATAACGGGTTGGATGGGAGTGGGTCGGGGATGAGTTTGTGAAGAACGACGACCGTATTCTCAGGCCACGCGGTCGGAATCTCTTTCTGGACAGTCACACGAACCAGCGGATTGGCTTCGAAGACTTTCTGCAGAAACAGATTTCCCGGAGATACGATCAGGACGGGTTGAATGACGCGATCGGGCAGGATCGCCCAAGCGATATCGTCGACATCGAGCCTGTTGTTCTTCGAACGGTCTTCCCCCTGGTCGGTTTCGAATTTGGACAACGAGGCCTTGAGAGCACCCCCTTCGAGGGATGTTTTCTCCAACGTGCGAGACCATGTTTCGTTGGGCTGGAGTTTCAGGGGAAAGATATCCACTGGGCGCTCATCGAGTTCGATTTCCAATCGGCACTGGATCGGCTGGTCCGATGCGTTGCGAACTTCGACTAGCAACTCATAGCCCACGGCATCGACCATACTGCGACGCGTTTGAAACTGGGTGATACCGACGTTCGAGGCGTTGGAACCGAAGGCTCGATATTCGACGGCGGTTGCTTTCTTTGGCTCGTTGTCAGGCTTCATATTCTTTGGGGTGGCTTGATCGGTAAAGACGATCACCTGTCCGTTGGGAGCATCACCCAGGAGTTGATCGGCCAGTTCGACTGCGGATCCGAGGTTTGCAGGGGTATCGACGGGTTGCAGATCGTTGATGGCACGGCGGAGCGAAGGGACGTGATTTCCCATCCCGAGGACGACCTCGGGCTGTGTTCCTGCGGTGAGGATGGCAACTTGATCCTGCTCGCGAACGCCATCGAGGACTCGCTGTGCGGCCTGTTTTGCTGAATCGAATCGCGTGGTTGCCTTATCGAAGGCTTGCATGCTGGCCGAAACATCCATAATGAGAACCACCCGCCGGGCCCCTTTGGTTTGCCAGGAGAGGATCGGGTCGGCGATCGCCAGAACGAGCAAGGCGAGGATCAGGAGTTGCGCCAGGAGCGATAGCCAATATCGCAGGTTCTGCCACAGGGACTTCGGTGGCTTTTCCTCGAAGATCTGGCTCCAGAAGAGGTTGGTGGATACCGGTACGCGGCGCAATCGGACTTTCAGTATGTAGAAGATCACGATGGGGATCGCGATCAAGGCTAACAGCAAAGCCAGTGGCGTTCCGAGTGTCATGTTAGCTCCCAATCGCCGCAGAACGCATCATGGTCATCATCAGTTGATCGAACGGAACAATCGATGGCGATTGCGTGCAGCTTAGTCCGTACCTGCGGCAGTAGTCTCGAACGGAGGTTTGATGATCGGTGAAGAGTTGTTTGTAGCGACGGAGCATACGCTCATTGATCGTCACCATGCGAATCGATCCGTTCTCGACATCCTCCAGCTCGGCATCCCCGAGCAGCTTGGGGTCGGCTTCCTTGGGATCGTGCAGTTGCAACACATGGGCTTCGAATCTCCGCGAGCGCAGTTGGTCAAACCCGCGCGAGAATCCGTTTGTATCGAAAAGATCGCTAAGCACGACTACCAAACCGTTACGCGTTCCGCGATGCAGTAGGCCTTGAACGGCTTTCGACAGATTCGTGTCGGTACCGACCGTCGAGAGGGATTCCAGATACTTCATCAAGGCCAGGATGCGGGCCTTGCCCCGCGTTACCGGGAACTCCGAGATAATGTCGTTTGCATAGGCAACCACGGCGATACGATCCAGGTCAGCCAGCGCGATGTAGGCCAGGGCGGCGGTCAATTGCCGAGCCAGATCGAATTTGGGAGGACTTCCAAAACCCATGCTCCGCGAGCAGTCGATCATCAGGTAAACGTGTAGGTCTTGCTCCTCTTGAAATCGTTTCAGCAAGAGATCGCCATGGCGAGCGTACACATTCCAATCGAGGTAACGAAGATCGTCGCCGGTTGCATATTCGCGGTGGTCCGAGAACTCGATCCCCGACCCGAGTTGCATGGTGCGGCGCTGGGCCAAGAGCGAGCCGCGAAAGACCCGTTTGGACATGATCGAGAGATACTCGAGCTTGGTCAGAAAGTCCGGTGGAAAAAGCATGGGGGCGATGTCCGATTAAGCAGCGATGGCGGATTCTGACAACGTCGCGAGGATCTGCTCGATGACTTCGTCGGAGGTCATCCCTTCGGCTTGTCCTTCGAAGTTAAGGATCATACGGTGACGAAGCACAGGTTTGGCCATCAAGCGGAGGTCTTCTCGGGCCACATGGTAGCGGGAATCGAGGATCGCACGGATCTTGGCACCCAGGATCAGGGCCTGCAATCCACGTGGGCTCGCCCCGTAGCGAACGTACTTCTTCGTCGCTGGGGTCGCGAGGGATTGATCCGGATGCGTTGCCATGACGATAGCGATTCCATAGCGCCGGATTTCCGGTGCGATGGGAATTTGGCGAGCCAGTTGCGACATCTCGAGGATCCGCTCTCCGCTGATCACCGGTGAAGCATGGGTCGTGGTGTTTTCCGTCGTCCGATCCAAAATCACTTCGAGGTCGTTCATCGATGGATACTTGACCAGCAGTTTGCAGAAAAAACGATCGAGTTGGGCTTCGGGGAGCGGGTAAGTCCCTTCCATTTCGAGCGGGTTTTGCGTCGCCATGACGAAGAAGGGTTCTGAGAGTTTATGGGTTGTTCCCGCGACGGTGACCGAATGTTCCTGCATCGCTTCGAGCAGAGCCGATTGCGTTTTGGGGGTAGCTCGATTGATCTCGTCGGCTAGCAAAACGTTGGCAAAGATGGGCCCTTTTTGAAACTCGAAGACCTTGCGTCCATCGCCTCGTTCCGCGATGACCTGCGTTCCGATCAAGTCCGCTGGCATCAAGTCGGGAGTGAACTGGATCCGATGGAACTCCAGGGCGATTGCATCGGCCAGGGTTCGAACGGTGAGTGTTTTGCCGAGGCCCGGGACCCCTTCTAGTAACACATGCCCACCTGCGATCAGCGCGATGAGGGTGTCGTCAAGGATCTCTTGTTGGCCGACGATCACTTTGGAGACTTCGGCCCTTAGTTGTTGGAAGTCGTGTCGAAATTGATCAAGCCGTTGGCGAAGTGCGTCGTCGATAGTCATGGAATGGTATCCCGTGGGGATCGAAATAAGTCGTTGAAAGGTTTTTGCAGCAAGTTTTCGCTAGGGTTTTGCAAGCCATTGTTCGGAGACACTAGGAAGAGTCTTCGGCCACTGGCCACGATACTTCATGTTCCGTACCACGCTGGTAATCCCATCGATGCAGAGCAAGCCGATATGGCGTTTATTCGCAGGATCGTTGATTCGGACCGTCGCGACAAGGTTGTTGTTGATCGAGATCGATACGTCATCGCCCTTGAGTTCCAATCGAACATGGTTAAAGTCGTTCTTTTTTAGTTCAAGCGGTTTGGAGGGAGGTTCGAGGGGAGCGGCATTGTTGGTTAGCAATGCGGGAACATCATCGGCCAGCGGCGTGATCCGGTGGAGTTGGATTCCCTCCGGACGGATGAGGAATGCGTAGCTGCCAATGGCTGGGTGGATATCCGAGGTTCCGTTATATTGAAATTCGTATTCGACCACGCCATCCTCGAGCATCGGGCGTTTGTAGCGAATGTAGGACTCGAAAAATTCGGATGAACTATTGAATATCGCGATCAGTTGGTTATCTCTAAAAGTCCAATCGTAACCCATACGTTCATTTTCTCGGCCGATGGATCGCCCAGTAACGCTCCCGTCCCATCCGATGTAGCTATCTTGACCTGTTAGGTCCAACTCCTCGGGGATCGAGGGAGAGCCGATGATTCGGAGATCCTCGACCTGGCCGCAAAATTCGGGATAAGCCGGACGGAGTACTAGCCATGGGAACGAGGCATTCGATACCGATTGCTCATGAATTTGAACGTCGTTGGTGTAGGTTGTGATTCGTCCATCGCTAGCCGCGATCCGGAAACGGGCTTGGCCCTTGTCTCGAAATCCAGGAACCTCTAGCGCGGAACCTTTTTCTGTTTGGCCCTTGGAATCGGTGACCAGAACGGCTGACAAATCGTACTTGGGTTCCGCAGAATGCCCCGCATAGAGGATCGCCATCTCCTGACGGTCCCAAGTTGTGCGTTCGGCAACGACTTCAAAATTGCCCACCAACGGCGATTGGAAGATCAGGAGGCTTCGTTGATTCGCACCGTAGTGGGCCGCTTTCCCTCGGTTGGTGACCCAGGTCGACGTCTGGAGTATAGCGTCAGGTTCCGATGTGGAGGTTCGTCGGGCCGAGGAGAGGATGGTCCACTGCTGTCCAGACGGAGGGTTCTTAGGGGACCAATCCGATTCGATCGCAAATTTCAAGTCGCCGTAAAGGTCGTTGGTGAGAGTCATCAACGACTTGTTTTGAGTTTTGTCTCTCTTTTCGATCGCAGTCTTTTGGAGTTTTTCCGTCATTGCAAGGGCCAGATCGCGAAGGCCAGGAACACTGGAGGCTCGTTTGGCAACGATGAAATTTGCCGTTTGAGTGACGTTGTCGTGCAAGTCGTTCTCATTCGAGTTTAAAGCTTCGATGAGGCCCTGCATTTGTAAGCGGGCTGGCTTATCATCAGGCGATTCGATGGCGATCAAGCATCGCAGTGCATCGAGAGTTCGCTTGGCTTGAGGATTCTTCTTTTCGAAGGTTTCGATGGCTTGGAGGACGTCGCCCGACAGGTTGTTACGCTGGGCGCAGCGCGCCAATTCCACTGCGACGCAATCCATTTTCATTGGGATACGCCCCACGCTTGTATCGGTCGAATCCTCGGACAGCTCAAAGGACATGCGAGGATACTTGGCATCTGTCGGCAGCACCAATTCCAGTAGCGTGCGAAGACTCTCTGGGTCCCCGTTCTGGGCCGCTTGCCGCCAATCGCCTGGTCGCAAAGTATCCGCCCGATACGAGAAGGACTGATTCGTCGGAATCCCATTTCTGTAGGCCGGATTCTTGGCATTGACATCGGCGATCAGCGCTTCGGAGATGCTCTGTGGCCACGGTCCTGACAAGATAGCATTGCGTACAAGGCACTCTTGATGTTGGTAGCGAAAGATGCCGAATTGAGTCGTCGTGTTGGATTCGAGCGGCAACGAATACACGAGCAGCCCGTTGATGGACAGGTCGATCTGTTTTTCTTGGTGGGTCAAGGAAACTTGGTTCCAATCTTGGTCTTTGATGGGTAGCCTGTCGACCTTGAGCTGGCTCGGTTCGACGTCGATCATGGTTTCCGTATCGAGATCGTAAAGGGTGCGCACCGCCTCGTTGACTGGGACGTAATGAAGTTGCAGACCTTCGGGGCTTAGGATCAAGGCCGTATCGCCTAACGTCGGATGCGCTACCATTTGATTTCCGTTGGCAAAAAATTCGTAGCGGAAGGTTTCGCCTTGAGCCAGCGGACGCTGGTAGGTCAGCCAACTCTCTTTGGTCCGTTGATCGGTCTTCGGGATTGGTTTGCCTCGAATTTGCGATTGGTCCACCAGCCAAGCAATAGGCTTGGGTTTCGTTTCTTGATCGATCCTCGGATCTTGGAATTGTCGGGTGATTAACGGCTTGGCACGGTTCGGATTGCGTCGCGGTTGTTTTTGTTCTTCGCTAAAGAAAGCTGAGCTCCAGCCATCCATGCTGTCGCTTGAAACGAGAGGGACTTCCGAGGGGATCGATGGATTTCCCTCGATACGGAGATTTCGCCATTGGCTACCCGCGCCATAGTAGGTGCCAAAAGCCAACCAGGGGGACGTGCCCGAGGACGATTCCGTCGTGATCGCTTGGCCATCGATCTTGAAGGTCACTTGATTTTTAGCGACTTGGATTTCTGCTCGAGGGTTGTTCGACAACGTTCGAACGCGTGGAACGTTCCCGATGAGGCCGCTGGAGTCGGATAGGGAGGACTGTTGCGTATCGATTCGAACCCCTCCGTACTCAACGTATGGGTTTCGATTGGGGCAATCCCATGACAATGTGAAGTCGCCAACGAGAGGATAACGCCACCATGAATAGTAATTCGCAATCAGCCAATTCGTCTCGTCGCGAACCGAAGGTGGCCGCAGCGCATCTGCGAGAGGGTCGGTCGATTGGAGTTTGTCCGCTTCGTTGTCATAGCCGGATTCCCTGCAAGCCGCTCGGATAATTGCATTGCGAACGGTTTCCGTTGAGAGCTTCGCATAATCGATTCCGGATGCCCCACCTGATAACCGATTGTTGAGATTCGCCAACTGGACCATTCGTTGTGAAACGCGCTTCGAGACCTCGGCATCGTTCTTCTCATGAATAAAAATCAAGTCCATGAGCATGTTCACGGCCGGATCGGTGGTTCCATCGAGAGCTTCGACCTGCTGTTTGAGTTTCAGCAGTTCGTTGCATTGATTGGCAGCGGACACCAATTGAGTCAGATTGGAGACCACGCCTGGTTTCAGTGTTGGTTCTCCGATGAGTTTTCCTCGTTCGGTGCTCTGGAGGAACCGGCTCGGAACCTGGGGGGTACGAACATTGCTGTCGAGCGTACGCACGGTCGAACGCTGTGCGTTGGGCATCGTCCATTCGTACCATGTTCGGTACCGCTCCTGGGCAGGTCGAGTGAGCTGCCAGCGGACCAGATACTCCAGAGCTGGATTCTGATTCTCCGAGTCTCCCGAGGCCGTGTACTGGGGCGCATCGGGGATATCCGCACAACGACCGAGCAGTTCCCATGCATAGTCGCTCAGGCCCATTTGCACAGCGTATTTTGCGAGTTCTCTGAGATCCTTGCGTTGGATGGCGCGCAGGTATTCGCCTTCGCCGATCCTCTGCAAGAAGCGCGATCGCGATTGAAGGGCGGCGTCGAAATTTTCGCGAACTCCCTTCGAATCGCCTTGGCCGGCAAGGTAGCGATTGAAGCTCGTAACAAAGTCGGTCATGAGGGGCTGGTTCAAATCCGAATAAGAAAAGGGGTCCGATGCAATCTCCATCGCCAAGGATTTGGTTACCAATCGCCTCATGATCGGTAGGGCCGCCTGCCTCAACTCGGGCTGAGTGAATGCTTGCACCGCTGCCAGGCCGGCGGTCTGCAGAGACGAATCGGTGGCCAATTTTCCCGATTGTTGTGCGAGTTCATCGAGCACTGTTTTTGATGCGGCCATGTCCCCAGACTCGATCGCGATGAGGGCCAAAAGGGCCGTCTTCGACAGGATGTGGATTTCCTTGGTCTCTCGGGCTTGTACCTCTTGTTGAAGAGCATCAAGCTTGCCGGCCTTTGCCGCCGCGCGAACCAGCGAAGTTGCGAGTGATTCGGCGCGGCCACTCTCGACGGCTGTGGAATTGACATACAGTCGAATTTCGTTAGGCCGATTCGTTGGAAGCGCGATGAGCCGCAGAGGGTCGTACAACTCGGCGGGCGTATCCGATGAATTGTTACCGGAGGTAAACGCCTTTTTGATCAGGTTTTGGACTTCGGTTTCGATCGGATCCTTCGCGGGTGCGTTGTTAACTCCAGGCGGGCCCATCGCCATGAGTCCGAGCGATGGATCCGGTAGAGCCGATTGCGGGTCGGGTACGGGCATGCCGCCGCGAAGCGACATGGTCAATGCCTTGGTTGCGATATCCGAGCGACCGCTGGAGGCGGCCAGGGTGTAGACCTTCATCGCGACACGGAATTGGGAGATCGTCAGCGGTGGTTCGAGGATTGGCTTGGTCGATGCCGTCTGATCCTCGGTCTTCGGTTCGCCTTTCGATTTCGAGGCCTTGGTGGTCGCAAGAGCGAGCAAACGCTCCCAACTTTTTTCGGCTTGCTCCCAGTCTTTCTGCTGTGTTTGCATCTCCGCGAGTTCCAGAAGCATCGAGTATTGCTCGGTACCCGCTAACTTGCGCATGCTGGCTTCCGCCGCCAAGTTGGCTGCTTGCAGAGCCAGTTGTCGGCTCTTGGGGTGCGACGCATACGGGCGTGTTCTAGGCGGTTGTTGGATAGGAGGGGTCTCGGCTGAAGATGGGGTTTGAGCATCGGCATTGACGGTGCTCGGGTCGCTGAGAATCTCTCGCGCGAGGATCCAGAGATCCGCGATGCCTTGTGCCTCTTGGCGCTGTCGGTTGTTGGCTCGACGCCCTGGAGCGATCGGTTCGAGCTTGGCCAGTTCAAGCAGTTTTTGCAACTCCGGGGCGAGGAGCTCTCCCTGGCAGTCCTGTTCCATCATCCATAGGACGCGCACGAGGTTGACCGACAGATCGTTGGGTCGTTGTCCTGTGAGCAGCTTGAGTCGATCGGTGATGAGCTCAATGGTTTCCGGCTTGGTGATCGCGAGACGCAAAATTTCAAGCAGTCCGGACTCGATCTTTTGGTTCTCTTTCCCTTTTAGCGAAGGATAGCTGACCATCAGATCCAATCGCTGTTTTTCCGGTAGCAAGCGGTCGAGGGAATCGATCAGGGCGCGGTCGGTGATCGCCTTCTTGGAGGTTGCGATCTGTTCGACTATCTGCGTTTTCAAGTATCCAGTGTTTCCATAGAATTTCTCGGCTTTTTGCATGTCCGGATCGTCTTCTAGCTTTCTGACGGCCAGGTAGGCGTCGATCGGATAGGCGAGAGATTGGAATAGGCCGCTTGTGGATATCGCTCTTTGAATTCGCTGATACGCCTGGTATTCATCATTCCGATAGGAAGACGCTTGATTCGCCTGTTCCCGCAAGCGTTCGTCGATTCGCTTCTTGACGTAGGCCCTTTCCTCGGGCCGTTTGCTCGCGATCTTGGCCAGCGAGGCGATGGGAGAATACTGAAAATCGTCAGACGTCCGACGACTGGCCTGCTTCAATTCCGCTCGTTTCAGAAGCCGCAGGGCGAGATCCTCAGACGGCTCAAAGTCGCTGATTTTCTGACCGAGGAACCAACAGGTATCGATGGGGATATCGTCCCATGACTTCTCGTCTCCCAGGATGGTTTCCAATTGCTTGCGTCCCTGTTCTTTTTTCGCACCGGCCATATCGATCAAGGCCAACATAACTGGACCAGCCCGCCATTGGGGAAAACGCTGGACTTGCGCTTCGATGGTTTTTTCTAATTCCTCGCGGCGCGAGGGATTGGATTGGAGCAATTGCAACAGGTTTGTGAACACGAGCGATACGGTTCCGTCTGCATTGTATCCCGTGATCCTATCCAACCCCATCCAAGGTCCAGAAGCAGCGATGGCCTGCGACTGGGGGATCACGCTTCGCTTGACCAATGCGTAGATCTTTTCGTTTTTTGCTAGTTCCGGTTGATTCACCAGGTCGCCAAGGATGTAGTTGCGATTGGATGGGTTGGCCTCGAAAAGGCGTTCGATCAAAGGGATAAATGCTTCCGCACTCCCTGGTTCTTCGCGAATGGTATTTCGGACCATATTCATCAACTGCCAGGGGTCACGAAATCGCTTTAGGTCGATCGTCTGGCATTTGGCTATGAATTCCTTTTGTCGCTTGGCCTGCGAAAAGGCTCTGGAGACTTCGTAAAAGCTTTCTGCAATCCAGGTCGGTTGCGCATCGAACAGAATGAGGTACTGATCGCAAGCCTCGTTGTACTTATTCCTTTCCATCAGGTTGTTTGCGAGATTCCAACGCAAGATATATGAGTCTGGGCGGAGCGCAATCGCTTTGGTTAAATACTCGTCGGCTTGCTCTTCCTGGTTAGCCGCCGCAGAGTACTCGATGAGTTGCTCAAGCGTGTAGATCGAGTCAGGCGACTTGGCTAATTTCTCTTTCAGCGATTCGATCATCTTCTTGAGCTCACCGGCGTTGGCGAGTTGGGCAAGAGCGGCGTTTCTCTCGAAGCTGTTGCCGCTGCTGCCTCTTTGGAAAGATCGAGGACTGAAAGTGCGGCTGCTGTTCTGCGTTGCAGAATACGGCGAGGCGCTTCGCCTCAGAATCGCAAGCGCCGCTTGATTGGCACTCTCCGTTTTCCCCTGGGATTGATAGAGGCTCATCAATCTCACTTGGTTGCCTGATTGACGGGCTGATGTGCGCTCAAGCCGAGCGAGCAATGCGTCGGCTTGGGCATCCATCCCGAGCCGTTTCAATTGGGGCAACAGTTGCATTTGGGCATCGCTCGTCAGGCGTAGACCAAACAGCCGCTCGGCCGATTGCTTGGCTCGGTCGGTGTCACCGATTCGCTCAGCGAGTCGCAGTGCATCGGTTTCCCTTCGGATGAGTTGATTCTGATCGCGAGGCGTGATCTGGTCGATGGTTGACAACGCCTCTTCAAACTCTTCGCGAGACTCCAACAACGAGGCCCATCGAAACTGCATTCTGGGCTCATTGGGATGTTCCGCAATGATTTTCGTTACGATCTGCATGGCTTCGTCCTGTTCGTCGGACCACCACAGCACGGACGCTAGATACCATCGCCAGAATTCCACGTCGTCGGTCGCCATCTGCGAGCGGTCGCGCAGTCGGTTGACCATGTCCTGGCTGACATCGTTTTTGCTCAGGACCTCGAAGAGCTGACGAAGAATCGTTACGGCTGGGGTATCAACTTCTCGCGAGATGGGCGGAAATACGACATTCACTCGGGTTTCCGTTTCGCCGTAATAGATCTGGATCTCGAGGTTGCCCGCCTGTTGGTTGGTATTCGAGGTTGAGGCAGGGGAGGTCTTTGCGGCCGCCGCTGCTTGGAGACGATACTTCCCTTCTGCGACGGCGACGGGGAGGATGGTATCGATCAACTGAAGGACGCGATCGTTTTCTTCCTCGCTTCCGAGTTGACCGATCCACTGCTGGAGTGCATCGGTGGCTTGGGCGAGGGGCATCGCTTGATTTTGCTGGCTTTGTCCGCGATTGGTCGTCACTGGCGTTTCGGCAATCTGCTTCTTGGCTGCGGCAACCCACTTCTCGATGGCGTTGGGGATCTCGCTCTCTCGCTTTTGTGCGCGCAGCATCCTCATGACAGCGATCCAATCGTCGGCCGACTTGGCCGAATCGATCTGTTTCTGAATCAATTCATTGACGCGATCCGTTTTCCCCGCAGTGCGATATTCCTCGATAATCTGGTTCTGAGAGCCCATGCTGTTGCGAAAGACACCGGGTAGCGCTTGGTAGCCCGAACCTACCATGATGTAGGCTTGGCCGAGGCTGTCGTAAGCTAGGTTGGAGCCGTAGATGGCATTGAGATCCTGATCTTTTTGCTTGGCGGTCACCTCGTCAAAGCACTTTTGCATGAAGTCAAGATCTGCATCGTCGAGCGGCGTTTTTGCTGGCGTGCCCTCGCCGCCGTATCCTCTCATTCGAGATTCGGAGTAGTTCCGTGTGGGGAGTGATTGCAGGAAGAATCGTTTCTCGTCGATTCCGCCCGTTTGAGCGAGTTGTTTCGAAATGGAAAAGATTTGGGAGTAATCGTTTTTTAGAGCACAAACATAGAGCCAATCGAGAAGATCGCGTTGCGATGACCCAGGTGCCGTGGACTTGTCCCGAACCGAGTCGGTGAAGGTCGCAGTTGCCTTGCTTGGTTCCGCAGGAGCGTTGGCAATCGCCTGGGATTCTTCGGCGTCTTGTTCCATCTTCAAGAGCCACCCCAAGGCCGCCATTCGTGCTACCCCGTAGGAAGAGGGCGTCCATAAAGTCGAAGATGAATTACCGTAATAGCCTTGGTTATCCAGCCCGACGGCGCTTCGCACCATGGACGATTCCTGAGTCATTTGAAGAGCCGATTCTCGCGTAGGCATCGCCGTGGCGATCCCTCGCAGGTTGTCCGATTTTGCTTTCTCCTGAGCCTGCTTCAGTTTGGCCTGAGCGCTTCGTCCTAATGTTTCGTGCGGAATGGATAGAGATAGAATGCGTTCGAACCGCGCTTTGGCTTCGCTGTCGTTCTTCAAATTCGTCCAGCAGACACCGTAGCGATAGAGCAACTCCCAGTCGTCGCGCTGTTTGTCGAGCAGGGGCTCGATCACCCGAAGGGCCGTGTCAAAGTTGCCGGAGTTCAAAAGGGAATCGAGCGATCGGAGCTGCCGTACCGGGTCTTCTTCGGCTTCGATGAGCTTGGCATAGATAGCCTTCGCCTCGTCGACCTCCCCTACATTCAAGAGCATTGCGGCCAGCGGTGCTTCGGTCTCGTCGCCGGGTGCTAGGCTCACTAGCTGGCGTCGGTAGTTGATCGCGGCTTCCATGTCGGAATCGGACTCGCAGAGCTTTGCGAGTTGGTTCAACAGATTGGTGTCTTTGCTGTTTTCGCCGAGGAGCCCCTCGAGTTCCTCGCGGGCCTGGGCGATGTCGCCTGCGGTCTGCCAGGCTTGTGCGATGCAAATCGTTGCGCCGCGTCGGCTATCTTCATCCTGCCTCTCGCGTTCGAGCCGCTCGATGAGCTTTTCGAATTGATTGATTTGAGAATAGAGAGGGACCAGCTTGGTCACCATGCTGGACTTGTCGGTGAGTTCCTCCGATTTTTCATAGGCTCGCCAGTACAGCTCGATCGCCTCGTCGGTCCGCATCTGATCGGCCAATGCGGTACCGAGAGCCATCATGAGCCCTGGTTCATTGGGATTGATACGAATCGCTTTGCGCAACGCCTGCATCCCTTCTTCGGTTTCGCCTAGCCGCAAGCAGGTCTGGGCATAGAACTCGTAGTTCTCCGTTTTCGATGGCGCGGCGATGATCAACTGCTTGGCCGCATCGAGAGCTTGTGCCTTGCGTCCCAATTGGGTTTCCAAGCGAGTGACGCTGGTCCAGTGATCGCTGATCGAACGTCGGTCCACCTGGGTCAATTTTCGGAACAGGTCCGCAGCTCGGCCAAAGTCCCCGGCGCTTTCAGCAATGCGCGCCGCTGCCGTGAGGGCCAGGATCGATTGGGGATCTTTCTCGATCGCTTTGTCGATCGTCGCCGCTGCGATGTCCCATTTCCGTTGGGCTTCCTGATACCGAGCCAACCTATACCAGTCGCTGGCTTTCGTTGC
The DNA here is from genome assembly GCA_021300015.1 of Pirellula sp. GTDB lineage: Bacteria > Planctomycetota > Planctomycetia > Pirellulales > Pirellulaceae > JBKCUI01. The sequence continues at coordinate 4,045 of JAJTFB010000045.1, read as the reverse complement.
CGGATCTGCCATCAACTGCTTCTCGATCGCTTCGGAGATCGATTCGAGTTGCTGGCTCGATTGCAGTACCTCGATGCGGGTGTTGAGAACCGACTCTTGCTCCTCGTCGTTGGCCGCGAGCTTTTCGGCTTGATCGACCAGCTTGATCGCTTCGTCGAAGCGAGTCGATTTGTTGTGATATTCGGCCCCCTTGAGGACCAGAGCAAAGTCTTTGGGGGATAGCTCGATGGCTTGTGCGATGTTCAGGCAAGCTTCCTCGCCGTATCCGAAGCTGTTGTAGATTTCGGCTAGTCGGGCAAGGTTGTCGGTATTGCGACGATCGCCTTGGGCGATCTGCTGCCAGACCGTCTTGGCCTCCTCGGGCCTTTTTTGGATCGAGAGGAATTCGCCTAAGTACTCTCGATACTGGGGTTCGCTAGGGGCGATATCTACGGCTTTGCGATAGAGCGATTCGGCTTGTTCGAGCATTTGGTTCTGGCGACAGAAATCGGCGATCTGCGCGACCATGACTGCATCGTTCGGATTGGGTTCAAGCATACGATTCCAGATCGCGAAGGCTTGCTCTCGACGTTCTGCTTCCGGCTTTTCCTTGTTGCGGAGCACCATCTTGCCCCAGTCGCGGAGATAGTCGGCGTTGTTTGGGGAGGCTTTAAGCAGTTGTTCGTACTGTGTTGCTGCGTCCTCGAATCGTTTGTCTTCGGCCAGGAGGTCGATGTAGGTTTTGCGAATGTCCTCGCGTTTGGGGGCCAATGCCAACGCTTTGTTCAGCCACGTTGCTGCCTCGGGGTTGCGCGCCGATTGCTTGAGAAATCTCGCGAGGCGGTTCATGGCTTCGATGTCCTGCGGGTGGCTCTCGAGCCAAGCCTGATAATAGCTCACCAATCCGTCTTGATCCCCGGTGCGAAGAAAGCAATCGTCGATTCGCCGCCTGACATCGCGATAGAGCCATCCATCGGGATTCAGGTCCGCTAGAAGGGCTTCCATGCGGCGAATTCCTTCGGGTTTGTCCCCTCGTTTGACCGTGAGCTCGGCGGCAGTGATAGCGAAGGTTGTTTTGCGATAATCGTCTTTGGACGTTGCAGCGAGTTTCTCATAGCGAGGCAATGCTTCGGCGATTTGCCCTTCTTCGGCGAGCGTGACAGCGATTTGTTCGAGCACGCGCGGATCGTCGGGGTAAAGTCCCTCGAGCCGCTTCCAAACTTTCATCGCTTCATCGGTCCGTTGAGCGCGCTGGTGGATACGCCCTAACTGTTGGAAGATCTCTAGCTCGTCGGTGCGCTGCGGTTTTCGTTCAAGAGCTCTTTCAAAGGATGCGACCGCCGCCGATGAATCTCCGATTCGAATCTGCGATTGCCCGAGATAGTAGCTGGCCAGTGGGTCCTTGGTCCGCAGCATCTGAGCCTTGGTAAACGCATCGACGGCTTGCGCGTCGTTTCCTCGCTGATACTCGATCATCCCGAGGATCATCCAACTCTCACCGCCAGTTGCGGAGGCACTTGCACGGTCCTTGAGCTGTGCGGCAAACGAATCCAGCGTCCCGAACTCGACGTGGTGGCCGTAGACCCGGTCCAATGCGGTCCCGCGCCGTGGGTTTTTCTCCAAGACCGTGACGAAGCGCGCGACGGCCTCGCGCTGCTTTTGCTCCTCTTGGCCCGAATCCTCTTGGCCCGAATCCTGGCCGCGACAAAGAGAGTTGGCAGTCAGGTTCAAAGCACAATAAATGAAGCACAAACAAAGAATATACCAACGAAAAGTAAGCATGAGGGTAGCTCTTTCTCTTCAATTAGCAGGGAGTGATAGCGGGGGTGATTGTTTAACTGGTTGCTTAACAGGTTGTTTGAAAGGGGGTGATCCGCGAATGGTCACGTCGGGGTCCAATATAACATCCTAGCCACAAGATTTGCTGGAAACCTATCGCATTCGTTAGAAATGTATGTTAATCTTATTGGGTCTGTTGCAAGATCGAATTTGGTAGTTCTGTCGTCCAACTCCGAGGCAGGGTAGCGCCCATGACTGAGCCCATGACTGAGATTGTTCGTGCTGAATTTGTTCGCGGTGAGCTTCTTCATGCAGTTCGCAGTGTACGAAAGCGTCAGCAGCTTGCATGGCTCTGGCAGGCGGCTTCCTTGGGGCTGTTGGCCGGGGGTTTGGCAGCTTGTGCTTTGGCGATCGGTCAACGGATTCAGGGAAATCTGTTTCCATGGACCTGGGTCGCCTACAGTTCTCTTATCGGCTTGGCTGCGGGTGTGCTCGTAGCTCTGATTCGGTTTCGAACTTTGCATGCGGCAGCTTGTGAAATCGACCGAGCATGCGGCCTGAAAGATCGTGTTGTGACCGCACTGGACTTCCAAAGTCGATCCAGATCCGGTCATACGCTGAGTCCCGTGCAAGAACTCCAGGTTCAAGATGCCCAGGAGCATGCCCGCTCGATCGACCCGGTCAACGTGGTGCCGATTCGTGCTCCTCGCTGGTTCGCCAGCGCGCTGTTCCTCAATCTTTGCGCTGCGGCGATCCTCTTGGTCCCAATCCGATCCGAAAGTCCGATCGCTCCCCTTGTGATCAATGAAGTCGTCAATCGCCAGGCGGACAAAGTCCAGGAGAGCCTGGAAGACCTTCTCGCGATTCAAGAAGAGCAAAAGGATCCCGAGTTGGAAAAGCTCTTGCAGGAACTGCAATCGGTCCTGCAAGAAATGAAAGAGCCAGGGGTCGACCCCAAAGAAGCGATGGCCAAACTCTCTGAGATGGAGTCGGCCCTCATGGACATGCAAGCACAACTCAAGGACCCCGAGTCGCTCGCTCAGATGGAAAAGGTCGGAGAGGCGCTTGCGCTCTCGCCAGCCATGGCCCAAGCCGGCAACGCGCTTGCAAAGGGGGATATGGACAAAGCCGCCGAACAATTGGCGAAGCTCGAAATCCCCGAGCTCGACCGTCAGACCGAAAAAGCCATCACCGAGAAACTCGAGCAAGCCAGAAGTCAACCGAACAAGAATGACAACGCCTCCCAAAAGAAACCAGAGAATCAAATCGATAAAGCTGCCGAACAGATGTCCCAAGGCTTAAGCCAAGGGAACCGTTCGAAGTTCGGCGATGGAGCGAAAAGCTTGAGCGGCGAAGCCAAGAAGCTAGCCAATAAAAAGAAGCTGACCGATCTGCTCAAGAAACAGTGCCAATGCTTGAACGAATGCAAGTCCGAGTGCGAGGGAGAGTGCCAGTCACAAAGCGATTCGAAAGGCAACAAGCCAGGCAACAAGGCAGGCAAGTCCGCCGGTGACAAGACGCCAGGAGATAAGACGCTAGCCCTCTCGGCCAAAGAGCAGATGAAGCTCAAGGGCCAAGAGACCGGACAAGGCCAATCGGATATTGAGACCGAGAAATCGAATCCCCAAGAAGAGGAATCGATCCGCGCGTATCGCGAGCAAGCCCAAAAATTCGAGAGCCTTAGCGAATCCGCCTTGGAAACCGAGTCGATCCCGATGGGCCATCGCCAGACGATTCGCAAGTACTTTGAATCGATCCGGCCCAGCAGCGACCAAGTCGATCAGATCAAGAACTGAAAACAGAACAAGTCTGTTGCTCCCTTGGCCAAAGCTATGATGGCGAACTCCAGCAGAATTTGTGGGTGAAAAAAGTTCTAAGAGCCCTGGACCGTAGTGTTTTCCTCGATGCCGATCGGCTCGCATTGACGGATTGCCAGGAGGAGACATTCCACAAGTCAAAAACGCTCGATCGAGTACTTCTTGGCCTGCGTCGGCTTTATGCCGGCGGGGCCAAGACTTGTAGCTACAGGTTTGTTTTTTTCTTCCGCCGCACGGCGGCAGACGACAAGAACGGGCCGGGCCGGATCGCACGAACGGCAATGGTGACTTAGGTCGCGAAGAAAAGCACCGACCTATCGATACCGGATGATCGCGACCTTCGGTCCACCATTTTGTTCGCTACTCACATAGGGGGAGGCCAATGACTTGACCAGTCGACAGACCATTTTTCTGGTTGGCAATTCAAAAGCAAACCCGGTTCAAGGGGCGTCAAGTACTCAAAAAAACGT
>JAJTFB010000044.1 GCA_021300015.1 Pirellula sp. | reverse complement strand
AGCCGGTTTGGCGGATTTCGGGTGAAGCTGCGACCTTGGCCGATACGTCGTTTGCCCAGCGATTGAGCAGGTCGGCTTCGAACTCGATTCCGCTTGGGGGCTTGGGATGCTGATCGTCCCAAACCGTCATCTGGGCAGCTTGGAGGACCTGAAAGTCTTTTTCAAGGATCGGTTCGCCGAGCCCTAAGCCGAACAGACGGTTCATAAACCCGTACATCGGAACGCGGGTGACGTGATTGTAGTTGTGTGGAAAATGAGTTGCATTGTGTAGGCTGACCGCATCAGGTACACCGTACAGGCCGTAGAGTTTCTTCAGCTCGGGAAAGCCGTCTTTGGCCATGTCTCTGGTCCAGTCGTTGGCCGCATTGACCCCCAAGGGTCGTGGAGCAGTCAGGGCTGCGATTTCAACATTGCCTGTATCGACCCGTAGGCCGACTGCATTTTCGCACGTGCATCCACCTTGCATGGACGTGCTGACCATGACGACCGGATAAGCCCCTGCGAAGCGTGGCTCGATGGCCGAGGCGATGAAGGTCTGTGTTCCTCCTCCGCTGGCACCCGTGATTGAAATCCGTTTCGCGTCGACATCCGATCGTTGCAGGAGAAATTCCAAGGACTGGATGCTGTTGATGGTTTGCATCCCCATGATGTTTTGAAGCATGCCTTCGGCCTTGGTGCTATAGAGCAACCATTTGTCGGCAGCGACATCGGGGTTAGAAACTTTGTTTCCGAACCCGTGGACGCGTTCGGCGCTGATTTGCAGGCTGTCGGCGTTGCCCATCATGTCGTAGTGGAACACGACGATCCCCATACGAGCCATCTGCACGCAGCGGGCTTGGAGGGGGCTATGGGCGGCCGATTCGAATCGTTCGGCACCGGTGCTCAACTCGCGTTTCATTTCCGCATCGGAGGTGTAGTAAAAGCGACCGTTGGTCCAGTGCCCGTGCGGACATAAAACAGCAGGTCGTTTTTGGCCCTCGGCCAGCGGGCTTGTCGGCGTGTAGAGGCTTCCGGTGACAAAAAAACCAGGCAAGCTTTCGAAATAGACTTTTTCGATCGCATAGCCGTCCATCTCCATTCGGGAATGCACGACGGGTTTCATCGGCGCCAAAGTAGGCATAGGGTACATCCCCAACGAGACGACCAATTGCTGCCGCAGATCCTTGGCCCGAGACTCCCAAGCCTCCTTGCTCTCCGGGACAGCGAACGGGAAATGGCCATCGAGATCCTTCAGCGCGTACTTGGACTCCGGCGCTCGAATCGGATCGACCGGTTCGATAGCCGAAACGACATTTCGATCGAGAGCTAGGTTCGATAGAGCGGCCGTCGCGACAAGGGTTCGGATCCAGATCGAGCGGGTGCCGGAGCGGGTAATGCGGGAATCTCGAAATTTCATGGCAGAAGGCTCCTGGGAGGTGGGAAATGCTTGAGGATGCAGAGGGGAACCAAGGGGGCTAAAATGGAACGAAGCCCACGCCGGTCCAGGTCCCAGTATACCAACAATTCGCTCGGCGATGTTTTGGTCCCTGGGTTCTTGGCACGTTGGGTTCACGAGGCTCATCGAGCAAACCACCAACCAGCAAGCGGGACGACCATGCTATTGTACCACAGTGAAATCTTTGAAAAACACGACACCGGGACTCATCCCGAGTGCATCGCACGCATCGTCAACGTCAACAGAATGCTTGAGAAACAAGGCTGGATCGAGCGTTGCACGAAGCCGAATTGGATGGCCGCAACGCTCGAGCAGTGCAAGAGAAATCACACGGAGAAGTACCTGGATCAACTCCACCGTTGGTGCGAAGAGTCGGCTGGGCGTGTGGAGTCCGACACGGTCGTATCGTCGGGCTCATGGGATGCGGCCACCTTGGCGGCCGGCGCCGCATGCGATGCGGTGCGTCGCGTTTGTCGTGGCGAGGACACCCAAGCTTTTTGCGCGGTTCGACCGCCCGGACATCATGCGTTGCGGGACGCTCCGATGGGATTCTGCTTGCTCAACAGCGTTTCGATCGCAGCGCAGCACGCACGCTCTTTGGGATGCGAAAAGGTCTTGATCGTCGACTGGGATGTGCATCATGGCAACGGCACGCAAGCGTCCTTCTGGGAGGATCCGACGGTGGGATTTGTATCGATCCATCGGTTCCCTTTTTATCCTGGAACGGGTCGTGTCGATGAAACCGGGACCGGAGACGCTCTAGGCACGACGGTCAATATTCCCGTCAGCGCACAGACCGGCCCGAAGAGCTTTCTCGATCAACTTGCAACTCAGACGGAGAAGTTTGCTAAGAAGTTCAAGCCCGATTTGATTTTGCTCAGCGCAGGATTTGATGCCCATGAGAACGATCCGGTAGGTGGATTAAGTTTGCAATCCGAGCATTACTTCGAAGCCGGAAAGTGGATCGCGGCTTTAGCGAAGGAACACTGCCAAGGAAGGTTGGTGTCGCTTCTTGAAGGTGGCTACCACCTAGAGCACCTACCCGAGTCGCTCGATGCTCATCTGCGGGGCTTCATCTCCGATTAAGCCGCTTTGATCCGATCGCAGCGATCGGATCAAAGCGGGCTGGTCCATCGCGATGGCGAATTTTTTTTAAACCAAATCCGGGCAAGCTTCGCACTTCTTTTCTAGAATCGACAGCGGTGTTGATCGCTGGCCAGCGCACAGGTTGAAAACATACCTGAGCAACACTTAGGACTCAATCACATTGCTACCTAAGGAGGGATTGCTATGCGTTCCATCGCTGCTGGCTGGACTCGTCGAATATTCGGTAAACGATTTCATTCGCTCCGCAATAGATTCTTGAATCGCAACTCGAAACGCAAACGAAGTTGGCTTCGAAGGGTCCTGTTCGAGAGCTTGGAAAACAGGCAACTGATGACCGCTTCGGCCTGGCTCGATCCGATCCCCGAACTGCCCGACGCTGGAGCCAACGCACCGGTCAGATTCCCCTGGATCGGCACCGGCGGGAACTTGTTCGGCCCCCGCGAAAAAGTCTGGATCGACAGTGTTACGCCCACGGTCGAAGGGGGAGAGCCAGGATCTTTCCGAATCGCTAGGTCCAACGCGCAGCCCCCCTTGGAAGTCACCTTCAATATCCTCGCAAACTCCACGGCTCAAAAGAACATCGACTATCTCGAGCCTAAAAGTATCGTCGTTTTCGAACCCGGACAAAGCTATGTCGATGTCCCAATCATCGCGATCGATGATGCGATTCCTGAAGCGACCGAATCGGTACGCTTCGTCCTCTGGGACACCTCCCGGATCGGTACTTGGACCCCACCGGATATTGCCAGCTTGCTCATCTCAGACAATGACCAAGCTTCTCGGACCACGGTCCTCGAATTGCTCCCGCCGGTCGATGGCCACGAAGGCCATCAGAACGGAAAACTGCGGGCTCGCCGATCAGGTTCGAACGAACTGGCTCTCCAAGCCCCCTTCGAAGCGAGCTTCGGAAGTGGGCTTGTCGATGAACTCGACGTACGGCTGAGCCCTAAGCAATGGAACTCGGAATCCCGGACCGGTTTTTTCTACTTCCCAGCCGGTGAATCGCTTGCCTCAGTCAGTGTCCAAGTCCTCGATGATCCCCAAGCCGAGAACACCGAATGGATGGAAATCCGTTTGCTCCCGAGTTCCGGCGGCGAGTACCTCCTGGGAGGCAAACCGCAACAAACCCTTCGCGTCCTCGACAACGATTCGCAATCCGGAAAAACACCAACCGATGCACCTGTGGTCAAGCATGTGTCCCTTTCGAATGACACCGGCTCCTCCCCGAGCGATCGTGTCACCTGGGACGAGCGGTTCGAGGTAGCCATCGATGGAAAATTGCTAGGCGGACGCTTGCAAACCGAATTCGATTGGTCCGGTGATTTCATTCCAGAGATCAGCTATTGGGTCGATCAAAGCCCTTCGTCGTTCGCAATCGACCCTCGGGAAATCGACCCGAGACTTGCCGAAGTTCTCGGCACGCGCATCGTTCGGTATCGCGCGAATTGGTACACCCAAGACGATGTCTTGATCCAGCAATCCCCTTGGGAGGACTTTACCTACCAAGTCGTCGAGAAACCGGACTCAGGACCCTTGCGATTGAGCGATTTGCGGCTCAAGGTCGATACGGGAAATCCCACCGACCGGATAACGAGCGTTCCCTCGGTTGTAGTCTCTATCCTAGGGCAGTATCCCAAGTCCGATTCGGAACTCTCGACGATTCGGATCGAATGGGACCAGACCGATGATGGCCGTGCTGACTATTCGGTTCTGCTCGCGATGGATCAACGCAGCGTCGAGTTCGACCCTCGCACTTTGGATCCTGCGTTTGCTCGGATTCCAGGACCTCGAACCGTTCGGGCCAGGCTCGTAGACGGTACGACGCACGAACCTCTGGGCTCCTGGGAAGCCCTCGAGTTGACCATCCCGAATACTCCGATCCTACCTTGGATCGTCACAGAGATCACCCACAGGACTCCTGGGCTTTTGCAAGGTCGCCTGATCGATCCGAGTGGGACGGGCTTGAACCCCAACGCCGATTCGCCCGACTCGGATTTTTCGGTGCAGATCGCCCGGGGGCCCGACGAACAATCGATCGCCACGGTTCCTGTCGAACAAGACTTCTCCTTCGAAACGAACATCGGGAACTTATCTCCCGGAACCCACACCCTAAGGCTCCGAGCGCAGCGGTGGTCGAGCGAACTGAGTATGTTTCTGAACGGCAACTGGACCGAGTACCGATTGGTCGTCTCGCCGAGTGAACCGCCATCGATCCCCATGCCTCGGCTTCGCAATGACACCGGATTCTCGAGCACCGATCGATCGACGAGTGATCCGACGATTCTAGTCGACCTGGTCTCCCATGCAGCCGCCCATGAGTCTGTGTTTCTCGATATCGATACGAACTCCGATTCCCAAGTCGACCGCTCCATCCGCGTCTATCGCAGTGGGGAGTCCGACTCTAGCCTCATCGTCTATCACAACGATACCCTCGTACTCGGGCCCCAGCACTACCGTTTTCGCTCTCGAATCGTCGATTCGCGTGCGGATTGGGAAACGGCCGGGGAATGGACCGATTTCCACTGGACGTACACTGCATTGAAAGCCCCCACGATGTCGATCGCACTGCTGCGCGACGATGGCGTCTCGAGCACCGACCGGATCACGTCGAGCTCTACGTTAGTCGGACAGTTCATCCCCGGTGAAGACGGGATCGACGCGGAGTCCTCGCTGATCCAGGTCGATTGGGATTCCGATGGCAGGATCGATCAGACACTCCGCCCGGAACCCGACGGTAGCTTCACGATCCGACCTTCCCGGACCCCTGCAGGTCCTCAGCGTGTTGCGACCCGGATCGAATGGACAGATCCCTTTCGAAATACGATCCATTTGAGCCCTTGGACATCTTTCGACTTTCAACTGACCACCCCAACGGAGTCGGCGTTTGGCATTGAAAATTTGCGACTGCTTTTCGATACCGGGATCGACTCGACGGATCGCATCAGCAGCATCGCGACGATCACCGGGACGGTTCCTGACGATGATCGTTTCGCTGAAGCGGGACTTGGCCAACTCGTCGAGGTCGATCGCAATGGCGATGGTCTTGCGGAGGAGCAAGTTTCCCTCGATCCCTCGGGACGCTTTCATTACTCCCCGATGGGGCTCCCTTTGGGTGCTCATGGGATATCCTTTCGGAGCCGAAGTCCCAAATCGGACCTTACCGGCTTTACAAGCAGTCCCTGGCAACTGCTCGACTTCACCTATGTCGCCTCGACCTTGGAGCCCTTGGTGATCGATTCGATCGGGCTAGTCAATGATTCGGGCATCGCCAACGATCGGCGAAGCGAGCAAGGAATCATCGCAGGCCGCGTGTCGAGCCTATCGGGAGTCGCGGGCTCTGTCGTGATGGTCGATCGCAATCAAGATCGCTTAGCGGATCACACCCTTGCAGTGGATTCTCAAGGGCGGTTCCTCTTTGACCCAAAGCTCACATCGAGTGGTCAGTCAACGTTTTCGTTTAAGCCCATGCGACTCTACGATACCGAGGGGGGCCAATCCGCGACGAGCCGATGGACGGATTTCACGATGGTGATCGAAGATCAACCCGATGCATCCCCTGAACTCGACGGTTTGATATTCGTCCCAGGCGACCGTTTTGGAGGCGCCAAGATCGTCGGCAAAGTCCGCTCTCAGAGCCCTGTCGAAGCGATAAGGATCGAGATGGACACCGATCGAGATGGCCGTGCAGACCGCACTGCCGTTTTGAGCGCATACGGTGATTTCTCGATAAGCCTCGATGATCTGGCGCCGGGGGGACATGCCTATCGGCTGCGCGCCGTGTCGAACAAAAGCTTGAGTTCCTCGCTCGAGGTGGGAGCATGGCAATCGCTCGATTTCGAATTGCCAGCGCCACCGACGAGTCCGTCGCAAATCGCAGAGCTCAAGCTCCGAGTCGACGATGGATTCGATCATTCGGACGGAATGACCAGTGACCCGAGTTTGGTCGGTCGGGTCACTCGCCCCAGAGCCCATGGGATGCTTGTCATCGAGTTCGATACCGATGGAGATGGACTCGCCGATGACCGCTGTGTCGCCGCCGAGGATCTTGTCTTTCAATACACTCCAACGCAGCTTGCGCCTGGAGCGTTCCACATGCGCGCCCGCACGGTGGAATTATTGCACACAGGAAATGTATTGCGTAGCGAATGGTCGGAACTTCGAGGGACTCTGGTATCGAAAAACGTGGGCGAGTTGCGGATCGATTCGATCGAATTGCTCAGCGATTGGGGGCTTGCCCCTGACGACCGACGTTCGAGCCAACCGATGATCATCGGCTTTGTGGGCAATGGGGTCCAAGGAGCCAGTCAGTGGGTTTTGGACATCGATCTGGATCGTGACGGAACGAGCGATCAAAGCGAGTTGTTCTGGGGAAACCGGTTCAGCATCGTGCCTAAGATCCCGCATTATGGGATGGTGGATATGGGATTGCGGATCCGTTCGAACGACTCGACCCTGGCGAGCGCATGGCATTCCTTGAGTTTCCTTTACCATCCCGAGCCTAGGAGCCAAGAAGCAAATCTTTGGGTGTCGACCTACCGGTCGATCACATCGGCGATGAACCAGGGAAACTCCCAGCATGTCCAGGGACTAGCCGCAGCGATATCGGAGCTTGCACTCGATAAGCAAACGGCAACCAGCGAGCGAGAGGTCCGCAATCAAGCTTCGGTCAGCCATCGGCTCCTGGCGATGCGGGAATCGGCAAGAGAATATTGGACTCAGATCGCCGATGTTCAGGTCCAATTGAGTCAAAGCCAAAGCGAGGCTCTCGACGCTCTGCAGGAGCAATTGAGATCGACCGGTTGGCCAGAGGCGAATTTGCCTTTACCCGAGGAACTAGCGATTCAATGGCCGTCGGAGCAACTTGTCATGCTCCCATACCTCGAGAGCGATTGGAGCCCTGCCGAGGAAACGCTTGCTCGCGCTCCGGTCCTAGCACCCAAAGATCCAGGTGAGCCCAGCGTTGCGAAGGTCTCTAGGAGCATCAAGCTCTCCGATGCACTCTACCGTGACGATCTGAGCGATATCGGTATCGACTTGTCCGATCACGAGCATTACCAGTCCGAATTGCAGACGCTTCGCTCGAAACTGAACACCGACTACCAGACCCTCCGATCACAATCCCATGATAGGATTGCGCAAGCGCAGGAGTTCTACGACTTGGTCCTGACCGAGGCGGAGTCGGCGTATCGGCAGGCGATGCAAGAAAGCGGATTGGCCATGGATGGCATTTCTGCCGAAGATTACGCTCCTATTTATCAGCGATTCGCTCAGGAATCCCTCTTGGCCCAGGAGTCCTTTCAGGCAAAGCGCAAGGCGATCGACGCTCGCTACGAAGTCGCATTATCTTTGATCAGCCAATCGCATGCCGAGCAATTGCGGACCGCCGCGAGGAATCGCGATGCGAGTTTCGAAGCAGCGATCCGGGAATTGGCTTCTGTACTCAATACGTTGCCACCTCCGGAATGGCCGGTCGTCAAGTCCGCGATCATCAAGCACGCGCAGTCGCGATTCGATGCAGAGCATCTGTATGACCAGACGATCCTGAACCTACTCGTCGAGGAGCAGAAAGCTTCTTTCAAGCTCCAGCGGGAACGGCTCACAGAGAACTCTCAAGCTCAACGTCAATTCGCCATCGAGACCTCGGAGATCCAGCGAGTTCGAGATGCGGCACTTGCCGAGCAAAAGTTCCAGTTTTCACGTCGTCGATCCGATGCGGCCGAGCGTTCCGATCGCGCTGTGGAAACGGCAAGCTATGATCTTAAGGTAGCTCGCGATCGAGCTTGGGCGGAACTCGAACAAGCGAGGAATGAAGTCGAACACGATCGACGAATCGGTTTCGATGGACTGATGCGACGATTCGACCTGGAGCGAGCGACTGCACTGGTCTCGACCCTCACACAGATCGATCATGCCCTTTCGACTCCGAACTCCTACTCGAACTTACGGAAAGCCAGCAGTCGACTGGAACTGCTCAACGCTTGGAATACCAAGTTAGAGCAAAACAGCATCGCCCAGGCCGACCTATGGAGACAGTTTGCTTCTGCGAAAACAACAGCCGAGTTGAATAAACGCCTTGGGGATCTGGCCGATGAGCATGCACAAACACTCGAGCGACTCGAGGCGACCTGGGGATTTCGAAGAGAGCATGCTGCCTTGGTGCAATCCCATGCCATTGACTTGACCCAGCTCAGGTACGATACTCGATCCGCGAGCATCGAAGCCGAACATCTGCAATCGCTCGACACAGGGCTCATGGGGATCTCTTACCTCCAAGGGGAGTCCTCCCTAGGGTCTGAGTTCAGTCAGCGCCGCCTCGATGCGATGGTCTACACACCGCCTGAGCCCCTTAATTGGCTAGGAGGTTGGGGGTGGATCAACGGTGATTTCTTGATCGCCGCAAGCGGGAGTGTGAACATTCCTGCTGAGACGGAATTTCAAATGGTTTACGATCAATCCGTAGCGACCGCCGAGCTGATCTATCGCACCGAATCGAGTCGTATCGCGATCGATCATAAGTACTTTGAGCAACGCGATACGATCGAAGCGGGTTTCTTGCAGGAGGCCGATTCGCTCCGCGCAGGGAGTTTAGGGTCCGAGGCGCAATTGCAGCGCCGTTTTCATCTGGCCGTCGCTCAAGCGGACCGCAACCGCTCTCTTGGCCAAATCGATCGAAATGTCGATATGGAACTAGAGACTGCGACCGCGGAAAAGGACTACCGCATCGCCGGGAATGACTCGATCTTGAGGATCGAACAGGAACTGTCCTCTGTCATCAACACATACCGACGTACCATGCATAGGATCCAATTGGATCGATCCATCGAGGAATGGGACGATTATCTATCGAGTATTCATCGATGGCGAAACAACAACCCGACCGATTGGACCGACTATATCCAGGCCGAAGCGACCGCAGCGCGTCGTCTGGGGGTCGAGCAAGCGCAGTTGACCATCGGAATGGCCGATTCGCTTGCCGAGCGAAAGGCGAACGATGACTTCAAAACCCTTCGTATCGATCGATGGGCAGACACCGAAAACGCGACGAGCGAGTTCGAGTACCAACGGTCCAAGCTCACCGCAGAGCGAGAACTAGGCCGAGCGATCGCGGATGCTCAATTCCGATGGGCCGAGCAAACTGCGGGGGTATCGCAGGACTCCGGTTGGAACTTTGCAGTCCGGACCTATTCGACTCCGACCCAGCTCGAGTTGCGTCGCAGAGCGGCGGCGGTGACCGAACAAGCCGACCGGCTCGATGCGCAGGCACAGCTTCAAGCGAGCAAGCGGCGGGCCGACGCTCAACGGAGCCATTCGCGAGGGATCTATCAACTTCATTCAGAGCTTGTCGCAAGCGGTTTCCAATGGGACCAGTATCAACGGGGACTGGATCTGCTCGATCGACTCTTCCGTGAGAATTTGGAGCACATTCAGACCGAACTTGTCCAGGCACAGAGTCAATCCAATCGTGATCTTCGGGAGCAAAGAGCCGAAATCGTGCGGCAGACGCATGTGGAGCTCGCGAGCGTTCCAACGGCCGAAGCGAGATGGGCTTGGAAGGAAGATATCCCGCGATTCGTCGAGTATCGTTCGTCGCAGCTCGAATTGGCTCAGAGAATCCAAGCCGCAGAGGACCGATTCACCCAGCAGGTCGCTTCACTGCAAACCGCTCGGGCCGAATCGACATCGCGGACCGAAATGCGACAAGGGGTCGATGCACGCGCAGTGCACTACGACGCGATGGAAAACGAAAGCAACGTCAGGGCCCATCGCGAAACCTCGTTGACCGAGGCCGCCGAAACCTTTGGATCTTCGGTGCTCGAATCGAAAAACACTTACCAAAAGCGGAGTTCCGATCGGCGGGCGATCGCTATGGAGAAGCTATACACTCCTCTCGACTCTCAAACTCAGGAACACCTGAAAAACCAGGTTTCAGGGCAGCTCTTGCAGCAAGCGGTCCTTCGTGAAGCCAGCGCATGGAAGTACCAAAACGAGTCGATCATGCGTCGATCCGATGCAATCGATCGATCGGCAATCCAGCGGGAGACCCAACGGAAAATCCAGGACGCCCAAGAGCGATTCGAGGACCAGAGCGCAGAGCTCCAACGGACCGGTGCCCTCGAGCAGGCCCGTTTGCAGGGGGTATGGAAAGTGGCCAGTCAACAGGCGACCACAGCCTTCCGGAGGGCTGAAACGATTCTCGAGTCGTCCTATGAACAGCAGTCTCAAGAAGCGCTCGAGGCGATGAATCAGAGAAACCACGAACGGCGATTGCTCGATGCAGAGCAAATCGGCGAGGCATGGAAATCGTACTACTTGGCTATCCATCCGGAGTCCGGTCCTGTTTTCGTCCCACTGCGAAGAGAGTTCGATGGATGGTTCGGATTGCGTGTGAGCTCGAACTTGGCCGTGCCCACTCTTTGGCGGTCTCAGACCATGGCCTTCGGTGGACTTGCGGACCTTCGCAATCATAACGCTGCGGACTTGCTCCAGGAAAAGCTCGAAGCCCTCGGAGGGGTCGAGCAATCCAATCGCATCGAATCCCAAGTGGAATTTGCACTTAGGATTTCCGAAGCAAAAGTCCAGCGGATCGACGCGCGGGCTCAGGCTCAACGAGAGCGACTCCAAGCGACCAGCAACGCCGATCGCCAGCATGCTCAACGGGAGCATGAATCGTCGGTCCGTGTCGAAAATCAACTCGCCGAGTTGCACGCCGACTGGGCCTTGCAAAGAGATCAAATGGAAGTCGACTCGGTTGAATCGATTCAAAACCGGACGGCGCAGAGGGCGGAGCAAGCCGAAGCGATCGAACGGAAATTCCTCGAAGATTCGCAACGAGCCGCCCTGGGATACGAGCGTCATTGGGCAATAGTCCAAGCCGACGCCCATCGCGCAATGGCTCGCAAGCAAAGCGATTCACTCAAGCGAGCTGCGCACGAGGATTTGCGGTCGCAGGCGTTGGCGGCCCATGCCAAAGGCTACGCAGAGTGGATCGACGAAGTCTCATCCGACTATGTCGCTTGGGTCGAGGCACGATGGAACAACCAATCGTTCGACCAGCTTGCAGATCGAGATGCTCAGTACCGCAGAGCGATTGCCGAACGTCTCGCGCATGACGGTTTGGCAAGGCAAAGCGATGCAGCCGTCCGCGCATCGGAGCGGGAGCGAACCGAGCTTGAATACCTCGCAGCCCGTGAACAAACCGCAGCCGAGCACCAAGCGGCACAGCAGCGACGTCAAATCGATCTAGAGTATCAACTGGCGGTGCTCTCGAACCAAGCGGTGTTTCACAAGGCAACCGAGCGATCCGAGGGTGTGGCTGAGGTTATGAAACTGCGAGGGTATCCAGCCGTAAACCAAATGCGGGAAAAGAGTTTGCTTGTCGCCGAGGCTCTTTATACCCAGGCTCGCGCCGAGGCCGATGCGTTGAAAGTCTGGCAGCAGCAGGCAGCCAACGAGTCCCTGCGGATGCATCTAGAGGATTCCCAACGGACCGACCGGCTAAGCACGGCTCTTCGCCGTCTAGAGCACCAACGCGAGGTGATCCTCTCGGAGTTCGAGCAAGCGCATTCTGATGCGATGGCTCAAGCTCGTTACGATTACCAAATCCAAACGATTCAGTCCGAGAGCGAATTGGCACGCCGGCAGGGCCAGGTTCAGGCGCAATGGCTTATGGCTGCATCCGAAGCGAGGATCGTCGCAAGGGAATCGCTCCAAGATTCCGTTCCGGGAGCTTGGTCCGATTTCCTAGTCGGGCTAGCCGAGCACGAATACCAAATGCTAGGGGACTGGAATGCGGCCGAGCGGCGTTGGATCGATAGCCGCAGTAGCTCGGATAATCAGTACCAGCAGGAGATCGGCCAAGCTCAGCTCGACCGATCGCTCATGCTGAGCCGAGCACGGAAAGGATCCAAGGTATTCGAAACTCAACAGGAGCTAGCTCACTTCGAAGCCAAAAGCCAAGCCTTGGTTGCGTTCCTCCAGGAGTTGGAGTCTCCGGCACAACGGTACATCGAGCAAGTCACCTCGGTGGAAAACGCCTTGACCCAATCCCTCGCGTTGGCTCAAAGAGATTGGAAAGTGGATCTCGACGCGTTGAGATACCAACAAAGGGTCGACGAGGCGCATCGAATACGAAATTCCGAGCTCGAGCGTTTGGCTCGACTTTGGAATCGCGACTTTGCCAATGCGATGGCAAACCGACGGACGACCCAAGCCGATGCGGAGCGAGCCAACCGAGTCGCGCGGATCGGAAACGAGTTTCGGAATGCACAGCAAACGCGAGATGCGGCCAAGGAGTTGATCGAGAAAGAGGCCGATGCGTATTGGAATTCCGAACGCAATTGGGCCGCGGCGGAGAGGGAGTATGCGCAGAGCACTGCGGATCTGCAGCGAGGACTTGCCGAGCGCATCGATCGGGAGCAAGACAGCCTGTGGAGCGAATTTTTTCTCGATATCACAAGGGCCAAGGCCGATTCGATCGAGCGGACCGCGTTGGCGATCGAAAGCAAGGCCGTTGAAGAATCCCAGGAACAGACCGAGCATGAGAAACTCCAGGGGAGCTTGCAGTGGGGTTGGGATCTGGCCGAGTGGACGGCAAGCGACCTGGCGCGTCGAGCCGTCGTCGAGTTGGATTGGAGGCTCGAGGGTACGAGGATCCAAGCGATGCGAGCCTTGGCACAAGCGATGCTTTCGAATCATAGCACGCTCGCGATCCCCGAACCCGATCGCGCGCTCTTGGATCGGTCGGTGTTCCGGCAGGTTGCGCCCGCAGATCGCCGTTACGAATTGCTCTTCGGACCCCAATTAAGTCTGAATCAGGCCCCATGGAATTGGCAAGACACCGGATTTTTACAATGGATTCGCTCACCCCAGGAGCAGTTTGCTCCGTCGTACTGGTCGCTCAAAGCGATCGTTCAGCATCGGAGTCTATCGATGGAGTCCCTAAGGTTCGAACCGGTGCAGTTGCCTGAGGCTTTCCTCGAAGATGGGGTTGATCTCGCGGGAGGTTTTTCGAAAGTCACAACTCCGACGATCCGCATGATGCCGTCGGAAGACTCGACGCACCAGTCCATGATACGATCGGCTCGGGAGTTACCCGAAAGCCAGATCGCTTGGTTGGATTCCCACGGAAGGGTGTTGGGGGCCATGGAGCGGCCCGATTTTACCGAGCTTTTTGCCGATCGAACGATCGTCTGGGATCTGCAGATCGCTCCGGGTCCCATAGCGGACCCAGCGCCCGAATCGCAGGAGCGTTTCTTTATCAACGACCAGGACCAATGGAGCGAATTTTTACGTTTAGCGAATTACTTTTATGAAGGTCCCTCGGCGGTTGCGACCAGTCCTCAGGTGCGCCGTTGGATGAGCAAATACCAGAAGCATGTTGGATCGGAGTTCGATGCCGCAAGTGAAAAATTGCGCAACAAGTACGATCCATCGAAAACGATCGAGCGATACGATCGGGTGGTCGAGGTCCAAGGGGTCGCCTATTGGCAGCACACCATTGGGATCGAGCCGAGTCGAATCGAAGGTCCCCTCGCGATCAAATCGGTGAGGACCAAGATAGGGATGATCGATCGCCATGGATGGATTAATCTACCTTCGGGCCAGCGGGTGCTCTACACGGCATTGGTCAAATGGGCCGACGAGTTGATCATGGGAAGTTCGCAGGAGATCAGCCGACTGATCGACGGATTGATATCTCCTTTTGCGATCCAAACCGAGGCGAGGCAGTATGGGATCTTCATCGGTGGGACGGGGATGCACATGTTCGGCCTGGGCAACGTCGAGCGGCTATACAACATGTACGATGGGACCAAGTTCTACTATGGTGGGGTTGGTAATCCGGCGGAGTACGAATCGAAGAATCGGGGGTTTGCCGACAATGGAGCCGGTTATGGATGGACGGAGATTCTCGACCGCATCGAAGCCGATGTTCTGTCTCACTATCGCGGTTGGCAAAAGCTCCATGTTTTTGGTTGGAGTCGGGGTGCGGCCATGGGGATCGAGTTTGCAAGGAGAATGGGCCGATTTGGAATCGAGGTTGAGTTTTTGGGATTGTTCGATCCGGTCTATTCGTATTTTTTACCCGGCCAAAGCTCCTCGCTGATTCAATGGAGTCCCCAGGGTCGGCAGGGCAATTACGTCTCGGCGATTCCGACGACGAATGTGAAAGCCATCGGTGCGTTGTATGCGATCCATGAGGATCGGAGTTTCTTTCCCGCCACGAGATTGACGCAGGATGGAATAACCCGAATGAAGTTGATGAAGTCGCCCGGAGCGCACGGGGAGATCGGAGGGCATTTCCTGAGCGATCTTTCTCTACAGCGGATGAATCTCCGAGCGATGGTGGAGTTTGCGCTGCTCGATGGAAATGTCCGTTTTGCATTTCGGGGGATTGAGCAGGATTTGGTACAGATTTTCTCTTCACCCGTGACCAAGAAACTGCAGACCCAAGCGATCGTCGGGCCGGTGACTCGGATCGAAGGGCGGGGCAAGGCGTTCGCGGCATCGGAGATCTCCAGTTGGCAGGCGATGCGAGCCGATGAGTACTACCGAGAGCTCATCGAATGCTCCGTTCAGAGGTGGAAGCCCAGCGGCTATGGATTTCAGAAAGGGAGGTGGACCGGAGCGATCGCTTATGGACTGGAGTGGGGTCACGAGGTTTTTCCTCCCTCGATTTTGCCGAGCCGCCAGAGCTTAGGTCCGATCCGCCAGACCCCTTATTCGCATTATCGCCGGGATCTCGATTGGTGCGAGCTGGAGTTGTGGGATTTGGAATTCATGCAAGATGCCTCGGGCAGGAATCGGCTCACTGAGCGGCAGAAGGAACGGGTACGCTTTTTCTATCAGCTCAAGGTCGACCCGAGGACCGGCGGTTGGTTGTTCAACGGCAGGCCGGTAGACAGTTTTGATGCTATTCCTAGCAGGGATGCTATTTCCAGCAGAGGCCCTCGTGGAGGGCATTGAGATTGATGCATCCGGATTCGGTGACGACGACCATGTCTTCGACGCGAATTCCGCCGAGGGCTTTGCAGTAAAGTCCCGGTTCGATCGTCACCACATCGCCTGCGATGAGTTCCGGACCGCCTGCGGCCAGCAAGGGTGGCTCGTGGACCTCGAGCCCGAGTCCATGGCCGGTTCCGTGGGTCATGCTGGTAAACGAGTCGGGTGCATCTTGGGCAGGGAGCCCCATCTGGTACCCTGAGCTCAGGATCGATTGCATGGTGGCTTCGTGGACCGCTTGGCCGGTCACCCCGGCGCGAACGGTCCGGGTTGCAGCGAGTTTCGATGCGACGACGGCGCGGTGCATCGATTCGAGTTCAGGGGCTACAGCACCGTGGACAACCGTACGGGTGCAATCGCCGTTGTAGAGGTTGGATTTGACTCTCGGAAAGATATCGACGATCACTGGCTGTTCAGTGAACAACGGACCGTGACCATGGTCGTGGCAATCGGCACCAATGGGACCGCAAGCGACGATCGCGCCAGGATTCGAGCAGTCGCGTTCCAGGAGCCACACATCGATCATCGTCCGCATGCGTTCGCTCGTCAAAGGAGCCCCTTGATGGTGCAAGATGCCTTGGGCATCGGCGCTCGCACGAGCGATTGTCGAACAGGCAAGCTCCATGACTTGCTCGGTGAGCTGTTGGGCTTGGCGGATCATTTCGATCTCTTGAGCGTCTTTGCAGCGTCGCTCCATCACCCCCCATTGGATGTCGCATTCGATTCCAATGCCGGCCCTTTGAAGCATTTCCGCGTAGATCATCGGTAGCGATCGATCGACGACAACCTTGGCAAATCCCAGACGTCGGAGCATTTCGGCAGCCGACTGAGCCGTGGCCGTTTCGCGATCCCCCGAGAGGCCTTCGGCGGGTGTGAAGTCGGCTGGACAGTGGACGAGGTCGACGGCTGCATTTTGCCGGGCTCGGCCCATTTCGATATCGCGGCACAGGAGCACCCGTTGGCTGCCTGCATCGCTCTGAGGCACTTGCAGATAGACCACGGGGTCGCCGACCAGGAAACGGATACTGCGATAGAGGCTAGCGTTTAGGGTCGGGATCCCGGCCATCATTCGGGGAGTCGATCGCATGGAGTTTATCGCTGGGGTGCTCATGGTTTATCTTTCGTCGTCGCCTTGAAGAGTCAGGACCAAGGTCCTTGGGGTCGCATCGTTGCGGTGTTCGCACAGGTAGATGCCTTGCCAGGTGCCCAGGGCCAAGGCCCCGGCCGAAACGGGGATCATCAAGCTGGCACCGAGTAAGGAGCTTTTGATGTGCGCGGGCATGTCGTCGGGACCTTCGATCGTGTGGACAAAGGGCTGGGTTTCGGGGACCAAACGATTCAAAGCCGTTTCCATATCGGTACGGACATCCGGGTCTGCATTTTCGTTGATCGTAAGGCTGGCCGAGGTGTGTTGCAAGAAAACCTGTAGGATCCCGATTCGAACGTCCTGGAGTTCGGGGATTGCCGAGATGACCTCGCGGGTAATCAGATGAAAGCCACGTCGGTAAGGACCAATCCGGATCGTTTTTTGGGACCAAAACATTCGGAACTTTTCTCGCTTTGCATCCGCCAGAAGGCCTCAGCGTTCGGTTGGCGGTTCGGGTAGCCTCTGATTCAAATAAATTCGACCAACTCCGAGCGACCTCGGGCCGGGCTAGTAGGACAATTGTCCAGCAAATCTGTAGAACCCGCAAGATACGGGTTCTTGACGGGTCGCTGAGCTTGGAGATACTTCGAGCTTCCGTCTGACTCTGACTGCGTATTGTATATCAAATTGCATCGAACCCTACGAACTGAAATTTTGAAAAGGCGACCCTAGCATGCGACGAGCGAAAATCAGTATTATTGGAGCTGGAAACGTTGGGGCAACCTGCGCCCATTGGTGCGCCGCAGGAGAGCTCGGGGATGTGATCCTACTGGATGTCCCCCAAACCGAAAACATGCCCAAAGGCAAAGCGCTCGACCTGATGCAAGCCTCGCCGATCATGGGCTACGACAGTGCCTTAAGCGGTACGAACGACTATGCCGATACGGCCAATAGCGATGTGGTCGTCATCACTGCGGGGATCGCCCGCAAACCGGGAATGAGCCGCGACGATCTGCTGAGCACCAACGCCAAAATCGTCACGAGCGTCGCCGAGAATGTCAAATCGACCAGTCCCAACGCCGTGGTTATTGTCGTGAGCAACCCCCTCGATGCGATGGTGCAACGGGCCTTCCAAGTCCTCGGATTTCCTTCCCATCGCGTCATCGGCCAGGCAGGGGTGCTCGATACGGCCCGCTTTCGAGCCTTCATCGCGATGGAACTCGGTGTGAGCGTCGAAGACGTCTCGGCGATGCTCATGGGCGGACATGGCGATACGATGGTCCCTATCGCCAGTTGCACCAGCGTCGGTGGAATTCCCGTCTCGCATCTGATTCCCGACGCACGCATGGCAGAGATCGTCCAACGCACGCGCGACGGGGGTGCCGAAATCGTTTCGCTTCTGAAAACCGGATCGGCCTACTATGCCCCAGCGGCCGCTACGGCCCAGATGGTCGAAGCCATCGTGCGAGACAAGAAGCGGCTCATTCCCGTCGCTGCCCTTTGCAACAAGGAATACGGCGTTGGGGGCTACTATGTCGGTGTACCGGTGATCCTCGGGAGCAACGGCGTCGAGAAGATCATCGAGCTGTCGTTGACGAGTTCCGAGCAAGCTGCTTTCCAGAAGAGCGTCGATGCGGTCAAGTCGCTCGTTGCGACGATGGAAACCCTCCTCAAGGGCTAATCAACGCCAAGCATCGACTTGCCCTGATAAGTCTAGCCCCGAACGGTTCTCGGGCGGCTGGCCGAATTGGATTGTGGGAAAGGCTCTGAAGTCCCCCCGCACCAATCCCCCAGCTTATCAGGTTGAAATTGCTAGCAATTTCGTTTTTGGCAAACTTTCTTAGAAGTTCGCCTCAAGTCTCGGTGGCGGGATTGACTCACTACCTGTAGCTATCCTAAAAAACGGATTCCCAAGTCGGGAGCCTCTTGTCTTTCAAGGAACATCGAAATGAGCCGATTGCACAGCTACATGTCCACGAGCACGGCCAGGGCAGGGGAGCTTGGCGATCGCGATGCGACGAGGGGTACGAGTCCGTTGACCGAACCGGTATCGATCGGTTTTCCGCATCGGATTTTCGTTCCTGAGCATTACGAAAGTGGCTATGCCTATCCGCTGTTGGTCTGGCTTCACAGCGATCACAGCAGCGAATTCGAGATCGATCAAGTCATGCCCGCCTTGAGCGTGAGGAACTATGCGGGAGTCGCATTGCGGGGCAATCGACTGTCGAATCGCTCGTCGCAGCTTTTCCGTTGGGGGAGCACCTCGACCGATTACGCTCTGAACGAAGAGTGTATTTTTCATGCTGTGGAGGAACTCTGTGATGCGATGTCGATCGATGCATCGAGGGTTTTCTTGGGCGGGTTTGGCAAAGGTGCCACGCTGGCCCAGTGGGTCGCATTGCGCAATCCCGAACGATTCGCTGGCGTCGTCGCTTGCAATGGCCCTTTCCCAACCCACAAAAAAGCGTTGGCACAGTGGAAAAACGCTCGGAGTTTGCCTGTGTTGGCCATGCAGTCGGCCGATTCGAATCGGTTTGGAGTCGACCAACTGATCGATATGATGAAAACCGCACATCTTGCAGGGTTGAATTATCGCTTGATGCGATTTTCGGCCACGTCCTCCGAGCCGACTCCAGCCGCATTGCTCGGGAATCCATCGAGCAACGACGATGCATTCGAAGGCTCTCTTGAGGTCGAGATGCTCAAGGCTGCCAACCGATTTATGATGGGAATCGTCACGGGAACTCCGATATCGCTCGGTTGCGAACCCAAAGTACTCGATCACGTACCCTGGCCCCAATGAGCCCTGGTGCCTTGACTCGAATCGAACTGACAACTCCCGATGCAACGCTTCGATTCGACCGACAGGCCGATCGCTATTCGCATTGCCTCTTGGTTCATCCTGAGGATCAGTTGCAAGTCCTTCTCCAAGGCGTCTTGGCAGATCCGAACGCGCCTTGGCCTAGCGATCCGCCTTTGCAGCAACTGGTTCTCGAACCCATCGGAGATCGGGAATTCCCCGACGTGGCCTTAGGGGTCGGTATGTCCGGACATGGCCACTGGTCGCTTGCGGCCCAATGGCTCAGAACCCCTGGGCCAGCTAAACCTCAGATGGGCTCAGTGGCACTTGAGTTCGATTATGCGTGCAAGCTGCGACCGCCCGTGGGATTTTTGGGCAGTACGTATCGGGTTGTTCCGCAGCGCTATCTGTCGGGTGGAACGTCTGGTTTGGAATGGATGCGGGTGGAGTTTGGGAAGCAACATTGGACGGGTTGGTTTAAGGAATCGACATCTCCGAGTTCCATCCCTAGCCACAAACTGTCCATTGTAGTCCTAGCCGGAGAGCTTCAATGGGATGCCGATTCGCAAGAGATCACGGTACGACCGGTGGGATCTTTGGAAAAACCGGCAACCTTGCGTTGGTCCTATCGGGTCGCTTGGATAGCATGCGATGAATGAGCAATCCGAAGCGAACGGTATTCCGAGCCCTGCAACTGACCAAGTCCTATACGATGGGAGATGTGCAGGTCCACGCGCTGCGAGGTGTGGATCTGGACCTTGATGCCGGTGAGTTCATCGTCATCCTTGGAGCATCGGGCAGTGGAAAATCGACGCTGCTGAATATTCTAGGGGGGCTCGATACTCCGAGTTCCGGCTCGGTGAGGTTCGAGGATCATGAGCTAACAGGTGCGAGCGAATCGCAATTGACGCAGTACCGACGTGAGCATGTTGGCTTTGTGTTTCAGTTTTATAACCTTGTCGCTGGTTTGACGGCTCTGGAAAACGTTCGTTTGGTCACCGATATCGCTCGTGACCCGATGGGTGCGTCGGAGGCTTTGGCATTGGTGGGTTTGCGAGAACGCGAATCGTTTTTTCCAGCCCAGTTGTCTGGGGGTGAGCAGCAGCGAGTCGCGATTGCAAGAGCGATCAGCAAACGACCTGATGTACTGCTGTGCGATGAGCCGACCGGAGCGTTGGATGTCAAAACCGGATCGATCGTGCTCGAGGCGATCGCGAAGATCAATCGGGAGCTTGGGACTCTGGTCGTCGTGATCACTCACAATGCGGCCATCGCAGCGATGGCCAATCGTGTGATTTACTTGTCCGATGGTCAAATTTCCAAAATCCAAACCAATGCGACCGTGATCTCGGCTAGCGAACTTGTCTGGTAACTCATCGGATTCGGCGGGCAGCAAGGGAACGAACGATGCGTGCGATGAGCAAACTCTTGGTGGCCGACCTGGCGAGCCACTGGAAACAGGGAGTGGCGATTGTCGTATTGCTTATGTGCGGCGTCGCGACGTTGATCATGTCGATCTCGACGGTCCGATCGCTTGAGGCTAGCCAAGATCGGTACTATTCGCGGTATGCCTTTGCGCACCTATGGGCTCCCTTGGTTCGGGCACCCGAGGTGTTGCTCGATAGGCTCGCTCAGATTCCAGGGGTCGTGCGAGTCTCGGGCCGGGTTGAAAAGCACGCGCTGTTGGACTTTCCCGACATGCTCGAGCCGGCCTCGGCAAGGCTGATCTCGATCGATCGCGATCCGCAGTCTGAAATCAATGGTTTGGTTCTTCGAAGCGGTCGATTGCCCATCGTCTGCGATCAGACCGAAGTGGTCGTCAGCGAACTTTTTGCCCAGGAACATCGGCTCAAGCTCGGGGATCGAATCGGAGCGAACCTCGAGGGCAAGCATGAGGATTTGGTCGTCGTGGGAGTCGGCTTATCCCCAGACTCGATCTACTTGGTGCAGCCTGGGATGATCCTGCCGAACAATCGTTTGTACGGGATCTTCTGGGCTCGAAAGGAAAAGCTCTCGGCTGCCTTCCAAATGCAAGGGGCATTCAATCAAGTCGCCTTGAGGGTGTCGGCAGAGGCGAATGTGGACAATCTGAAAAAACAAATCGATGCGATCCTTGAACCCTACGGCTGCACGGGGGTTTACGATCGCCAAGAGCAAGAGTCGCATGCCCGCTTGCGCGACGAGATGCGGGAATTGCGGACGATGGCGTTTTTGAGTCCAGCGATTTTTTTAAGCGTATCCGCCTTTTTGGTTCACATGGTGTTTTCCAGATTGATCGCCATGCAGACCGAGCAGATCGCAACCTTACGGGCTTTCGGTTACAGCGCTGTGGAAATCGGGCTGCACTATGGACGTCTGGTCTCGGTGTGGATCACGCTGGGCGTTGCCTTGGGGATCGGATGCGGACTGCTGCTGGCCGTTTGGCTCAGCGAAATCTACAGGATGTTCTTTCGATTCCCGGAGATCCTCATGATATGGTTTGGTTGGGAGTGGATCTTGGCCGTCTCCTTGGGTGTCGCCGTGGCTCTCTTGGGGGCGGTTTCGGGGATCGTGCGCGCCATGCGATTGCCACCGGCTGTCGCCATGCGCTCGGCGGGCAGCCAGAGCGCTCCGGCCAAGTCCGTAACGCAATTGCGCCTGTTGGGTTACCTGAGTCCGATCGGTCGCATGGTGATGGTCCGAATGCTAGGAAATCCTTGGCTGACCTTCTTCTCGATCCTCGGGATGGGTTTAGGAATGTCGCTTTTGATCCTAAGCTCGTTCATGGAAAAGACGATCGAGTACGTGTTGGATCATCAGTTCTCAAGGTCCCAACGTCAGGACCTGCAACTGGCCTTCTACGAACCTAGGACCCAAGGTGGCCTTCATGAAGTTCAGCAATGGCCTGGAGTCCGAAGGGTCGAAGGCTACCGCTCGGTACCGATCCGCATGCGAAATGGGCTCAGAACCGACCGCTTGGTATTGCTTGGGTTAGAGCCAGCTCCCGAGCTCTTTCGCGTGCTGGACCAAGCCGATCGACCGATTGATTTCCCTTTGGAAAGCGGCCTGACGATTACCGGGAAGCTCGCCGAAAAACTGCAGTTGAGGGTAGGAGACCTCGTTGAAATCGATTGGCTTGAGGGTCAGAATCGTTCCATCGCCCTGCAGGTCGAGCGGATCTACCCCAACTACACGGGTCCAGCAGCGTTCCTTCCCAAAGCCACGTTGCATGAACTCCTTCGGGAAGGGGACAGGATCAGTGGCCTTTTTCTTTCCATCGAGCCTCAAGATCGCCAGCAGATTTACCGACGGATCCAAGAAACCCCTGCGATAGCCGGGGTCACGGATAAACATGCTGCACTGGTGAATTTCCGAGATTTAATCGCCAAGAGCACCGGCTGGATGCGTCTGATCAATGGGATTTTCGCAACGCTCATCACCATCGCAGTGGCCTACAACTCCGCGTTGATCACTTTTAGCGAACGGGCTCGAGACCTGGCCACCATGCGAGTCCTGGGATATCGTGGATCGGAGGTCCATCGGATCTTGCTGTTGGAACTGTTCTGGACGATGCTTATGGCGATCCCCGTCGGTGTGCCCCTGGGATATCTGTTCGCCTATGCGCTCGTCGAGCGTCTGGACACGCAGAGCCATCGATTCCCGTTTGTGATCGATCCGCGTACGATCGCCTATGCGATAACCGTTATGCTGGCTGCAACGCTGGTATGCGGCTGGATGGTCATTCGAATGACCAAGAGGTTGCAATTGATTTCTGTGCTCAAGGTGCGAGAGTGAATAAAGCGACAAGTCCTTTCCTCAAGTGGATGATCGTTGTGGCATGTGGGGCCGCACTGGCCCTGTTTGCAGCTTTGGCTCTTCGTCCTGAGAAAATTCCCGTCGAGGTAACGAAGGTACAACGCGGGCAGATTCTCGTCGGCGTTACCGACGATGGCTATGCGCGCGTCCGCGAACGCTATACCGTCTATGCGCCGATGCATGGGAATCTACGTCGCTTGACGGTCCATCCCGGAGACACCGTCTCGCGTCGCGGTGATCCCATCGTGATCCTGGACCCTTCGGATTCAGAGCTGTTGGACCCCAAGACCAAGCTGGAGACCGAAGCGAAGGTCAAGGCGGCCGAGTCCTCGATTTCCCGAGCCGAGGAGCTCCGCAAGATGGCTCTCGAATCGCTCGAACTGGCAGAGCATGAGTACCAGCGGGCACTTAAACTGCGGCCAACCAATTCGGTATCCCAATCCGAATTCGATTCGGTTGAGCATCGCTTTCGAATCACCCGAGCCGAAGTTCGCGCTTCGGAGTTCCTCCGTTCGCTCGCGGTCCATGAGCTCGAGGTGGCCCAAGCGGTTTTCAAGGCTAGCCAATCGCCGCCAGGTCAGCCCATGGCCATCGGCTCGCCGAGCGATGGAGTGGTATTGCGAGTCCTGCGTGAAGATGCCGGTTATGTCGCCGCAGGAACTCCGCTACTTGAAATCGGCGACCCGCAGGATCTTGAAATCCAGATCGATGTTCTATCGACTGCCGCTGTTGCGATTCAGCCAGGAAATCGAGTCGAAATTCGAGGTTGGAACTCCGAAGGTTTACTCTACGGAAATGTTCGCCTAGTCGAACCTTCTGCATTTCTAAAAATCTCCGCGCTGGGGGTCGAAGAACGCCGTGTTCTAGTCCTCATCGATCTCGATGAATCCACGCAAGGCCAGAGCAAACTCAGCGATGGCTACCGTGTCGATGCGACCATCATCGTCGATTCGAGCGATCCAAAGAGTCTGATCGTTCCGACCGCAGCACTGGAATCCTCGATGGGGAGATTCTACGCTTATCGAGTCGAACCTGCACGATTCGGTGAACATCGCGTGGCGCGAGTGGAAGTCCAAGTCGGCAAGAAAGATCGCAAGCACTCCGAAGTCCTCTCGGGACTCAATCTCGACGAGATCGTGGTGAGCTACCCACCCGAGAAGCTCAAGCATGCAAGCCGAGTGAGCTTCGATGCAAAGCCCCTCCTCGATAGGAATCCCCTCCCAGGTTCCTCAGGATTTTTGAAACACAGAGGCACTGAGAGCACGGAGCTATGATCGAAGCTCCCTTCTACTTTG
>JAJTFB010000147.1 GCA_021300015.1 Pirellula sp. | reverse complement strand
GGAGGCTCGGTCGCTGGAGCGGGCTCAGCAGGTTTGGCTGGATCGGCCGGTGCGGTGGCTTCAGGGGTAGGCTCTGGGGGCATAGGCTCTGGGGCGGGGGGCTTGGGGGCCAAGGCTGCTTTTTTGGCCGCCTCAAGTGCCTTGAGCTCCTCGACGGTTTCTGGGACGCGATCGAGCTCGGGTTGCGGGAATTTCGACTCGTCGATCCGAGTCGTGACCATCAAGAATCGGTTGAGAGAAACTTTCTTTTGGCCCTCTTCGGTCGACTCCTCGGCTTCCGTAGGTTCGAAGCTAGCGCCGGCACCTTTTCCGAATCGGAGCAGGTATTGAACGCCGTCCTTGAGGGTGACTTGAAGATCGCCATTCATGGAGAAAATTTCGTAACCGTTTCCTGTGGTTCCTCTTTGCGCGAAAAAGCCGCGTCGTTGAAGAGCCAATTTGGTTTCGTCACTTAGTTGCTCGACTTTGAGGTCAGCAGCCACACCCGTGGGCTTCCTGGAAACATTGACGATGCGCAAATTATCCAGCGCGCTCTTCATTTCGTTGAGCTTCGTGGAATTGAGTTCCTCGCTGACATCGAGAAGCCTCGGGGCAGGTTTGCCCTCTTGATAGACGGTCATCGACGTTGGATTCCACTTCGCTTCGCGGACGTTGTAAGTGATATCGGCATCGTAGTTAGGGACGAACTCGAGGGTGTTTTGATTCGTCGGCAGGAGCGAGTAGTTGCGGATACCCAAGGTTTCGATGTCGTTGGCGCTGAGCTTGAGCAGATCCGATTCGATCCATTGTTTGAAGTCGGTACTCAATGGAGCGGTGTTGACTTCAGCGACGTAGATCACGTCTTCAGACGGGATACGAACGAACCGCTTTTTGGGGTCTTGCGCATCCTCTTTACCGATGATGAGGTCGACGAGCGAATCCCCTTTGGTGTTGCGGAATTGGACGAGCATTCCGACCCCTTCGCCCCCTTCGGACTCCTTCTTCTTATCGGGTTCGAGAACACCGAAGAGTTTTTGGTCGTCTCGTTTCTCGCTTGCGACATTGAGCACCTTGAGGCCGACGAAAAGGTTCGCCGCTTCGCTCATTTGCTTGTTGGCGTCGGCGGGATAACTTTCGTTCGATGGGATGGTCCAAACGCCGTTGCGGTTGTCCTTGGCGACCTCGAACTCTCGGTACTGCTCCGAGTCGGTATCGTACTTGAGAATCTTCAGCGACGAGGCTTCGAGAGGATCGGTGAACTTCTCAAAAAGAACTTGGTTGACCCGCGCCGTGGCGTTGGATTCCAAGGTGGTGAAATTACGAGTTGTCGTAGACCAAGCTAGCAAGGCAGTCACTGCAGCTGCTGCCGCGAAGATCCCAGTTTTTGCCGATTCAGACACTGCTCAGCTCTCCGTAGATGGATTCGATCGATTGGTTCAGGTTGCGTTTTCGTGGGCCAAAAGGCTAACGTAAACGGGTTTTCGAAATTCCTTCGCGCTCCCTTAGGCGTCGCGAAACCCAGACGACGACTCCGACGATCAGCGGTGGAATCGCTGGTAGGAACACCGCCAAGGTTTTGTAGTCGTTTTGCGTTTTGCGGATGGCATCATCGGTATTGCGGCGTGCCTCTCGGATATTGCGATCGCGTTCTCGGCGCAGTTTCTCGTCCTCGACTTCGAGCTTGCGAGCCAACTGGGCTTCCTTCATCTGGTACTCGGTGATGCGTTGGATGAGCTCTTGTTGCTTCGAAACATCGATGGCACCTTCGGACTGCAACTTATCGACCGCCTCTTTGAATTGACGCTTCGCCTTGGTGCTGGCGTCTTCGAGTTCGGCCTTTTTGGTGTTGTAGCCTTCGTTGGCTGCTCGTTGCAGTTCGGCTTCCTCGCGTTTCTGCTCATCGGCACGGGCTTCGACCAATTTCAAGGTACTGTAGGTCGGGATATGGCGTCGAATCGCGGGGTACTTGTTCTCACCGCACAAAACGTCGATCACATTGAGGACGAAGGTGATGTTTTGGAATTGGAATTCGACAGCTTCGAGTTGCGAAGGGTTCTTGCGAATATCGACGAAAACCCCTGACATGCAGTCAAGATCCGACACATAAACGACCTTGATGGGCTTTGCCGCCGTCGCAGAGCTTTCCCCTTCGACCGCCGCTGGAACTTTCGATTCAATCAATGCAGCGATGGTTTGTACACCGAGCGTTTTACCCCGGCGGTTGCGGATCTCGGTGCTTCGATCAAGTGTGGTCCGTTGCATGCTTCGAAGCTCGCTAATGGGCATGGTGCCCGCGACATCGCCAGTGGAGACCAACGGAGTGAATTCATTCTTGGCTCCATTTTTAGGTTTGATCGTTCCTGCGAAGAGGAACATCAACTCCTTGAGACCCTTGGTGATTTCGCTTTCCTGATTGAAGGCATTGGCACCTCCAGGAGCTTCCTGCCGCACAAAGATCCACAGGTCGTTCGACTGCTGCATCGATTCGAGAATCGGATAAGGGTTGTACTGCTGCCAGGCCATATCCGGAGCGACAAATCCCATAGGACTAGGCTGTCCGGGCACATCGACTTCTAGGAGGTCCCAAAGCGACTGAATCGGTCCCTTGGGGGGTGGTGCTCCTCCGCCACCGAACATTCCACCACCGGCTGCGGGTCTTGGATCCCCAGTCCCGGGTATCGACGGGTTGATCGCCGATTGGGGGTCTTCAAAAATCGCCGTCGGCAATCCAGACCTTACCGCCGCGATGAAGTTGTTGAGCTCTTCGGGTCCGAGGGAGGACGGTTGCACGGCCAACATTGCGTCGAGTCGCTCGACATCGATCGGCGATGCTGGATTGACATCGATGAGCTCGAACTCCTTGCCGAGCTCTTCGACGATGGGTTCCTGAGGAGTCTGTTGGAAGGATCGCATATCGACCCCTCCCATCATGTTGGCTTCGGTCTTGAGGATCCCAAGCTTCTTTCGGGCAGGTTTGGCAACGGTCGTCAGAGATCTTGCCAGCTCGTATTCGACGGGGATTCCTGGCTCGAAAAATGGGATAACGATCTTCTGGAGCCCGCTGCGGAACGCTGCGCCGAGCATGATCGGTTGGTCAGCGATGGCGCCCCGTTCGCGTACACGCACGATTTGAGGGGTGATTCCATACTGTTGCTCAGCTTGTTTCTCCTCTTCGCTCGAAGGGGAAATCGAATCGTAGATGCGAACTTGCATCGGCACCCCGGCACCCTTGGCCGTGGATTCGAACTCTTTGAGCAGGCTGATCAGCTCGTATTTGGTCTTTGCGTAAGCCTCAGGGACATCGGAGGAGATGTACGCATCGACGACCACATCCCTGTCCTTGCCCATCCCACGGATCAGCCCGGTCGTGACGTCCGAGAGCGAACTGACCTTGAGCTCCGTCGCATCGTAACGTTTATCTTTGTTCCTGAAAAAGACACTTGCACCCAAAACAATCGCTGCGAGGCATACAGCTCGCAGGATGTAGTGCGCGAGCTTTTCATTGCCGTTTTTACCGCTGCTCCAGTGCCGTTTGCCGATCAGGATCATGCACAGATAGAGACCCAGGACCGTCAGCAAAAGGTAGTAGCCGACTCCTGAGAGGCTGATCACCCCGCGTCCAAAATCATCGAATCGTTCCGACAGACTGAACGCTTTGATCTCGCGTGAGAACTCTCTCCCAAAGACCGCATCGGCACTGGCAGCAAACGCCAACGGCGCATTGAACAGGGCTCCGAGGATGAATCCGACGGTCAAATTATTTGTTAGGAACGAGGCGACCATACCGATGGCGATCATCGCCAACCCGATCAACCAATATCCTAGGTAATTGCAGAAAAACAGACCTGTATCGACTTCCCCGAGCGTCAGTGCGGCCAAAACGACGAACGTTGAAAGTTGCGAAAACAGAAGCGAGACGGAGTAAATGGCTGCAGCAGCCGCATATTTACCGATCACGATATCGAAGTCGGTCGCAGGGAGCGTCAAGAGTAGCTCGTCGGTCCCCTGTCGGCGTTCATCGGCCCAGATACTCATCGTGATGGCCGGGATGAAAAAGAGCATGATGTACGTAAACCACTTATTGAGCTGGCTTAACGTCCCTAGGTTCGAGTTGAAAAACTCGTAGGGCCAGAAGGCGGCCATGCTCGTGAGCAAAACGAACAGGCACAAAAAGACATAGCCAGTCGGGTTGGCAAAGTAACCGTAAAAATTGCGTTTCAGGACCGCGTAGGCCACGGGCCTTTGACGAGCCATGAGCAAGATGATTCCGAGCAAGACACCCACGGAGATGATGTCGAGCAAGAGCAATCGAAGCAGAGCACTTGCAATCACTTTCGAATATCCTTCTTCAAACCTAAGTGGAACGTTGGACGGAAACGGAAAATCACCGAGAACCTCTGCTCGCTGAGCGTTCGAGGGACTCGGAATTCGGAACGCAAAAGAGCGTTCATCAGGTGGCCCATCAGGCAGCCGCGCCGGTGAGTTTGTGGAACGCGTCGGTCAAATCCCCACGCACTTTCTTGAGGTCCTCGACCGAGCCTTCGAAAACCTTGCGGCCTTCGTTGATCATGATCACGCGACTTGCCATCGCCTCGACCTCTTGGAGAATGTGGGTCGAGAGCAAAATCGTCTTGGTTTCCCCAAGCTTACGCATCGTATTTCGAACTTCGCGAATCTGATTCGGGTCTAGACCCGCAGTCGGCTCGTCCAAAATCAGGACATCGGGCTCGTGCAACAGCGCCTGAGCCATCCCGACTCGCTGACGAAAACCTTTCGATAGCTTGCTGATCGCTTTGTGCAAAACCGATTTCAAATCGCACATCTCGACGACCGCCTCAATCCTGGACGCTTTGTAACCTTTTTCCATGCCTCGGGCATCGCCGAAAAAACTCAGCAAAGCGTGAGGGGTCATGTCCGGATAAAGCGGACCATTTTCAGGAAGGTAGCCCAGATGTTTTGACCCGGCGATTCGGTCGGAAAACATATCGTGACCGGCGATCTTCGCAGAGCCTTCGCTGGGCGAAAGATAGCCGGTGAGCATCTTCATCGTGGTGCTTTTACCAGCACCATTGGGGCCGAGAAAAGCGACCAGTTCACCGCGATTGACCTTGAAAGAAATTTCTCGAGCAGCCGCAAAGGGCCCGTAAAACTTCGACAATCCTACCGCTTCGATCATCGACTGTGTGTTCGCAGCTTTGTCACCCATCGTCCGTTACTCTTCTTGGTAAGTTGCTGATAGTAAGTGGCAGTTGAAGGAGCCGGAAATTCCCAACGGCCCTATCTCCGCTACGGAGCAAGAACCGATCGGCGAGTATAACGAAATTTCAGATTCCGTCAGTACGTCCAATACGTCTAGCTCGGAGTCCCGGTTCGTGGATGGACGGAAAACGCAACGAAAATCAATGAATTTTGCGACGAAGTGCCTCATTGTTCCTCCGGGGGGATTCCTGGGTATTTTGACCGAAAGTCAAGGGAACGACAGCCTGAACGCCCGATTGGATTCTCGCAGGTGCTTTCGAGGCATTGATGCCCCGGGCAAAGACCACCGCATCGACCTGCCGAGCCCCGGCTCGCCGCAAAACCCGGGCGGCCTCCTGCAGTGTGGCTCCCGAAGTCATCACGTCGTCGATCAACAGGAAACTTCGGTACCTGACCATCTCGACCTTGGGCACCTCAAAGGCACCAACAAGATTCTCTCGCCGTTCGCTGATCGTCTTCATCCCCTGCTTTTGCGTCCAGCGTCCGCGTCGAAGCAGTGTTTCGCTCTGAGGCAACCCCGTAGCCTTGGCCAAGCG
>JAJTFB010000043.1 GCA_021300015.1 Pirellula sp. | reverse complement strand
ATTCGCGATTCTCGCCGCCGGGCCAAGTGTGTCCGCCACCGATGACCCGCACGAACTGTAGGTCAGGAATTTCCGACTCCGGGTCGAGCCCGAAGCGTTGGACTTCGATCCTTGTGCCGTCGGCTTTGCGATCTGGCCATTTCTCGGCGCGGCAGATAAGCGTTGGGTGATCGGTAACTTGGGTGCCGGAAGCCGAGAGGAGTTTTTTCCAGGTCTCGAGCGTTTGCGGAACGCTTAGAAACTCAAGGTTCTTCGGGGTTTTTAGATTCGGACCCTCCCAAGCCACCACTTTGTCCTCGGTGCCATGGATGTGGAGCGTCGGGACAAAGCGCGAGGCGTTGCGCACCGGTACGGCCAGTGTTCCGGCGATCGGCGCGATCGACGCGAAGATTTCGGGGGCTTCGACCGCCAATCGGTAGCAGAGCATCGCACCGTTGGAAAAACCGGTCGCATGGATGCGTTTCGGATCGATGGGGTAGCGATTTTGAAGTTGGCCGATGACGCAACGGACAAACCCGACATCGTCTTCGGCGATCCTTTCGAGTCGGCCCGAGCGGCCACCGGAGTTCCAGGTTCGCAGGATCCCATGCCCATCTCCATCGGGGTACACGACGATGAAGTTGCATCGGTTCCCGAGTTCGTGCAGTAGGGTCATCTTGGCCATGGTCTCGCCGTTCATCATCACGCCGTGGAAGGCAAAGACGACCGGGAATCCGGTGGCTTGTTCGTCGCTCTTGCAAGCGGCAGGAAGGTAGACCGAGAACTCTCGGGGTTGACCGTCGTAGAAGAGCACGTGCCGGATCTTACGACCCGGCCCAGCAGCAACCGTTCCTGCAGCAATTGGTCCAGCAGCAATTGGTCCAGCAGCAATTGGTCCAGCAGCGACGGCGCAAGAGTTCCCACCGAGGCTGATCAAGGCTAACAAGCCACCAACAACGATGTTACTCAGAGATAGCTTACGCAGAGAAAGATTGCTAGGGCGCCAAGCGACGGGTTGCCAGATCATGAGCCAGATCAAGAGGCAACCGGTGAGGAGACCTAAGCTACCGAATCCTTGGTATGTGATTGCATCCATTGCACGTTAGGTGCCTTGGGAGAGGAGGGTCCACCCCAACGGCCGAAGTATTCGATCGCCATAAAAATACATGCCAGCAACATGAAAATGTTGGCCAGGATGATCATCATCGTGTAGATCGAGATCGGTTGCTTGGACATGTTCAGTTCAGCAGAAGAAGTAAGACTCAGTGGAAGAACTTAGTAGACCTTCGAGGCGACTCGATCGCCTGCTTGGATGAAGCCTTTTCGGTACGTTGGAAGGATCTTTCCGACCGCTTTATCATCGGCGATGGTTCGGATCTCGATTCGGCCGAGGTAGGAACCATTGCGGAAGATATCGAGTTGGTGTCCTGCTCGAAGTCCATCGTCTCGTCCGACGGAGACTTCGACCGATTGGTCTTGGCCGACGGCCAGAACTACCCCTTTGAGATCGCTGGGAGGAACATCTTCGGGATCTTTCACACCGGCGGCGGCCAGGGCAGCTCCGCGGGTATCGGCGAGGGCTTGGAACAAGGTCGATTGCTCGCGAAGGTTTTTAATTTCCGCGTCGAGGTCGATCTTCTTGCTCTTGAGCGTGTTGAGTTCGTCGGTCAGGCTGATGACCGTGCGACGTTGTCCGTTGCGATCGGTGATGATCTTGTCGATCTCTTGCTTGAGCAGATCGTTTTCGCTGGTGATACGTTTGAGTTCGGCCAGCGTCTGGGCCAAGCTTTGTGTGGCTTGTGTATTTTTCGAGTTCAAGTCGTTCAGTTGCGTGTTGGCTTGTTGGTTCTTTTCCCGCTCGGTATCGAGTTGGGTTTGAAGAGCCGCGAGCGAAACGCGTCGGGCGACTTGCTCTTGAGCCAGCAGAGTCTTGTTGACCTCGGCGGCCTTCTTGAGCTCGTCGATGGTCGTCTCGAGGGACTTTTGCCGCGATTGGAAATCGGCGACTTGGGACCTCAGATCCTTATGGCTAGCATTGACGACCACCGAGGCGACGAAGAACGCGACGCTCAGGATCAGAAGCAACAAAGTGAAGATTTGGCCGAGTCTTGTCATGAGTCAACCGCTGGCTGGGAGTCCAAGAAACGAAAACGAGGAGAATTCCGAAGGTTACGGCAAGGGTTTGGCAAGAGCTAAAGACTAGCCCGGGCAAACCGGATCCGAGTATAGTTCGTTATCGTCGTTAATGTCAACGAAATCACAAAAAACTGAACGAAATCGGAGGGGCCACTCAAAACGGGTGCCGATTGGACGCATTAGGTGGGTTTAGGTGGGTCTGTGACGCATGAGTTCCTAGTTTGTAGGGGTTATAGCAGTCCCGAAGGCTTGGTAGTTGGTTAATTGTCCAGTATCCTCTACAGTACATTTAAGTAGGCTTTTTGGGGATTCCGATGCCGGAAAACTCGCCCCAAAACCGTCGGTCTAGTGCACTTGACCGGCGGACCGCCTGCGATCGACCCCGCCAAAGCCGCAGAAAATATCCCAGCATGAACGTTCCTCCTCCTTCGGCCCCCTCCCAAAGTGGGTCCCTCTCGGGATTCCTGAAAAAGCACGATTTTATTATTCGGCGACTCCACTCCTTGAGCGGACTCGTGCCCGTTGGCGCTTACATGTGCGTCCACTTGGTTACCAATTCGAGCCTCAACGGAGGTCCGGCAGTTTTTCAGAATGCCGTCTTTGCGATCCACAGCCTTCCGTTTTTGCCTGTGATCGAATGGACGTTTATTTTCTTGCCGATCCTCTTCCATGCGATCGTCGGAGTTTGGATCGCTCGGAGCGGGCAATCGAATCTGAGGAACTACCGCTTTACTAGCAACAAGCGGTATTGGGCCCAACGGATGACGGGCTACATTGCCTTCGCGTTTATCTTTACCCACGTGTTGCATCTTCACGGTTGGTTCCACTGGGACTGGTGGCTGGGCTTTGTCGAGCCTTTGGGAATGGCCCAATTCCGTCCTTATAATGCAGCCAGTTCTCTGGCCGAGGCGATGAAGAGTCTGGGCTTCGTCTGGCCGCTGTTCTACCTCGTAGGTGTTCTTGCATGCGTGTTCCATTTGGCCAACGGCATCTGGACCGCAGGGATCACCTGGGGCGTTTGGGTATCGCCATCGGCTCAAAAACGCGCTTCGGTCGCCTGCTCGATTTTCGGGGTCCTTTTGGGACTCGCCGGTCTGAGCTCCTTGGCCGCTGTGAGCCGAACCGACCCGGCAACCGCCAAAGCCATCGAAGATCAAATGTACAAAGTTCGAGTCGACGGGCACATGATCCAGCCCAACGAGCACAAACGCTCCGACGGCCATCATTCCGGCTCGTCGGATCCATCCCACAACGGGACCGTTTCAGCAAACGAGCCCAAGTAAACCTTAGGGTTGGGCTCAAACTGGTTTCAAAAGCATTTCAAACATTCCATCGGTCAGATAGATCAGCAGGAAGAAAAAAATGGCGAACAATCGAGTGTTGGTTGTCGGTGGCGGATTGGCTGGACTCTCGGCGACGATGAAACTCGCAGAACTGGGGATTGCAGTCGATCTGCTCAGTTTGACACCGGTCAAGCGTTCCCACAGCGTGTGTGCCCAAGGGGGTATCAACAGCGTCAACGACCAGACCCGTCAGCAAGGCGACACGGAATGGAATCACTTCGACGATACGATCTACGGGGGTGACTTCCTTCAGAATCAGCCACCGGTCAAAGAGATGGCCTACTGGGCTCCCAAGGTCATCGACCTGATGGATCGCCTAGGCGTGACCTTCAACCGTACCCCCGAAGGCTACATCGACCGCCGACGATTCGGTGGAACCCTCTACAAGCGGACCGCGTTTGCCGGTGCGACGACCGGTCAGCAATTGCTATACGCCCTGGACGAACAAGTCCGACGATGGGAAGTCGAAGGTCTGGTCAAGAAGTACGAGTTCTGGGACTTCCTCGGCCCGATCCTCGACGACAACGGCCGATGCGTCGGTGCGGTCGCCCAGGACATGGTATCGATGGAGATTCGATCCTTCGCGGCCGATGCGGTCGTCGTCGCGACGGGGGGGTGCGGACTGGTCTATGGACGATCGACGATGTCTGTCTTTTGCACAGGAAGCGCCGCGAGCCGATGCTTCCAAGCGGGTGCCAAGTACGGCAACGGAGAGTTCATCCAAGTCCATCCGACGGCGATTCCTGGGGCCGACAAGTTGCGTCTCATGAGCGAATCGGCACGGGGAGAAGGGGGCCGCGTTTGGGTGCCTCGCAAACCCAACGACACCCGCGCTCCGAAACAAATCCCCGCATCGGAACGCTACTTCTTCCTCGAAGAACGCTTTCCAAAGTACGGGAACCTCGTGCCTCGCGATATCGCCACCCGAGAGATCTTCAACATCTGCGTCAACGAAGGCCTCTCGGTCGATCCGACCCGCATGTGCGTCTACCTAGACTTGACCCACATCCCACGCCATGAGTTGGATCGCAAGCTCGGTGGCATCCTGGAAATCTACGAGAAATTCCAAGGCGTCGATCCTCGCGAAGAGCCCATGAAGATCTTCCCGGCTGTCCACTACAGCATGGGTGGACTTTGGGTCGACTACGAAGCCAACGGCGAGGGTGGTCTGTTGCCCGGCTCGCCCCGCAACCAGTCGACCAATATCCCTGGCCTCTATGCGATCGGAGAATGCGATTACCAATACCACGGCGCAAACCGCTTGGGTGCAAACTCCCTCCTGAGTTGCATCTTCTCTGGGCTCTTTGTCGGCCCGGGAATCGTCAACTGGATGAAGAGCAACAAGGCCGCCGCAGACCTTCCCAAGAGCATCTTCGAAAGAGCTGTCGGCGAGCACACCGCAAGGCACAAAAAGCTCCTCTCGAACGCCTCGGGCGCAGGAGAGAATCCCTACTTGCTCCACCAAGAACTCGGCGACATCATGACCCGCACCGCAACGGTCGTCCGATACAACAACCAACTGACCGAAGCTTACGAAAAGGTTTCGGCCATGATCGAGCGATCGCAACGATGCTCGCTGGCCGATACGGGCAACTGGACCAACCAAAACGTGATCTTCACCAAGTCCCTCCAGGACATGATCCCCATCGCCCAGTGCATCCTCAAGGGCGCACTGATGCGGGACGAATCCCGAGGAGCCCACTTCAAACCCGACTTCTGCATGCCAAGCCTTCAGGCGACCGACCCGACCGAGCGCAGGCTCGAAGCCGAAAAATGGTGCGATGCCTTCGAAGAAAACACCAACAAGTTCCTCAAGTCCTCGGTCTGCTCCTGGAAAGGTCAGGAACCCGATTTGGTCTTCGAAGATATCGATACACGACTCATGAAACCAAGGCCTAGACTCTATGGTCTCGTCGGTGGCGAAGTCATCGAAGAGGTATGGAAGCAACGAAGCCGCTCCAAAGAGGAATCGGCCCCGAGCAAGCCCGCTGCTGCCAAGCAGCTTGCAGGCTCGGTCTAACCCCCCTACCCCATCGATTAATGGCCCCATCGATTAATGGCCCCATCGATCAACCGCCATCGCTCCTGTTTCTATCCAGTCCAATCACCCTACTCGATCCAACCACCGTACTCGATCCATCCATCGCCCCCGAAAGGTAAACCATGATTGCTCCAGGTCCAGAACTTAGCCCAGCAAGAAGGCCTTCCAAGATCAATGTGCGAGTCCTGCGTCAAGATGGTCCAGGCACTCCGCCTTATTGGGAACGGCACCAAGTCGATTATGAACCGGACATGAACGTCATCAGCGTCCTGCAAAAAATCGCTGCACAAGCAACGACCTTCGACGGCAAAAAAGTCTCCCCAGTCGCTTGGGACTGCGGTTGCCTCGAAGAAGTCTGCGGATCGTGCACGATGGTCATCAATGGCCGAGTTCGACAAAGCTGCTCGGCCCTCGTCGACCGACTCCTCGAAGACAACCCCGAAGAAATCCAGCTTCAGCCGATGACCAAGTTCCCGGTGGTCCGGGATTTGATGATCGACCGTTCGAGACTATTTCATTCCCTCAAACGCGTCCAAGCCTGGGTCCCTGTCGATAGCTACTTCGACATGGGTGCAGGACCTCGAATCCCTCGGGAAGACCAAGAGCAAAACTATCCGCTCAGCCAGTGCATGAGCTGCGGATGCTGCCTGGAAGCCTGTCCTCAATTCAACAAGGTCGAGGTCATCCGGCACGCAGGAGAGTCCGACGAAGCCTTTGATGCGCGCAAGAAGCAAGCCTACGATGCCGAGTTCATCGGCCCGCATGCGATCTCCCAAGCGATGCTCTTCAATTCGCATCCGGTCGGAAAGAACCTTCAAAAAGAACGGCTCGAAACCCTCACCGGGACCGGTGGGATCCAAGCTTGCGGCAACGCTCAAAACTGCGTTGCGGTGTGCCCAAAAGAAATTCCGCTGACGACCTCGATCGCCCGAGCCGGCCGCGCTGCGACCCTACACACGATCAAAAAGCTCTTCGATCGCTAAAGCCTTATGAATCTCGATCGGCCCTGTTCGGACATACTCACCGAGGCATGGCAACGCTATGCCTTTGCCAATGATGCAGGTCCGTACCTGCTGATCCCCCAAGCGATCCTGCAGCCCAGGGACGAGCAAGAGGTCCAAGCGATCCTGGCGGCCTCGAAGATCAAACGGATCCCCGTTTGCTTTCGTGCCGGTGGGACCAGCCTCTCGGGTCAATCGGTAACCGATGGCTGGCTCGTCGATATCGGCAGGCACTGGCGGTCGATCGAACCGGTCGATGCGGGTCAATCGGTCCGGGTGCAACCCGGAGCCATCGGAGGACTCGTCAATGCGCACCTGAAGTCGTTCGGACGCAAGATCGGTCCCGATCCATCGAGCATCAACTCGGCCATGATCGGTGGCATGCTCTCGAACAACTCCAGCGGCATGTGCTGCGGTGTGGTCCACAACGCCTACCATACCCTCGAATCGATCCGGTTTATCCTGCCCGACGGGTCCCTCTGGGATACGAGCCGCGCGGACGAAGCATCCCGATTTCGAACCGAGAAGCCGCACCTTTGCACCGAACTTACAGCGATCCGCCAAGCGATCCTCGACGATCCGGAATTGCTCGACAAGATTCGGCTCAAGTACCAACAGAAAAACACGGTCGGATATTCGCTCAACGCCTTTGTCGATTACCAAGACCCCCTCGATATCCTCAGCCACCTGCTGATCGGAGCCGAAGGGACCCTGGCCTTCATCAGCCAAGCGGTGCTCAAGACCCTGCCAGATCTGCCCGAGAAAGCCACCGCCTTGGGCTTCTTCGCAGACGCCCACAGCGCCTGCGATATCATCCCCGAATTGATCGGAATCCAAGCCGATGCGGTCGAGTTCATGGATCGCGCCAGCCTCGAATCGATCCGCAACCTCGAAGGCACCCCGGCCGAACTGCCCCTGAGACTCTCCGAACACCAGAAGCTCATGGGGTTGCTCTTCGAGTTTCAAGCGGCCGATAAAGAGGCCCTAGCGCACAAACTCGAAAACTTCCGCACCCGCTGCCAACCCCACCTCAAGCCCCTGAGTCCAATCGCCTTTACTCAGAACAAAAAAGAACAAGCCAATCTCTGGAAGCTGCGCAAAGGGATGTACCCGGCAGTCGCGGCCATGCGCGCACGGGGCGAAGCGGCGATCCTCGAAGACATCACCTTTCCGCTTCCTCGACTCGCCGATGCGATCCTTGCACTCCAAGAGATGTTTCGCAAGCATCAATACGCCAACGGAATCATCTTCGGGCATGCGAAAGATGGCAACTTGCATTTCGTGATCTCTCAGCCCATGGCCAGCCCTCAGGACACCGACAAGTACGCTCGGCTGATCGATGACATGGTCGATTTGGTCGTCCATCGATTCGACGGTGCGCTGAAATCCGAACATGGTACCGGCCGAAATATGGCTCCCTTTGTTCAGACCGAGTGGGGAACCCATGCGGTCGAACTCATGCGACGACTCAAGAGCGCCGTCGATCCAGACGGTCTTCTCAATCCCGATGTGATTCTGACGACCAAGCCCAAACTGCACTTGGAGAACATCAAGGACCTACCGATCGTCGAAGACGTCGTCGACAAGTGCGTCGAATGCGGAGCTTGCGAGCCCAGGTGCCCGAGTCGCGACTTTACCCTCTCACCTCGCCAGCGGATCGTTCTGCGGCGGGCTCGACAGCGACTCATCGCCCAAGGCCGCACCGAGCTGGCCAAACAACTCGATATCGATTACGAATTTGCCGGTAAACAATCCTGCGCGACCGACGGGCTCTGCGCGCTAGACTGCCCGGTGGCTATCAACACAGGAGATTTGATCAAACAACTCCGCAAAGAGACCAATACACCGGGCTCGAAAAAAATCGCCTCGCAATTGGCCTCCTCGTTCGGCTTGGCCGAACGGGCCGTCGGCGCAAGCTTGATGCTCGGACGCACTGCCTCCTCGATCATGGGTGCCAAAGCCATGCAGGGGCTGACCAAGGGGCTCTCGTCGGTCTTCTCCGGGTTCCCTCAGTGGCATCAAGGGCTCGAAGGTCAAAACGAGTCGATCGATAAGTCCCTGCTGTCCAAACTCGATGAATGCGATCTGGTCTACTGGCCTACCTGCATGTCACGCATGATGCACGGCACCTCGGCCGCACTCGTGTGCGTCGCCGATCGTGCAGGTGTCGCTCTGCACATCCCCAAAGACGCCGTAGGGCGTTGTTGCGGTCAAGCGTTTTCCTCCAAGGGATTCCCCGATTCGGCCTTGGCCAAGCAATCCGAGCTGATCGATGCGATGTGGCTCTGGAGCGACCGAGGCGCTCGACCGATCATCATGGACTTGGGCTCCTGCACCGCGTTCATCACCCAAGGTCTTGCGGACCTCGACCCGGTGCGCAAGGAGCAACTGCACAAGATCAAGATTCTCGATTCCTCGGTCTTCGCCGAATCGCTCTTGCCCAAACTGACCCTCAAACGTCGCAAGGGAATCGTTGCGATCCATTCGGTGTGCTCGAATCAAAAGTTCGGCTGGGGGGATTCGATGCTCAAGGTCGCTGGTGCTTGCTCCGAGAAAGTACTTCAACCCCATGAAGGCAAGTGCTGCGGGATGGGTGGCGACCGAGGATTTGAGCTCCCCGGATTGGTTCAAAGCGCGACCAAAGACGTAGGGCCTGCGATGCAAGCATCGCAGTGCACCGAAGGGTACACCAATGCTCGCTCCTGTTCGTTGTCCCTAGCGACCGGTACCGGAAAGCCTTGGAGAAGCCTCTTCCATTTGCTCAAAGACTGCACGGATTAGGTATCTGCAATGACATCGATCTTCGAACACGCCGTCGAGGTTCGGGCAGCGGACATCGACGTGCTCGGGCATGTCAACAACGTCGTCTACGTGCAGTGGATGCAGAATGCTGCCTATGCACATTCAGCGGCACTGGGTTGGACTCTCGAACGGTACATGGAACTCGGTGCCGGTTGGGTCGCACGATTGCACCAGATCGAATACCTCCAACCGGCCTTCGAAGGCGATCGAGTTGTGATCAAGACCTGGGTGGCCGACATGAAAAAAGTCACCTCGACCCGCCGATACCGAATGGTCAGGTTCGATCCCCCGCTTCCCGACGCCCAAGGCATCATCGATCCAGCGGCGCCCGAGCGTCAGACCGTCCTTGCC
Source organism: Pirellula sp. (assembly GCA_021300015.1). Classification (GTDB taxonomy): domain Bacteria; phylum Planctomycetota; class Planctomycetia; order Pirellulales; family Pirellulaceae; genus JBKCUI01. Next base: position 24,301 of record JAJTFB010000043.1, on the reverse strand, counting down.
GTGGCACATACGACTTGGGCGTTTATCGATTACAAGCGAGGCACACCGATGAGAATCCCGGCCGAGATGGCCCAAGACTTTCCGATGATCCTCGATGCGAACCGCATCGATCCTTAAGCCGGATTAACGTTTGATCTTCTTGGATCCATAGAGCTCGATCACACGTTCTCGGTCGTTGATCTCGTGCTCGCGGGCTAGGCAAGCGAGATTCCATGCGTGTTTTTTCCCGTAGCGGTTCCATGCAAAGCTGACCTTGCGACGCTTGCCCTTGGAATCGACCCAGGAGGCGCAAAAAGCAAAGGACTCGGCGTTCTTCCACCGCGAGTCGACGTTCCTGACCTCGTGCACCCCGACCTTGCCCGTCGTGTTGCGGTGGGTTTTACGTCCCTTGGCGGTTTGGATTTTCGGAGCCGCTTTGACCATCTTGCTGTAGCAAGCTCTGGCCGCTTGAAGCGACTTGGTCTTGCCACCGTACTGTCGATCGTTGAAGAACTGCTGCTGCCGCTCTCCTTGCCGAGTCAGGCGAACCATCCAGCCCCGCGTGCTGATCCCTTCGTAGTCGATTCGCGTGATTCCTTTGTACTTGGTTTCGCTGCGATTGCTTTCCTTGCGCTTGGGTTCAGGCATGGTGTACCGATGAGCAATGGGACGTGAATGTAGATCTTGGCGAATATTCATCGAATACTCGGCAACGCTTGGAGGATGGATAAGGAGAGGAGGAGCGAAAAGGATAATCGCCAAGCGCCCTTGGGTCTACTAGATAAATCCCGCAAGTCCCTACAGATTGGAAAATCCCCCCATCGGTGGGTTTACGGTAAGTCGATTCAGGGGCAGGACAGCTTTAGGGGGCAGGACGGCTTTAGGAATGCCGCAACGAGTCCCGGACGGCTGCGACGATTCCTGCGGCTTTCGTCCAGGTTTCTTCCTCCTCTTGCTCGGGCACGCTGTCGGCAACGATCCCTCCACCGACCTGGAACTGCCACCAACCGCGTGAGCAGGTCAAGGTTCGGATCATGATGTTCCAATCCATGTCGCCGCTGGTCGCGATGTAGCCCAAGGATCCGCAGTAGGGGCCTCGAACCGTTGGCTCAAGCTCGGCGATGATTTCCATAGCGCGGATTTTGGGCGCACCGGTGATGCTGCCGCCGGGAAAAATTGCCGCCATCAACTGGCTGATTCCGACCGACTCGCGAAGCCGTCCTCGGATCGAACTGACCATATGCAACAAGAATGGGAACGTCTCGATTTCGCAGAGTCGATCGACCGAGAGCGAATCGATTTCGCAGACTCTCGACAAGTCGTTGCGGAGCAGGTCGACGATCATGATATTCTCAGAGCGGTCCTTTTCAGAGAGGCTCAGCTCCTCCTTCAATCGTGCGTCTTGCTCGCTATCGCCCGTCCGGCGGCGTGTCCCTTTGATCGGCCTGGTTTCGATCCATCGATCGCGCACTTGAATGAATCGCTCTGGCGATGCGCTGACGATTTGGGAATCGCCCAGATCGAGATAACCGGCAAAGGGAGCTGCGTTGACCTTGCGCAATCGAAGCACCAGTTCGCTCGCAGCACAGCGCTCGGGGCAGAGCAAACGCTGCGAAAGATTGACTTGGAAAACATCACCGGCCAAGATGTATTGCCGCGTCCTCTCGACGGCTTGACGATACAGAGGGCTATCAAAGTTACCGAGCCATCCACCGCCGAGTCGCGTTTCGTACTGCATGGCGCTGAGCCCATGCGCCATGGCATGAATGTTCGTGGGCTTGGCCAACGATTCGGTTAGAATTCTCTGACCTGCGATGCGATCTAGGAATGACTCGAGCCGAATCTCTGCGCGGCGCTTGCGCTCTGAGTCCGAAACAGACAACTCGCTAAACGTCCCGAAACCTTGGGAGAAAATCCAGCCGCGATCCTCCTCAGGAGACTCGCCGTGCTCCCACGCAAAGACGACATCGTAGAGCCCGAGCCAACAAATCGGCAATCCGAACTCATCGTGGGAAGCGTTCGGGAGCTTTTCAAAGCATCGCCCAAACTCGTAAGCCAACATGCCAGCCACTCCACCCTGGAACGGCACAGCTCCTGCGGTCGGCTCGCGATAGTGATCGAGCCAACGCTCGATCGTCGCGAGAGGATCGGCGATGGGATCCTCGATCGAAAAGACATCGACCGGGTCGGCCGCCAGAAAGCTGAATCGACTTCGGGGGTCGTTGCGCAACGCGCTGTCGAGCCAGATACAACCCGGCAATTTCGAGAGCTGAGAAAAAACTACCTCCGGAGTTGCCCCCGGAGGTAGTTCTCTTTGGATCGGTTCAAACACGCTGAGACGTCGGTCCTAGTGGTGATGGTGATGGTCGATGAGCAAGAGCTTTTCTTCCTTGCCGTCGATTTTGGCAACAAGCCGAGCTTGGACCCCCTTCTCATCCTTGTCGCTGGCGCCGACTAGGGTCAAAAGCTCTTGGTCCTTGATTTGGAATATGGAACCGGCGATCTTGGCGGACTCAAGTGGCTCAAGCTTGAATTTCTTCTCCTGACCACTGGAAGTTACCACGACTTCGACCGACTCGATCTTGTTGCCGCCGCTGACGAGCTCCTCGAAGTAAACCGTCAGGGTTTGCTTGTCCTCGTCATGCGCCCATTCGAAGTGGGTCGTCGCGCTGGTATCGAAGTGCGCGATATGACCACCGTTGGGGCCGTGTTCGGGATGGTCGTGGCCAGCATGATCGTCCTTCTTGGCCGCTTTGGAATCTCCATGATCATGCCCAGAATGATCATGCCCGGCGTGGTCATGGTCGTGGGCAGCCGAACCGGACTTGGAGCCACCGGTCTTGGGGGCATCGCAGCCAACGGCGAGGGGGACGCTTGCAACCAAGCTCAGTGCGATCCAATGCGAAATTTTCATGGCAGGTTTTTCCTTAAACGGTAGCGATTGGGGGCGTAAGCCGATGACGTTAATGACGTTAATGGCGTGGCTCTATTGTACGCAATCCGTCGGTTTCGGTTCGAACTTACCTCGTTTTCGCCTGCAATTCCCGTTCGCAACTCGGGTCGCTAGCCACAGGCTGGCCGATCGCTTCGACCGGATGGGTGAAAAGATACTTCCAGACGTCTTTGTGCAGATAATTACCCGTAGCATCCCGCACTGCGGCTTTTCCAGGGGTGACGCAACTGTGAGCCCGTTTTTCATCGCCACCGACCTCCGCTTCGGTGATTAGCCTGCGGGAGTGGCCGTAAGGAGCCTGCTGCTTGTCGACGTCGACGATCGGACCATAGGCTTGCAATCCGAGCAATTCCCAGCTTCGGCAATAGTGATCCCCCGACCAGCCGGTATCGAGCACATGGGAGAATCCGAAAAAACGCTCCTTGGGGGTCGCCGAGGAGAGCCCCTGCCACAGTTCGTACTGATCCCTCGGTCCGCAGAACATGACCACGCGGTCGACTTTCTGATGCAAGGCGAATCGCGCCGAGGTCGTCGCCCCGTGGGAAGCCCCCGAGAGGATGACTCGGTCCCATAGGACTTGCTTGGAATTCGTCGGGTCGCTTTGCAAATATTCGCCCCAATGACCCTCGGGGTCTTGCTGCTCGAGCCAACCCAAGAACTGCCCGACCCTTTCGGCGAGCCCGTCGGGCCGATCGATCGAGACAAGGTCGCTGAAGTCTTCGCCCGTGGCCGCCTCGAGCCGGATCTTGCCGAGCGTGTAACGATCCTCAGGAGGTGGCTCTTTGCCAAACCGATTGAACCATCCGTTGGCGTAATGGACTCTCAGGACATGGAATCCCTCGTCGGCCAGAAAATGAAATAGCTCTGGGCTGTACCCCATGAACCAAACGACCAACTTACCCCGCATCGGCACACCAGGTCGACGGCAAGCATGTCCCAGATCGACCGGCTTGCCATCCTTTTCCAGATGGAAGTCGATCTGCGGATAAGCCTTGGCGCGAGGATCAACCACGCTGGCCCGGGCGCTGAACTCGCGGTAGGTTTTCGGATCGGCTTTCTCTTGCGGAGCCAAGGCGTTAGCCCCAGTAGCGACAGGGGCCCCAGTAGCGGCAGTAGACGCAGTAGAGACAGTAGCCCCAGGACTCGCCATCGCTTGGCTGATGCCAGGATCGATCTGGAGACCTAAACCAACCCAGGCGATCGCAGAAAGGACCCCAGCAGAGATCAACGTGGGGCTTACCCATGGAGAACTCCATCCAAGGCCACCTGAAAGCTTACTCAAACGCTCACTCAAAACAGAGAACATTGCGGTGTTCTGCGAATTACCCTTGAGCGATATACTTCTCATGATTCGACGACCGATAGGCTGGACCGATAGGTTGGAAAGTGGATTTCGACGTTGGCAAGTATACCCGGAGAGGCGCGTGAAAATATACTTCACCGATCGATTCGTTCTACCGCTCCCCGAGGGGCATCGCTTCCCGATGTCCAAGTATCGGCGATTGCGCGATCGGCTGATCGCAAGTCCAGTTCACTTTGGGGATGTGTTCCTCGAGCCTCCGGCGGCCAGTGACCAGGAGCTTAAACTCGCCCATGACGCGGAGTATGTCGATCGGGTCGTGCGTGGAGAATTGACCGCAAAAGAGCTTCAGCGGATCGGGTTTCCTTGGTCTCCCGAGATGGTCGAGCGATCCCGGCGCAGTTCCGGCGCCACGCTGGCTGCCGCCCGGACGGCCATCGGCGAGGGGATCGCGGTGAACTTAGCCGGTGGCACGCATCATGCCATGCGAGGCACAGGAGAGGGCTACTGCGTGTTCAACGACGCGGCCGTAACGATACGCACTCTGATGGATCAGGGATTGATCGCAAGAGCTTGTGTGATCGATTGCGATGTCCACCAAGGGAACGGAACGGCGGAGATTTTAGGACACCAGGACGATGTCTTTACGTTCTCGATCCACTGCGCGAAGAACTTTCCGTCGCGCAAGCATCCGAGTCACCTCGATATCGACTTGGACGAGGGGACGGGGGACATCGCGTATTTGGCCAAACTCGAGCAGGGATTGGCCGAGGTCATGGCCTCTGGGCCTTACGATCTTGCGATTTATCTAGCCGGAGCTGACCCTTATGCCGGCGACCGGCTCGGTCGGCTGACCCTGAGCAAAGAGGGTCTTCGTATGCGGGATCGCTTGGTTCTGGATATCCTGATGGAACGCCAGATACCCATCGCCGTGGCGATGGCCGGAGGGTATGCTCCGAATGTTGAAGACATTGTCGATATCCACGCGATGACGGTTTTGGAGAGCGCTCGAATCGCTTCGCTGTACTGCTGAAGGCCACCAAAAAGAACATGGAAACGCAAAACGATACTGAATTCGAGGATGGGCATTGGCGGGCGATCGAAACCTCCGGCCAAATCGAATCGGAGGAACTCTGGGAAAGCATCTACGCGCTGCGAAAACTCGGGACGGCCAGGGTTCTTTCCACGGCGCTGTCCTGGTGCCAGGACAGCGCTCCGTTTCGCCGATCCGTCGGCGTTTCGATCCTGGCGCAGTTCGGCAAGGACACCAAAGCCTATCCGCAAGAGTCCCAGGCGATGATCCTTGCGATGATCGCCAACGAGCAGGACCCTGAGGTCATCACCTCCCTGATCAGCGCGGTCCACTTTCGGGAGCTGCCCGACGCGGCAGCTTGGCTGATCTCCCTGGCCGAGCACCCTTTGGAGGACGTCCGCTGGAGAGTCGCCTGGGCGCTTCCGATCCCCAACCTGAGCGACCTTGCGATGGTTCGCTCGAGCTTGGAAACATTGCTCAAGCTCATGGAGGATTCGGAACCCGAGGTTCGCGAATGGGCCACCTTCTCAATTTCGATCACCCAAGAGGATTCCCCTGCGATCCGCGAGGCGTTGCTCGCACGCTTGAGCGATTCGGATTTCGGCACTCGGAGCGAGGCGGCCGTGGGACTGGCCGATCGCAAGGAACCCAGAGCCATCGAGCTTTTGGGTCAGCATCTGCGTTCGGACCGTGTTGGAGAGCTCTTTGTGGAAGCCGCCGAGCTCTATGCCGATTCGAGCCTCAGACCAGCCTTGCTGGGCTTGAAAAAATGGTGGGATGTCAATCCCGAACTCTTGGATCGGGCCATAGTAGCCTGCTCGTAGAAGATCCCAAGTTCAACTCCGAATGGCTTTGGTTACAACGCACCATGCAAAGAAATTGAAACACAGAGGCAGTAGAGACCACAGAGGGAACTAGAGCATTTCACTCTGTGGTCTCTGTGCCTCTGTGTTTCCCTGCTTTTGGCTCAGCGTAAGTAGCGTATAAAAAGATTCAGGGCGTCTTGAGGCCGACAGAATCGCATGGAATGCAAAATGCGAAGGGAACGCAAAGGTGCAAAGGCGCAAAGTCGCCAAGAAATGCACAGGTCATCGATCCCACTTTCTCCTATCTCCTTTCTCCTATCTCCTATCTCCTATCTCCTATCTCCCAACTTCTAACTTCTATCTTCTATCTTCTATCTCCCCTTTCTGCCTTCACCCTTCTCCCATTTCCTCCTTTTCACCTTCTCTTTTTTCCCTCTTCCCCTTTGCACCCTTGCGCCTTTGCGCCTTTGCGTTTTTTGTCTTCTGTCTTCTGTCTTCTCTGACTTCAGTCTCCAGCAGATTTCCACTGCAGTCGGCCGATCGCCTTGGCCAAACCCGTCTCAGGATCGACGTCGACCCAAGTGGCTGCTAGGCGGACGTCTTCGGTCGCAACATGGAAGGTGTTGGGATCAAAGGTCAAGGTGGTTTTTAAGACGGGCTGAATTTCACGTCCGAGAATACTTTTGTACGGACCCGTCATTCCGATGTCGCATTGGAAGGCCGTCCCGTTGGGCAGGATCTGCTCGTCGGCCGTGGTCACATGCGTGTGAGTCCCAAGCACGGAACTGACTCGCCCATCGAGGAAGTACCCCATCGCCTGCTTGTCGCTGGTCGCTTCGGCATGCAAGTCCACGCAACGGATGCGGACCTCGGCCGGGATCTTCTCGAGGACTTGCTCGACGGCCTCAAAGGGGCAATTGACCGGACGCATAAAGACGCGTCCGAGCAGACTGATCACAGCCACAGGGATTCCCGCCCGGGTTTCCACGACGCAGAAGGTCTTGCCAGGTGCCTTGGCTGGAAAATTCGCCGGTTTGACGATGTTCTTGCGGGTCGAGAGGATCTCTTGAATCTCGCGTTTCTTGTAGATGTGATCCCCGAGGGTGATCGCATCGACCCCCGCCGAGACGAGTTGCTCGTATTGCTTGGCCGTCAACCCGGCCCCTTCGGCTGCGTTCTCCGCATTGACGATGATCAGATCGCAGGATTGCTTTCGCAGCATCTCGATCATCGAGCAGACGATGGTCATCCCCGGCTTGCCAACGACATCTCCGATATGAACGATCCGAACCGATTCGGACGACTTGGCAGGGAGATTAGGGTCATGGTTCATCATGCGATCTTCGGCATTCGTCGCTCATAGAATCGATCCACAGTGCGGGGTCGATTATAGGACATCCAGCGCGCTTGGAGCGGCTTTTGGCTGCCCACCTAAGTGGTTTTTGTCTCGATCGAATCGGGTCCATCCCCCGAGATGGTTCCGAAATCGACGGTCTTGTCGAAATCCTTCGACTCGACCATCGTTCGCCAAGTCTGCTCGTTCTCGGCGGGTGGGGCACTGGGCAGTTGCGTGAGCAACTGCGTTTCGGAATGGGAGGGATTTGGCTGAGGCTGGGACTGGGACGGGAATCTCGCCTGGGAATTCGCCTGAGAACTCGCATGGGACTTTGCCTGGGATTTCATTGGCGAACTGGCCTGGGAACCTCCGGTGCTTGGACCCTCGGCCGGGAGCGGATCGATCGACGGGTTCGAGCCCCGTTCGTAGCGGCTCCACCAAGCGTCCGCATCATAGATGGTCCAAGCGTCGCTAGCGGCAAGCCGGTGGAGGAGATTGGAAAGATCGCGAGCCGTCTGCGGACGTTTGGATCGATTCTTTTCCAAGCAGGACATGATCGCGTGCTCGAGTTCCGAGGTGATCGATTTTCCGGCCCGAACCGAGGGGGCCAGCGGGACGGCATCGACGTGCAGTTGGCACAGTTCGGCCAGCGAGGAGGCTTGGAAAATCGGGGCTCCCGTCAGGAGGAAATAGCCCACCGCGCCGACGGCATACAGATCGCTCCGAGCGTCGACGAGATCGGGGGTTTGGATCGACTCGGGGGACATATACAAAGGGGTCCCGGCCATCCCTTCTTGGTGCTTGGTCCGTTTGGCATCGTCGACGGCTCGAACCAGTCCAAAGTCCAAGAGTTTCACAAAGTCTGGCACACCGCCGCGTCGGTTGAGCATGACGTTTGCCGGCTTGATGTCGCGATGCACGAGACCCATCGAGTGGGCTTCGAACAGCGAGCTGCAAAGTTGGTCGAGGATTTTTGCGACCCTGCCTTCGGGCTGCGGACCATATTTATCGACAAGGTCTTGGAGATTGATCCCATCGAGGTACTCCATCGCATAGTAAAAGACTCCCTCGGGGGTCCTTCCGTAGTCGTAGATTGCGATGGTGTGTGGGTTGTTGAGATTGCAGGTGATTTGGACTTCTTGTTCGAAGCGGTTGATGGATGTCTCATTGACTCGCTCGACATTCAGGAGCTTGATCGCACTTTGCCTGCGCAGCATCGCATGATGCCCTCGGTAGACGGTTCCCATCGCTCCTTCGCCAAGCTTGACATCGAGGCGATACTGTCCGAGTTGTTTGGCTTCCACGGCCGCTTGTCTAGCTTCCCGCTGCAGACGACCGACGATGATGGTGAAGGCCAAAATCGCCAGGGTCGCCAGGGCCAGGAGCCCGAACATGGTGTAAAAGGCACGGCGCAAAATATTCAAGGGCTCAAAGGCTTCGTCGTAGTCGATCTCCGTGACCAAACCAAACGAATAATCCTTGAGCCACGTCCAAACGCCGACGACCGGTACGCCTCGATAGTCGCGGTAACCTCCGATATCGATCCCATCTTTCTGATCCATCAATTGCGCTGCTGCCTTGGTGAAAGCCAACTCGCTTCGCCGGGACTTCGGTCGAAACCCCTTGGTCATGTCCCCACCGGGCTCGCGTAGCTGGATGTTGAGAATCGACTCGGCGTTGTCTCGGTCGGGAAGTACCCCGAGGAGAATCAGGTCCTCGTCGAACCGACTGCCTGAGACCATCAACCCCTGAGAATCGACCGCGTAAGTCTCCCCGGAGCGACCGATGCGTCCGAGCTGGATCAGGCGGGTGAATTCGCGATCGGGTCGAATGCGCAGCGACAACGCCGCGATGATCTGCAAGTCTTGATCGAGAACCGGCACGCAGACAAACATCGTCGGAACACCGGTCTGAATCTTGCCCTGTGCATCGGCGATCGGAACGCGGCTTGCAAAAGGTGGTGAGACCGTCGGTTGGTTGTCGAAAACCTTGGAAAGAAAGCCTTCGTGCTCTTGGAGCTCCTTACCGATGAGCTCTCGATGGTTCGATGCGATGACCACATGCTTCGGATCGGAGATCATGTAGCCTGAAAATTCGTAATTGGCCAACGTCGGCGCAACCTCTTGTTCGATCTCTTCGAGCAATCCGATCTGCTCCTTGCCATCGCTCGGAGCCAATCCACCCGTGCTTCGGAGGTTTTTGACCAACTTCTCGACGTTCTGCCGAAGATCGCTCTGATTGGCCAGCGTCCTGGCGCTGGTCTCCTGCTGAGCAAGCCACTTGAGCACCATCGATTTTTCGACCTCGAGCAAGGTCGACAATTGCGATTGAAGGTTCGCCTCCATCGTCAATCGGATGCTGCGGGTGATCAGATACCCGATCAGCGATAGCAGCAGTACCGCAAGGATCGGCCAGAGCCACAGTTGGCGGCGAAGCAGCAATGTGGTGCGTTGGATCCTGTTTCCCATCGAAGTCCGCGCAAAGGTCATGTGCGCTTTGCGGGCATCGTCTTGGACTTTCGGCTCAGACCACCAACTCTTGATCGTTGACCACATCGTTTGCTACTACCTAAACAATGCCTAAAACCGGCACCATCGATTCAAAACGAACCGAGAGAATTCGCCTTACGTCTCCCCCAAGTTCACACCGTCGAACGCATCAACGGTAGTTCGCGATTCCCTGCCAAGGAGCCTTAGGGCAAATTTTTAGCTAAGAAATCCTCGGTTCCAGGATCGATCCGGTCCCTACATTCGATCAGCGGCCCGAGGAACTACCCCCGAGAATGTTCTTGAGCGCATCGCGCAAGGGTCGGCGGGGGGCCTCGGTTTTGGTCGGGTCCTTGCCCGATCCATCGATCTCCTGGAGCGATCCGCCCGGGATCTTGGCATCCGCACGGGGCTCAGTGTCTGTACGGGCCTTGCGCTCGAGCCTGCGTGCCCGCAACTCTTTGATCAAATCGACGGCCGCACCGATCGCTTCGTCGGCCTTCCCGTCGGTAACCCCACTGGCCAAGTCGATCAGGGCTGCGGTTCCGGGAGCCTCATCGCCCAACGCGGCGCTGACGAGCGAAAGCAGATCGGCCGAGTCGCCCCGCAGGGCCTTCCAGTCCACAAAAGGGGAATCGATGGTCCCCCGCACCGGCAAGGTCACCTGAGGAACCCCGATCTGCTGGACCGACTCTCGCCGAGCGAGCATCTCCAAGGGGACCGGGACGCCCAAGCCCAGATCGATTTGCCGATCGACCAAGCCGACGGTGCCGGACGTCGAGAGTTGGAGTCGCTGATCGATTTTCGGAAACCCAACCTGCACGCCTCGATGCTCGACTCGACCATCGGCCAACTGGACTTGGATGACCGATCCGTCGATAAACACCAACTCCTGCGGAATATCGGTCTTGCGAAGTTTCGCAATCATATCGATGATGTTCACCACGATGGGTTCCGACGGTCCGCTGCGCACCTCATGGAGAGTCAGTTCGGCTCGCCCTTTGGCGTACAAAGGACGCTCCAACGGTATTTCCAGCTTGTCGAAGTTGAGCGAGACGCGGCCGTCGAACCAAGCGGATTTGGCAAGCAGCGGGACGGCCCGACCGAGTCCTAGCCGCACGAGCTCCTGGGTTACCTGAACCTCATCGAGCAATCTCGTCGGCGCAAAGATCAAGCGGGCATCGCCATCGAGAGCCAGATAATGCAGATCCAGATCGACCGGGGGAATGACCATCAACTCCTCGTCGGTATCCTGCCTTCGGACTGCCACCGAGAGACCCTCGACGACAACTTGGATATCCAATTTGGGTTTGGTCTTCGCCTGATCGGACTTGGGCGCCAAGCTTGAGTTTTCGATCGACCTTGCGAGTTTTTCGATATTCGATGTGTTCTCGAGCATCTCGATGTCGAGTTTCGGTTGGCGAATCGTGAGTTTGCCGAGATCTCTTCCGTGGAGAAGGTAGCCGAGCAGGGAGCGATTCGAGGCGATCGATTCGATCGAGAGCAAACGGCTTGGTCGATCCGCTCGATCGCTCTGCTCGAGTTCGATCCCATGCAAAGACAGGGGTCGGAACCATGCGAATTGAGCCGACTCAATCTTGAGTCGAAAGCCTTCGATCGCCAGTTGATCGACCAGTCGCTGATAGAGCCATTGAGAACCCAGGACCGACGGGACCGCGCCGATCAGGGCGACGATTCCCATGAGCCCAACGAGCAGCCAGAGCGACCAGCGTCGGAGCAAGGGTTTGGGCGACCGCAGAGTTTTCTCGTCGGACGGATTCACTGGCGGATTCACTGGCGGATTCACGGATGGACTCATCGAGCGGTCGGATTCGATAGAAGGTGACTTTAAGTAAACTCCACCCAACGGGATTGGATGTAGCGCTCTTGGGGCTTGAACCTCGCTTTGTAATTCAAGTGGGAGTTTTCCTCGACGTAGAGTCCAAGATACACCCAACGCAGACCGGCGTTTTGGGCCATCTGAATCTGCTTGAGCACCGAGTAGGAGCCCAAGGATAATTTGCTGTGCGCAGGATCGAAATACGTGTAGACGGCCGAGACCGACAGGGTGCCCAGATCGATCACCGAGAGGGCCACCAAAGCGTCCCCGAGGTAGTACCGCAACTCCAAGGTCGAGTGGCAGCAGGTGGTGACCAGAAACCCTTCGTATTCGAAAGGGCCGTAGTCGCCGTCTCCGTTCGATAAATCCCTGACCCCTCGGTGGAGATTGAAGAGCCGAAGTTTCTCCTCGGAGTACTCCGGTGTTCCGACGTCCAACTGCAACACGCGATCCCCACGGTTGAGAATCCTGCGCCAAGAATCCGACCAAACGAATTTTGAAACATCGATTCGGACCGCTTCGCAAGCCTGACAGCCATTGCACGCGGTGTAGTAAGCAAAGCGGCCCGAACGCCGCATCCCTTGGGCGAGCATGATGTCGAACTCATCGGGGCTGATCAATCGCTCCGGGACGATCAACGGCATCTGAGCGGTCCGCTCGGGCAGATACGAACATGGGTGGGCATTGTCCATGACTGCCAGGATTGGCAAGCTGATAGGCGTACGATGCTCGGTCAGGTCCTGCATGGATCAGCCAAATGTTTTTCCTAGTGCTTTGGCGATGACGCTGCAACGGTTCATCATTTCTTGGAACTGGTTGAAGTCCAAGGACTGGTAACCATCGCTCATCGCTTTTTCGGGATTCGGATGCATTTCAACGATCAGGCCATCGGCCCCGGCCGCAACGCTCGCGGCAGCCATGTCGGCCACCAAGTACGAGTGGCCCGTGCCGTGGCTCGGATCGACGATTACGGGCAAGTGGGTTTTGCGGTGCAGATAGGGAACGGTTGCCAAGGGCAAGGTAAAACGGGTGTGGGTTTCGAAGGTTCGGATGCCGCGTTCGCAGAGCATGACATCGGGGTTACCTTCGTTGAGGATGTACTCGGCGGCCAAGAGCCACTCTTCGATCGACGCGCTCGGACCTCGCTTGAGCAACACAGCCCTTCCGGAGCGCCCGACGGCTTCGAGCAATCGGTAGTTTTGCATGTTGCGAGCGCCGATCTGCAACACATCGGCATACTTGGCGACCAATGGCACATCCTCGGTGCTCATGACTTCGGTGACCACTGCGAGTCCCGTCTCTTGGCGAGCGAGCGCCAGGAGCTTGAGCCCTTCTTCTTTCATTCCTTGGAACGAATAAGGGCTAGTGCGAGGCTTGAAAGCTCCCCCTCGAAGGGCCGTGCCACCGGCAGCCTTGACCGCTTTGGCGCTCTGGACGATCTGCTCTTCACTCTCGACCGAGCAGGGACCCCCGATCACACCGATAACGCCAGCACCCGCTCGGAACGGACCGACCTGGACCTGCGTCGATTCGGGTTTGAGCTCGCGTGAGGCCATTTTGTAAGGAGCCAAAATCGGCATCACTTCGGCCACCCCCGGGAAACTCTCGAACGATTCGACCTTGACCATCCGCTCGTCGCCGACTGCCGCGATCACCGTGCGCTCGGTACCCCGGATCACGTGGGCCTTGAGCCCAAGCTCCTGGACGCGCTTGGTGACATTGTCAATCAGCTCGTCGGCGACGTTTTGGTCCATGACTACGATCATGCGATGGGTTCACTTTCCCGGGAACAGGTTGGACAGGTTGGATCGAAAGCTAACGTTAGGCCGCGCACAACAAAAAAACCCCAAGGGCCCTGGGGCCTTGAGGTTCGCTTTGCTCGGATTCTCACAGACCAAAGTATCCGAAACCTATCGTGGATTTTCAAGTCCGCGAAGTCAAGTATTTATGCGATATTTGATCGATTCAGGCGGCCTTTTCCCCAAGATCGCAAACCGGGCGCAGCTCTTTGGCCTGAGTTTTGCATCCGTAGGATCCAACAAGTTTTTTTGACTGCCAAAGAGTCGTACAGAGCCGTACCCAAGAGTCGTACAAGGGAGAACAGAAGATGCCATTTCGCATGGATAAACTGACCATCAAAGCTCAAGAGGCGATCGTCGGGGCCCAGTCCTTAGCCACTTCGCAAGGAAACCCCGAAATCGAAGGCCTTCATCTTTTGTCGGCCCTGCTCGAGGACCCTGCCGGGGTCGTGGTCCCCTTGCTGAAGAAAATCGGCGCCCAAGTCGATAAACTCCAATCGACGACGGCAAGCGAGCTTCAACGGCTTCCTAGGTCCAGCAGCAATCGGCAACCGGGCATCAGCGCAGCCTTGCAAAAAGGTCTCGAGGCGGCAGCCTCAGCCGCCGAGGGGATGAAGGACGAATTTGTCAGTACCGAACACCTGCTTCTGGGACTTTGCAAATCCGAAAAGAACTCCTCGGAGCTTTTGAAGCTCTTGGGCGTGAACGAAAAAGAAATCCTCCAAGGACTCCAGAGCGTCCGGGGCAGTGCTAGGGTGACAGACCAAAGCCCCGAGGGGAAATTCCAAGCTTTGGAAAAGTACGGGGTCGATCTTGTCGCGCAAGCTTCCAAGAACAAACTCGATCCGGTCATCGGCCGGGACAATGAGATCCGACGGGTGATCCAAGTCCTCTCGCGTCGGACCAAGAACAACCCGGTCTTGATCGGCGAACCAGGGGTCGGCAAAACGGCGATTGCCGAAGGACTTGCGCAGCGGATCGTGCAAGGGGATGTTCCGCAATCGCTCAAGAACCGTCGTGTGATCGCCTTGGACATGGGCGGCTTGGTCGCCGGTACCAAATTCCGTGGCGAGTTCGAGGAGCGACTCAAGGCGGTGATCCGCGAGGTCAAAGACGCCGAAGGAGAAGTGATCCTCTTTATCGATGAACTCCATACCGTCATCGGTGCCGGATCGGCCGAAGGCTCGAGCGATGCGGCCCAGCTTCTGAAGCCTGAACTGGCCCGGGGGCAACTGGTCTATGTCGGCGAACCGAGCGTCGAGGATACCATCTCGATCCTTCGGGGGCTCAAGCCCCGGTATGAGACCCACCACGGGGTCAAGATCCGCGACTCGGCCCTGGTCGAAGCTGCCAAGTTATCGCACCGCTACATCGCCGACCGTTTCCTGCCCGACAAAGCGATCGACCTTGTCGACGAAGCCGCCGCGCGATTGGCCATGGAGCGCGACAGCGTCCCGACCGAAATCGATTCGCTCCAACGCCGCCTGCGTCAACTCGAATTGGCGCAACGCCAACTCAAAGAGGAAACCGACGAGAGCACCGACGGGGCACTTGAAGGAATCGAAACCGAGATGGCCACTGTGCGCCAGCAAGTCGCCAGCCTTCGCGAGCAATGGGAAGCCGAAAAGATGGGGCTCTCGGACGTCAAGTCCGTGCGCAAGGCGCTCGATCAAGCCGAATCGGATTTCAGAAATCTAGAAAACGGGATCAAGGACAAGCAATCCTCGGGGCTTGCCGTCAACGAGACCGACTACCAAAAACTCTTTGAACTCGACCAGAAGCGTCGGAAACTTCGAGAGCAACTCGAACACGAAGACGTATCGAGTCAGAAAGAAGAAGAGCATCCCAAGCTTTTGCGGACCGAAGTGACCGCAGATGAAATCGCACAGGTCGTCAGTTCCTGGACCGGTGTGCCCGTGACCCGAATGCTCGAGACCGAACGGGCCAAGCTGCTGGTCATGGAAGAGCGACTCCACCTGCGGGTCGTCGGCCAGGACCAAGCCGTCGAGGCGATCAGCAATGCCGTCAGGCGCAGCCGCAGCGGTCTGGGCGATGCAAACCGACCGATCGGCTCGTTTCTGTTCCTAGGACCGACCGGGGTTGGGAAAACCGAATTGTGCAAAGCCCTCGCCGAGGTCATGTTCGACGACCAGACGGCGATGGTCCGAATCGACATGAGCGAGTTCATGGAACGGCATACCGTGAGCCGACTCGTCGGTGCCCCTCCGGGATACGTCGGATACGAAGAAGGAGGGCAACTGACCGAAGCGGTTCGCCGACGTCCTTATAGCGTCGTACTGCTCGATGAAATCGAGAAGGCCCACAACGACGTGTTCAATCTGCTTTTGCAGGTCCTCGACGATGGTCGTTTGACCGATGGCCAAAACCGAACGGTCGATTTTTCGAACACGATCGTCGTGATGACCAGCAACGTCGGGAGTCAGATGATTCAGCGCATCGCCGACGAAGGTGGGAACGAGGAGGACATGCAGCGGGCCGTGCAGGAGTCGCTCAAGAGCAAATTTCTGCCTGAGTTCCTCAACCGAATCGACGAGACGATTGTCTTCGAACCGCTCCAGCGCGAGCAGATCCACAAGATAGTCCACTTGCAGCTCAAGCGGCTAGAGAAGCAACTTGGCGAATCTCACTTCAAACTCTCCGTGAGCGAGCGGGCTGTCGATGCGATTGCCAACGAGGGCTACGATCCGACCTACGGCGCACGGCCTTTGAAGCGAGTCATCCAACGTCGATTGCAGAACACGATCGCCACAGAGCTGCTCAAACGCGACGCGACGCAAGGTGGAAATCTCCTTGTCGACTATGTCGACGGGAATTACACCATCGAGGTGCAAGACGCAACCTAGGCTTGCGTCGAGAGGCCTTAGGCAGGGAACCAACTCATGTCCTCACCTAGCCGGTCCGCTAAATCGGGACCGGAGAGGTACTTGGCCAATCGGCGGAATGCAACCGCTTGGCACCCCCTCGCCCCTCAAGCCTCAAGTCTCCTGCCTCAAGCCTGCTTCCGGCTGTTTGGATTTAGCCCGGAGGGCGGCACATCTCTGCCGGCGTGCGTAAGCCGCCGGACTTGGTGTCTCCCCCTCCCCAAACCCCAAACGCAGCATCCTGGCGGGCTTGGTTAAGTTCCTCGCCGTTGGCTGCGGGTTAAACGAAAATTATTTTTTGGCGAACTTTATGAGCATAGGAAGCGTTTGCGATCTGGCAAGTCTGGCCAGAGGGCTCTGCTTTGAACGAAATGCTCCGCAGTTGACTACCGGATCAGGCTTGGGTTGTTTGCGAGAAATTGTTTGAACCGTGCCTCAAGGGCCTGTCGATTCGGGGGTTGTTTTTTGGGGAACTGGATTTTCTTGTTAGCAAGAGCTTCGTAATGAGGGTCTTGGGCCACGTGCGGGGCTAGGAGCAGTTGGTGGGTTTGCGGATCGATCGCCAGGAGGGAGAGGTCGAAGAGGGTGTGCAGATCGGCGCGGAGCAAGAGTCCATTTTCGACATGGTGGTCTTTGGTGCCACGGTAAGGGTGGATGTGGGCTGCTTCGAGGATCTCTTCGACTTGGCAACCTGAGACAACGCAACGGCGTTGGAAATGAATAAGGAGTTCGGATCGAAAGGCCGCTTGGCCGCGTCGGAGTTTTACGGATTGAAGCGCCGCGACGCGTTCGTCTTGGTCGTTGGGCAGAAAAGGCTCGTCGGGTTTGAGATCCGGGATGCTATCGATGTTCAGAGGGATCAGCTCATGGATCGTTTGCGAGAGTTTGGGGTGTTGTTGGAGATAAGCGAGTTTCAGTTCGACGACGTCTTGGGGTTTGAGAAGTTGGACTGTTGGGATATTGAAGAAGTGTTCGGGGAGTTCGACGGAGGCATCGAGTTGCCAATCGACGAGTCGGACTTGGGCGTTTTCGTTTTGGTTTCGGAAGGGGTTTTTCTTGTGTTTTGGGGGGAGGTAATCGGACGTGACGATACCGATTCCCTTGCAGGAGGATTTTCCGGCGTTGGCAAAGACACGGTCACCCGGTTGGATATCGCGGACGAAGGCGTGGACAGAGCGGGCTGAGTTTGCGGCCCCTTGTTCGCGATCCGTCAGGAGCGATTCGATTTGTTCGACGGACAGAGCCGACAAGTCCGAGTGGTTGAGCCAGTTGATGGGGATGCAGTGATTTTCGACACAATCCGGCCAGAACTGTGCCTGTCTCCCTGGGGCGATTTTCCAATAGTTGGGCATGGTTGGGGGGGGCGCAAGGAGGTTTAATGACCCATCCATTATCTACGACAAAGGGGAGGGGGTGATTGCGATTTTGAAAGCTCTCTCACTTTTATTTGATGGGTACTCCATCTGCTGATTTTTACTTCCCTTCCATTTAGAAAAGCGACGATCGTACCCGCACAACCCTTCCCCTCACGTTGACATGCCGATGGCTGCTTGATTTTAACAAGGGATTCACCCAGTGTATGAAGTGCGGTATGACATTGATTAGTAAGTTGGGTGCAAATAACCTTCGATCCATTCCTGACAGCAGCTTGGACATGTTCGGCCATAGGATGACTATGATTATTGCCGGTGCCAACACTAAACACAGTTCTTTTAGATTCTAGTATTTCCCCAAAAAGCCAGCTATAAGCATCCGAATAACCTGGGTACACCTCAGCTTTGCTTGATAACCTCCCACCGTGATGCGGGGCTGCGAGAATGTCACAGGAAAATTTAGGTCGCGTTCCTCTTTTTCCTTTTATTGCTTCGAAGGCTAGTTTACCGGCGTCGCCCGGGAAGAGTATTCGACGTCTCCCACATTGCAGGAGCATAACACCGGACCCTTGATTTACATCAGACTGCGTCTGAGCTTTCCACGAATCATGTGCTTGTGGATACATGATCGACAAGGAGGCTCGAAGCTTCTTACCTGGAGGAGGATGGATCTTCCCGCACGTAACCCCACAATAGACTAGTAGATTTAAACAAAACGAATTTGGTTTTTCATTCTCGTCTTTGATCTTTTTTATGATCTTTTCTATAACTTTATTCTTGAGAATCTTATCCGGAGAACGATCTTGCGATACGAAAACGTGGTCGATGCGATTTTCGAACTGCTTTAGGATCTGGACAACGCCGCCTATGTGATCCTCGTGCAAATGCGAAAGAACGATGCCAGTAATCCGAAGCGTATCCTTTTCCAGACCGGAATCTTGCTCAATCTTTTTTAGCAATTCGACAAGCGGGATCGGATCCTTTCCACAATCAATCAGATAAATAGACCCGTCTTCAAATACAATAACTTGACAGCTACCTTGTCCAACGTCTACGAAATAAACCGTTGCGGCAGGATTCTTCATGCTCGATCGCAATCAATCATTCAGCCAATCGACGGGATCCAACTCCGCAGGAGCCAAGCTTGCCAAGTACTCTTCAGCTTCTTGATCACTAAACACTGACGGTTCGGTAGTCTTTTCGATAAAAACCGCCTTTGTCACACTCCCGTTGCTCTTGATGCGAACCTTCGCTTCGATCCAATCGCCCACCTCCACACCACTCCACCCCATTGCCAACAGCCCCTTTGCAATCGTCAACTCATGCCCACCTACCCAATCGAGCCTCAGGAAAAAGTCGTTCACTTCCAGCACCTGTGCGGTGATAGGATACTCAATCCCTGACCCGCGATCAGGATCCGAACTGCGCAAGCCCGCGAAAGAATGTAACCGAGACAAAGCTACTGGATTAGCAAACCTTATGTTGCGAAGGATGCCATCGGAGGAATTACGAAGCTCCTCCCCTGGGATGGGGGGATCACCATTCGCTCCACACAAAGACGACTGCTTTTCTTCGGGGAACCATTCTCGATCTGTCAACATATTCAACCTAGGCTATCATCCAAATGTCGCTTTGCGACCGACTGCTTGCTGCTCAGTTGCTAGCTAATTAGTTTCGCGCTGATGGCAGAAACGTTCCTTCATTGTTTCGTCGCATCACCGCTATGTGTTCATCCAAACCGTTACGATTATCACCGAATGATACTTTCTTGGGCCAGATAAGCAATAGCAAACGAAATCAAGTTGTTCTGAGGGCAAAAAACCGATAAACGCCACCGAATAACCCTTACGGAATCGCCACCATAAGCAAAACTACACTCCGCCCTCTTGCGCGATCCTTGGCGATGCTCGGCGTCCTGTCGACTATCGGGTCATTGAAAGATTCCGTTTACATCTACAAATGTCGATTCACACCACAATGCCTCAAGGAACCGAACACGCTCTCGTTCCGTGTTGATGGTTTTCTCTTGACTTGGACTGCTTCCACAAAGATCTTCGGCACAGGCATCCCATAGTCCGATGAATTGGGATGCCAATTCACGTGTGTACGGTGACGATGAAAAGCATTCTTTTTCAGGGCTATTTCTGTCCTGATCGAACTGCTCCCACAGCAAACTTGCAAAAGAACTTTCATCTTGATTCTCGGGGATTATGAGTAGACTGCGCAACCATTGGAACTGGATTTTCTGGTATTCAGAAAAAACGCTCTGGTCGAGCGTCTTCAACTTCATCTCCAAGTGATCCGTGCAAAATCTTGCGTACAGTCCATAAATATCTTCTTGGCACATCGGTTCCCATTGCCGGACATCAAAATTCTTCGACATAGACCGATGCACAAGGTAGTGAAGAACCACCGCGCGATGAAAAAACTCGGACAACCGTGCGTTATAAAAACCGGATCTGAGCTTCGCAGGCGTAAGAGCCGATAGTTCCTCATATAAATCAGGAGCCCAAAAAAGATGAGCTTCGAGGACATAGTAGTAGATGTAGAACCAATCCGAATGATTGACCGAAACGTCTTCCGATCCCCTTTTCTTTTTTTCCATGCCTTTGCGAGCCGCTCGAAGAAAATAGAACATAGCCGCATCTGCAAAACACTCGTTAACGATATCTTTCAATGAGCCTAAGCTCCGAGGAAAACTCGTCTTACTCGTCGCGCGATTTTCCAAAACCTGAACCGAACTGGATCCCGATTGAGCTACAAACGTCTTAAAATCACTCAGGAATTCAGTGATTTGTTCCCTTGACAACCGTGTCTTTTCGGGTCGCTTCGTGTCAGAGGATATGAAATCAAAAAACGCATCTAGTTTGACGCTCGATAAAAGATCGTGCATAAAATCAATACTGAAAAAAATATTTGTGTTTTCTAAATCGCTTTGAGTGGATTGCTCAAGGCATTTGAAAATAAACAGACCCAGCACTCGCTGATACTCCTGGTTTTCAATGAAATCTTGGCGTTCCTGAATGAAGTGAACGGCAGCCTGTTCTAAACTTGCCTGCGAGATGACATCACGATAGCTCTCTCGGAAATCAATTTCAGACCGAGGCCCTTTCCATTCCAAATGCTCCGCGAGCTCGTGGACCGTGCTTAGAAAAACCGCTTCGGGCCTGAGCAGAAGCGGTCCTGAAAGATCGTAAAAAAGCAATCTTGGTAACGGTGCTGCTTGAGTCCGCTTAGAATCCACCACATTCTGTTTTGTATTCCACCTGGGTGCATTTGTTTGAAAATCGGTGATCTTCTGCCTGAGCCCAAGGAGTGGCTCCTCCACGATGACCCTGCCAAGAGTTCCAACCAAAGCACAAGCGTTGCACTCCGCTTGATCTTGGAACGAGTCTTTCAAAAAGGACCATACAACTCTCGCGCAGATTGAATACGCGGCCATCAGTTTCGGGGAGACAAGCGACCGATTTGATAGAGACATTGGATCCCCGCTATTCGACATCTCCTCAAGTCGATTACGCACGGAGCGACGTAGATAGGCGACGAATCGATCAATGGCCCGAAGGTATCGAAGTCGCTCTTTGCTCGTTAGCGATCCATCTTCAACCAGTTTGTGGTAACCGATCAGATAGTCGGGAATCGACCTGATATAGGGTATTAGATCTAAAAGAAAAACCTGCTTGTCATTTCGTAGTAAACCCTGTATCGCGATATGCAGCAGAACCTTAAACTCGGCAATCTGAACATACCCAAACGACTTCGTTTTCTCTAGATATTCAAGTTTCAACTGCGTCTCTTCAATGAGCTCCAAGAGGTACTTTCCAACAGCGATTTGTTCGTGCGGGTTTGAATAAGATATCGGATCCAGTGCATCACCAACAACCGCAGAGGGATTGAAGAGGAATTCGCTGTAGACGCTTCCGGTGTTCTGGTTAAATTCCGTTAGTCGATCTTTTATAACGGATACATAGTCTCCGAATCCTCCCTGAAACTCCACTACCATATTCTTCGTTCCGGTTCCTATCCACTTTGGGTAGGACTTTGCAGTGGTAAGCTGAAGAGCTTCATGATCGTGTCCGGGCGAAATACGGATATGCTGAACTATCTTGTAACTTGATGGGGTGTTCTTTATTTCCCTTTGCTTCCTCACCCTTTTTCGGTTAAAGGTAACCAATGCATGCACTCTCCCGAAAACGTGATGGTTTTTATGTTCCATTGCGTGTGGGATAGCTCTTTTAAAGTCGATCCCTTTCAATGCTTGAAAAAGCAAGTAAACCCAACTCAGTTCGCTCTCGTTAGCAAAAGTTAATTCCGCGATAAACTCATCCGCTCCCATGGATCGATAAAGGATCGGATTTAAGCTTGCGTAAGCGGGATCGTCGAGAATGGTTTGGATACAACCACCGATTTGATCGACTCCCTTCGCTAATTGTTTAAAGTGAATCTCATCCTTACAATTTTTTTTGGGTTTAGAAGGAACTCGTTTCAAGCCATCGACTGTAACAGCGGATAATTGCATTTGGATGAAAAAGCGAAAACCTATTTCTTTTTCTCTATCTTGGTCGATTATATTCGCGGGGATGGGTTTCCCCATATAGAAGGAGTTCAAAACCAATGGAATATAAGTTTGCGCATTCGGTCCATCTTTTGATTTATTAGATCCGTTCTTGGACTTAAACGTAACTACTCTCGTGTACTTGATTAGGTCCTTTAGTCTCTTGATAATGTGCGTCTCCACGGAATCGTAATGGCCGAGGACTAGCCAATCGGGTAGCTTTGGTGGGTTGGGTTCAACGCCATAATGTGGATGGAAGTATTGTTTGAGAATAATCAACTTCCCAATCGGTTTATTGCTATCTTTTTCTTGCGGATTCATCGATGGTAGGACTGGATAAAGTAGCGTATTCTGTCTAGCTGAGGGGGATCGTAATTGATCGCTGATTGTA
The DNA here is from genome assembly GCA_021300015.1 of Pirellula sp. Taxonomy (GTDB): domain Bacteria; phylum Planctomycetota; class Planctomycetia; order Pirellulales; family Pirellulaceae; genus JBKCUI01. Next base: position 1,568 of record JAJTFB010000043.1, on the reverse strand, counting down.
AGGATTGTTCATCAGATCGCTATCGTTTTTTTCTCTTTTTGGGCACGGGGACGTTCGAGAGGGTGAAGGTGTCGGGGTCGAAGGATTCCGCCATTCCGGCAGGTTTCTTGGCCGATTGGCCAGACACGGAGGCAGTTGGCCCATTTGCAGGGGGCTCAGATGCAGGTGGCACGGACGGGACGGCGGCGGATAAGCCGTCCGGATGGGGTGATTGGGGACCAGGGTCGCTTGTCCCCGGGGATCGAAGCTCCGATAGCAGACTGGCGTAGCCGGACGGACCGAGCAAGTTCCGCGCGTGCAAATGGCACTCACGCCACGATTCCTCCACACTCTGACTCTCCTGCCAACCGAAATACCTCGGTCCAAACCTCGACCTTACCGCGACACGTCCCCCCGACCCATCCCCTAAACCATACTCCCCTAAATCAATCTCCTCGGGTATCTGCCATCCCTCGCCACCGTTTTGATTCAGGAAACCGCAGAGCCGATCGTCGCAAGTTCCACCCATCGACCAACAGTTTTTAAAGGCGATCTGCGTCAATACGGTCACGCGCTCACTCGGAGGATTGCTTCGTTGTGTTCTCCAAAATCCTTTCGGTGGAAGTGTTCGAGTGTAGTCATTGGATCTAAGCGAATCGACGGCAAGGTCGCATTGTTTGAATATCCATTTTATGTCGTCTGGTTCTAATCCATACAACATCGCCAACACAACATTTTGGATTGCGGTCCAACGCAACCTTTCATGTTCGGTCAACGCAACCTTGATTTGCTGTTGGATAGCAAGATTCGTATCGTCAATGGTAAATAAATTATGATTGCCTATTAATCGTCGCCCTATCGCCGTTAACTGCTCTATTTGACTATCGTCGAGTTGTGGTAGTGCTGTCTCATCTACGACGAAGTAGTTAAGATGCAAGCCTCCACACCGAAATCGAGCCATGAAGTCGAAAATGAAGGAGCTTAGGATCGTACATAAGGCAAGATTCGGTTGACTAGTCGCAAAAAGCGGAGCCGAATTTCCATATGGAACGCGCAAGCCCGGGGCTGCAATCATCGTTCTCTCATTGGTCGCAGACGTCACATCCATGAATGCAACTCGACTTTGCTGGTTGATCCACCAAAGCATGAATTCCGTGGGATCGTCCAGTCTTGATCGCTCTTGGTTTGCCGTCGCCTCGCCATGCTTGCTTCGGATAGCGTCAATGTATGCTTCGAATCGTATGTTTTGATACGTCCATTCCGCCATCAAGTACTGGGGCTCTATTTGCTTGTTCTCCCAGGGTACTTCTCGCCATACGGCCGATCGGCCTTTCCCGGAAACCCAGCCCTTTTGTGAGAAATCGAATTGGCCTACCATCCGCCCTTCGTACAGCGGCAATGCAATCGCCGGGGCGGTGATGGGGTCGCCGCGCTTGTCGAGGAACTCGTCGGTGTCGATCTCGGTTTCATGCAAATAACTCTGGCCGTCTCGCGATAAAATCACCCCCTCGGGAATGTCCGCTCGCGGGATCGGTAAGTGCGCGTACTGAGGCTGCGCGTCGCGAACCTCGCCCTCCGCAAGCGGCTTG
>JAJTFB010000042.1:24885-34264 GCA_021300015.1 Pirellula sp. | reverse complement strand
AGAAGGACAAAGCCGAATTGCAACTCGCCAAAACTCAGCTTGCCGAGATCACCTCCAAGCTCGGACTGGCTCGCTCCAGGATCAACGAATCGAACCCTAGTGGAGCTTTCGGATCGATCACGAGCATCGATGATGTGCTAGAGAAACTCAAAGCGGAAAAGAAAAAGGCTCGAGATAGGCAAGATCCAAAGGCCAATAGCACCGAGGACAACGCGCTGATCACGCAACTGCCCGATCCGGACAACTGGGCTAAAAACCGGATTTTGCTTCTTGCCAACGCCGATCTCAAGGGAGTCAACTTGACGACCCAAGCTCATTTCCAGGCCGGATCCTCGGCGTTCGCTTTGGATTCCAACCGCTCCGGATTGCTTGTCGCAAATCCGACCGGTGAAATCTACCGAGTCGCTCTCGACGGAACCGATCCACAGAAAATATGGGAAGTCAAAAACAAAGAAAAGTGGAGCGATTCCAAGGTCAAAGCCGTTCGACGCATCGTTTCCTCGCCCGATGGAACCCGAATCTACCTTGCTCTCGACCGAGAAACCGAACCTGTAGTCTTCGTCGATTTGAAAACCGGAGAGTTATCCCCCTATGAAAAGGCGATACCACGAGCCGGCGAACTTCTCGCCTTGAGCCCCATTGCCCGCCACATCGCGACGACGATACCGAACTATCTGTGGTACACAAAAAACAAGCCCGGTGCAGTAGGCAATTTCGTGCCGACGAACGGGGAAACCATTCAAATCCAGTGGCTCTCGGACGAATTGATTGTGGCACTGATCAAAAACGGGGGAAGCTACTATTTAAAGCTGATCGCTCCATTTGCAGGTGATAAATCGAGCGATCCAAGCGATGAATCGAGCGACTCAAGACCCATCTTTGTCGAATACCTTGCCCGACTCAAAGATGAAGTGATCCAATTTGCTCTGCTCGACAAGCAGATGCCAGAAGTGGTCTCCAAATTCTCTAAAGAACCCTTGAACAAAACCAAGGATGAAAAAGATACTGGAAAAGATTTAAAGAAACCACAAGACTTGCCGTTTACCGAAACCCTCGAATCACTCCATTTCGTTTTCGGCCAAGCCAACGGGAACTTGGTCCAAGCTCGGTTGAAAATCCAGAAGCCTAGCAATGAGGAGTCTAGCAAGCAGGAGTCCAAGAACTCGATCGATCCAGAGCTTTGGGAAGTCGTCGAAGCGTACCCGCTGCAGAAAAAACACGTGCATGCCATCCAGGAAATACTCATCGAAGAAATTCCACCAAACTCTTCGGCGACCAATTCATCCAACAGCAGGAAGATGATCACACGTGCTGCTGAAGAGCAGTCGGTCCAAGTTTGGACTTTGACCGACAACGTCACCAACGAGCCAAACGCAAAAGAGACAACGGAAACCGCAGTCAGCTCCCAGGCCCGACAAATCTTTCGGTTCTCTCACCTGCATTCGCTCACCGCAGGACCCTTAAAAGAGGATTCCGAAGACAAAGGGATTCTCTTTGCTCGCTTCGACCAATACGGAGACGTCCTAACGATCAATTCCGAACTCATCGCTAACCGCCTGAACGTAGCCGAGCAAATCGAACGAAACCGAATCGCCCTGGAAAATCCCTTCAATGCTGCCGAGGCTTTCGAGGAATCCACAGCTCAGTGGCTATTTAACAGGCAAAACGGCCAAAGAATCCTCTCGATCGATGGCCTTGGAGTCGCGGCTCTCTATGATCCTCGAAGCGACCAACAGGATAAACAGGTCGATTTTGGGCAACAAGTTTCCTCGCTGAACATTCGACATTTCTTGAGCAACGAATCGAATACCAAAGAGCTCGTGAAAATCAAGGAAGTCAAAAACGATTTTCAATTTTGGGGGCATAGTCCATTTGCGAAGATTGATCATGTTGCCTTTAGTCCCGATGGAAATACCGCATTGAGCTTGGCGACCGTGGACGGAAAAAATTCCGTCTATGTCACGGCTCGTAACACCGACAGTCGCCCAGAATCTCTAGAGTTTTCTGAAATCTGTTTGTGGGATGTCAAAAATCAACAGTGGCTCGATCGCATCGCCTTCGAATCCCAAGTGAAGATCGATCGGCTAAGTCCCCTCGATGAGAACCGATTCGTTTTTGGAAATACCGAAACACTCATGCTTGTCGAGCGACAGGTCTCCTCGCGGCTCTCGTCGGAACATACCTCAAAGGCCGTCCATTTCTGCATCAAAAACCCCGAATATCCCTACCAAGCCTACTTCCGCGTCGACGGATTCGAAGGGGTCTGCTGGATCGGAAACATCCCCACAGACGGCATCGAGGACAATTCCAAGCCGACGTGGTTTGATCTCGATTCGAATCGATTGGTCGTCATTCCACGGCCCGCTGCGGGTTGCTGGAGCAACGATGGAACTCGCCTGTATGTCCTCGATGCCAAAGGCAATGTAATCCGATACGATTTCGATCCGCTCACGGGTGTACTGTCCTCGCCGCTTGAAACAGCGTCAGTCAAAACAGATTCGTCGAGTCGATTGGAGGCAAACAGCAAGCTTCAGCTCATCAATGAAGTCTCCTTGGTCAGCCCTAAGGCAATCTACATGGGAATTGCTAAAACCGTCCAAGGAGAAAACGGATGGTCCGACGAGATTTACATCGGTGTGATCGGACCACTTCAAAGCGACAAACAACAGGAGCCTTTCTCGAGACCTGTTCACGCGGTGTTTCACCAAAATCATTCGCCCAACTGGCTCTTAGATGCTGGAATCTCCCAAGATCAACAAACATTCAAAAAGAAAATCGACCAACTCTTCGAACTGATCAACACCAACGAAGTTATCAAGAGAGAAGAAGGCCGAGTCGAAGGACACGAACTGAGCCAAGTTACGTGCGACGCACAAGGTGAATTAGTGATCCTGCAGTACCCCAAGGCTGCTCTATTCCTTTCACTCCGGGACGGACAAGCCCCACGTTGGCACCGGCTTGATCGCGATTTCTCCGATATCAAGTCTTTCGACCTGTCGCCCGATGCAAAGACCTTGGCCATCCGCGACGAGAAAAGCCTGAACTTTTATCGCTTGAGTCAAAAGCCTGAGAAAGGTGGGTTTGAACTCGAGCCTCTTGAATCGCCATTGCCAAACGGCGAAAGCGTTCAGCATTTCGCATGGGATCCCCAAGGGGATTCGACCACCCTGGATAACTCGATGCGGTTTGCCTGCGTCCTTGCTGACAACACGGTACTCTATGCCCATAATGGCAAGATAAGCGATCTTGGGAAAATCTGCTCCATGCAAACCCAAGGCAAGGACGACTCGGAGAAAAAGGCATTGGCCCAACTTCAAGCCTCGGATATCCAGCGCATTTGGTTCTTCAATGAGATCCTCTCCGACAGCACCGTAAATCCTCCTTCAAAGAGAACGATTCGATATCTGGTCTTGCAGACGACCGACAAGTCGCCAAAACCTCGGATCGTACGATTCATCCCATTACCGGAACAGGCTCCGATTGCCGTTACCGAATCGGGCGAATCATCCAAGCAACCGTTAAAGCGATGCGTCGATCTGGATCTCGGACAATCGTTTACGGAGATCGTGCCAAACGAGCAGGGAGGAATCATCGCCACCGGAGATGGAGTTGGAAACGTCACGGTTTATCTGGTCTCTCCCTTTTGGGAAATTGCGAACCAAATCTTCGATGCCAACTCAGAAACGGACTCCTCGATTGAATGTCTCAGTTTTGCAGAGCAAGGAGATACGTTGGTGGTCTCGAATTCCAACAATCATCTTTTTGGGTTGCGGACCAAACCAACGACGCCTGAATCACCAGCTCCCCCCCGCTCGAGCGACTGAAGAATCGAAGGGTTGCGTCGACCGTCTGACGCACTGCTTCCCTTCGATTCCGGTGAGAATGCGACAAATCCAAACGCAGGGATTTTTGAGATCTCAAAACAAACCCATGACTCTCATCCAATCGAATGAGGACAATCGATCTACAAAAAGGTGGATTCCAAAGCTCAACGCAGCTCAGACCGGAGTCCATTCCTCGCTGAATCGATATGCATTTGCTAGCAAATACGAATTTCGAGCTCTTCGGGAAATTTGCTCAAGCCCCCTGCTTTCTGCTTGGAGGAGCTCCTAGACTCGGCTAAACTAGCCTCGCCTAGCGGTCCCTCAGATGCACCTGTTGTGACCTTATCGTTTCGAATTTCTACTGTCTTTGATCTTACACGGAGGTAATTGATATGACGCGTATTCCCATCAGCCAAGCCGACGAAAAAGCTCGTCAACTCCAGGCGAACCTCGACCTTAGCACCGCGGAAATCGGACTCCAAGTCCGCACCACCAACTGCTTGGAAGAAAAAGGGATCTTCACGGTTCGCCAGTTGCTCCAAGCCAGCCCGGAGACCCTGCTGAGTATCGCCAACTTCGGTGACAAAACCCTCGAAGAAGTCTACGCCGCTCTCGAACAATACGGCTACTATCGCCCCTGGCGCAAGCCTCGATAAGGCTCCAGTGACTCCTCTGCACAGCGTGCGACTTTTGGTGCTTGCATGTGGTTCCTTGCTCTTGGGAACCACAGCCTACGGTCAATTCGATACTGGGCCCATCGACGGCCTTCTCAATAAGCTTCGATCGAGCGATTCAGGCACGGCAAGCCCAGGCACGGCAAGCTCTGCTAAAGCCCCTGGGGCAATCACTGCCAACCAGGATTCCTCTCTGGTCGATACCCCGTCGCCTAGCCGTTTGGCCGAGCTTATCGAATTGGTCCTCCATCCTAGCCCCAATGGCCGCAAGAGATTCTTCATCGCCGACACTTCGCCGCGCGGTAAGCTTCGTCGCGAGCGTTTGCGAGAATCGCTCCGAGCGGCCGATGTGCTCGGGGAGCTCACCGCCCTGGCCGAGTCTCAAGCAACCCAAGCCCCTGATAAGCGATTTTCCGATAACCTCCTTTCCGATAACCGCTCTGCTGTTATTCTCGAACCATCGCAAGCGATCCGAGCCATGCTGCTTGAGCCACAATCTCCGGCTGGCTCACGCGACTCGATTCAGGTCAAACGATCCAGCGCGAACTTCGAGCTCCTAGGCTGGGGGCCTGGAACCTACCAATCGGCCCGAAGCGAACATTTCTCAATCCTCTCTCAAGCTGGCGAGAAGCCGACGGCCGAGGTCGCACTGGCCTGTGAAGCGATCTACAGCGTATGGCAAGAACTCTTCGCAGAAAAATTCCCTTTTCCAAATGCGCAAACGCAAGCCTTCCGCGTTGTGCTGCTGCGGAATCGCGAAGCCTATATCCGCGCTCTGAAAACGATCGAACCACGCATCTCCATCTCAACCGGCTACTATAGCCCCGAACATCGGATCGCCTTTTTTTACTGGGAATCCAACAAGTCGTTTCCGACACTTGTCCATGAACTGACACACCAGTTCTTTGATGCCACCTGCTCTGACCAGAGCCGTTTCGATGCCGATGATGACCCTGGAGCTTGGGCACTCGAAGCCGTCGCGCTGTACATGGAATCATGGTCTGAAGAATCCATCGGCGGAATACGCGTGGTCGATATCGGAGGATGGGACGCACCCCGATTCCAAGCCGGTCGGTTTCGGCGACTCCGAGACCAATACTGGATCCCCTGGGAGGAGTTCTCCATGGCCGACGGAAAACGCCTACGAGCCGATCCCGATGTGGCCGCTTGGTATTCCCAAGCCTGTGGGCTGGCTCACTTCTGGCTCGATCGTGACGAAGCCTCTCGCGACACCTTCTTGGATTACCTTGCAGAGGTCTACAAGCAGCAGGGAAACGCTGCCGCGAGTCGGCTCACAAGCGACGATCCCTTGAGGACCGCTTACGATCAATTCCTGCTGAATTCAGCCACAGACCGACCAGCGATGCTTCGACGCAACGAAATCGTCCTGACGCGTTGTCCTATCGATAGCCAAACCCTTTTGAACTGGCCGCTGAGCCTTCGCAAAACCTCATGGCTCGATCTGGGCTTTACCCAAATCGACGATCGGATGTTCACGCAATCGGGCCCAGTCCCTTGGGACATCGTTCGACTCAATTTGGAATCGACCCAAATCACCGATGCTTCGATGGCGGCCATCGCCTCGATGAAGAACCTGACCGAACTGGACTTAAGTGGATGCAAAGTGACCGATGCGGGGCTCGAAGCGTTGGCCAACCACCCGAGCCTCAAGCAACTGTGGCTTACCAATTCCACCATCACGGATCGTTCGATCGAAGTCCTCGCATCGATCCCTCGGCTCGAGCGTCTCGAGGCCAGTGGTTCGCTTTCGGCCGAAGGCTACCAACAACTGCTCAAGAAAAAGCCTCGGTTGAAACGTCCTTAACGCTCTCTCCGCTTCGAGCGCATCGCGATCTAATCGGGAGCTAGGATTTCGATGGTTTCAAGCATTGAGCGATCTCCAAGGCGATCGCATGGAGCGCCTCAGGGTTTTTCGGGGCGGTTCCAAAGGCGTGCGCGTCGTAAGCTTCTTCCGCATTGCGAATCGGTGTGGAATTGACCGTCGACCAAGCCATATCGTAGACCGAGTAGGAAACCGTCAACCCCTTGGCCACCGCATTGACCTCGCGTTGCAAGTCGTAGGCGGTAAAAGCCGCATTGACGAAACACGACGCATTGATGAGCAAATCCTTGTATTGCTTATTCTTCAATACCTTCGGCCCATGCACCTCCTGGAGCGCTTCGGCCGCAGAGCGGACGCTGACCATGATCCGATCGATGATGGTCCGAACCGGATGGCTAAAGGCCACTTCAGCAAAACTCGATGGAGACAGATACACTTTGACCGCAGCTCCGACGGCCCCGCAGTGGGTATGCCCGAGCACAATGACGCTTTGCAAGGAATCCCTCAGGGCTGTGGCCGCATAGTCGATGCTCCCGATGCACTCCAAGCCCAGGACGTTGCCAGCCACTCGAACGACAAACAAATCGTTCGAGGAGCAGTCGAAAATGTGCTCGATCGGAACACGAGCATCGGCACACCCTAGAACGGCCGCAAAAGGCGAATGCATCTGCTCGAGACCACCGACGACAGGAATCCCCAATTGAACCGGTGAGATCGGAACGACCATCGAATCGACCTTATTGCCGTCCTGGACGTTCTGAAGATGATTGACCATCGAATAGAAACGGCAGTTCCCTTGATGCAGTGTCTTCAAAGCCTCCCTGTTGTTCTTCGGTCGCTTGAGGTCCAGCGGAGCATAAGGGTCAAAACGGTAAATGATATCCATGGTACTTATCCTTGATCTTCCTCTGAGGGCTCGCTTAGCTCCCTACGGTTTCTATAAAAAATTTCTTCAACCGAATTGGCAATCGTTGCCGACATGCCTTCCAAATCCAAATCGTCTTCATCAAACCCAAACGGCTCCTCGACATGCTCGGCGACAATCTCCATACCGACCATGAAATAAGAGACCACAATCGTCAATGGCAACGTCCAGACCATGAAGTCTTGGACCAAACCCCAAGGCAGTGTAAAGAGGAACAAAAAGATACATTGCCTTGCGAATATTCTATAAGAGCGAACCATCGGAGTCTTGGCGATCCTCTCGCAAGCACCGCAAATGTCCATCAACTTGGCCGTCTCGCAATCGAGAATTCGCAATAGATCCCGATCGAAAGTTTTATTGGAAAGCCGGTTGCTGATCCATCGATAAATGTCTTGGGAAATCGCCAGAGGAACATGCGTCGGGGTGGCCCCTTGAAAAATCGGACCGGCGTAGGAGACTTTGCGCAAATGGCAGGTCAAGGCTGTTGGAAACTCCGACAAATGCCTCGAGAGGAAACGCCGTTCCTCATGGGACAAATCAGGGAAAAACTCCTGGATCTTGATCGCCAAATTCCGGCTGCAATTGATCAAACTACCCCATAGCGTGCGAGCCTCCCACCAGCGAGCATAAGCGGCATTGGTTCGGAAAACCAGGAGCCATCCGAGAACCAACGACAACGCCGCATGCAGGTCCGATGGCGTGTCGCCAATGTCCTTGTAACTGCTATACTCTTTGAGCAAAGGCAGCAGCGCATAGATACCCATCGCAAGTGCGATGCTCGCTATCGAAAAAAGTGTCCGTGATTTGATCAACGGGTAAATGGTGTCGCGAATCGGCATGGATAGCAAGATAGTCGACCGCGCCGAAGAATCCACCCCCTATCCGTACAACTACCCTCACTGGCAACTACCCCCACTGGCAACTACCCCCACTGGCATGCTGCCCCGATCTCGTCCCAATTATTAATTTCAAATTCTAAATTCCCACTTTTCTATTAGCCGAGCGATTCCCATGCGATTTGCACAACGTGTCGTCGTCATCACAGGTGGTGCCAAAGGAATCGGCGCCGGTTGCTCGAATGTCTTCGCCCAAGAAGGGGGGCTCGTAGCCATCCTTGATCGGGATTTCGATGCCGCCCAAACCACCGCAAAAAGACTGGGCGATCAACACCTGGCGGTGCGCTGCGATGTCGCCGACGAAAAGCAGATCGCCTCGAGCATCGCAGCAGTCGTCGATCGCTTTGGCCAAATCGACTGCTTGATCAACAACGCTGGGATTCATCCCCCCGATACACCCTTGCTGAAAATGCCCCCCGAGCAAGCCCTCGAGGTTCTCCGGATCAATTTCCTGAGCACCTATTCGATGTGCTATTACGCCCTGGAACATCTCAAAAAGACGCGGGGTACCATCATCAACGTCAGCTCCATGACCGCAGCCCTCGGCCAACGAAACTCGACAGCTTACGCGGCCAGCAAGGGTGCTCAGTTGTCGTTTACCAAGTCGCTTGCGCTCGAATGCGCGGACTTTGGTATCCGGGTCAATGCCATCCTTCCGAGCAACGTCGACACACCGCTCATGAGATCCTGGGCCGCGAGCCTCCAGGACCCACAAGCCGCCTTGGAACGCATCGCCGCCTTGCAACCGATCGGACGGATGGCCGATGTCGATGAAATGGGACGCGTTTGCCTGTTTCTGGCCACCGAAGACAGCAGCTTCATCACCGGACAAGGCCTTCATGTCGACGGCGGCGCAAGCCTTGATTACTAGCGCCACGATAAGTCGCCATGTCTAAGCTAAATCCAAGTCCATCCGAGCGATCCTACGACTACATCGTCATCGGATCGGGGCCGGCAGGAGCTACGCTGGCTGCTCAGTTGTCCAACTCCCGTGCTTCGAGCAATTCCCACCGCCGAAGCGTCCTGGTGATCGAAGCCGGCTCGCCCCATCGCGGCCCCCTTTCAAGCATACCCGCCTTCTACCCCCGGAGCTTTGGATCCCGTATCGATTGGAACTATCTGACGACGCCGCAAACCCATCTGGCCAAGCGATCCCTCAAGTGGCCCGCAGGGAAAGTCCTCGGAGGTTCCTCGGCGATCAACGCCATGATCCGAAT
>JAJTFB010000042.1:0-24836 GCA_021300015.1 Pirellula sp. | reverse complement strand
TCGCTATTCGATCGATTGCGAAATGAACTTCACTGCTCGCTGGGACCACCGAGCTCGTTGACAACACTGCACCCGAACACCGCTCAAGTCCATCGCCGCGCCATCGAAAACTCCTTCGGATCGCCCAACCCTTGGATCCAAGCAACCCCGACGATCCGGCCATCGATCGCACCTTATCTCCGATTCACTGCCCACGGTCGACGCCGTCGCATCCTTTCACAAAACCGTTCGCAGCCGATTCCTATCCTCTCGAATGCGATGGCAAAACGACTGATCATCGACTCGGATCGGGTCGTCGGAGTCATGGTCCAATCCCAAGGCGATGAAGTCGAAGTGCTTGCTTCCAAAGAAGTCATCCTCTGTTGCGGAGCGATCGAAACCCCTCGTCTTTTGTTTCAAAGCGGAATCGGCCCTCGAACGGAACTTGCACAAGCCGGACTCGAATGCCGATACCCCCATGAGCGCATCGGATCGGGGTTGCAGGACCATCTGGTCTATCCGCTGGTCTTCCGGTTACGCAAGGGCGTTCCCTTTTCGTGGCCCGTGGATCGAGTTGACCGCCGCCGGTACATCGAGGATCAAGGGGGGCCCAAGTCCTCGAATCTCGCCGAACTCGGAGCATGGATCGACCCGCTTGGAATCCCTTCCGATCAGTTCCAATGGCATATCACACCGACGCACTATTTGGCCTACCCCAAAATCCCCAACGCACAGCCTTGCGTCAGTATCGGAGTCACGCAGTCCCACCCCCAAAGTGTAGGGAGCGTTCTTCCAGACCCATCGAACCGATCCCGAGTGCTCATCGATCCGAACTACTTGTCTGTGCCCGACGATAGGACTGCATTTCAGCGAGCGATCCATTGGAGCAGAGAATTTTTTCACCGAGCCTCTTGGCAAGACCTGTTCGAAGAGGAGTTGATGCCCGGTCCAAAACGCGCAAGCGATGAGGCCTTGCTCGCCCATATCGAAAGATTCGCTACAACCCTCTACCACTACACCGGAACGTGCGCGATGGGACTCGATCGGCAGGCTCCTGTCGATCCTGAGTTTCGCTTGCGAGGAATCGAGCGATTGCGTGTATGTGACGCCTCGGTCTTTCCCGCGATCCCCGGCTCGAATCCACAGACAACCATCATGATGATGGCCATACGTCTTGCCGCTTTGCTGCTCGAAGAATAGCGATTGAACTCTACTGTTTAAGCGTGAAATCATTCGGCAAGCGATTGCCCCTGAGCTCGCGGATCGTGTGCTGCGGTCAGTCGGTCCCCTTGCCGATGGATCGCTTGGCAGATGGCCAAGGATCCAGAGGCTTTCAAAGGATGGCCGAGTCGAGACAGGGCTGCTTGAATTCCAGGGGTGATCTCCCACGGAGTGCCGACTCCGAATTGGTCCTCAAAGAGCAGCACGTCCGGCTGCCATTGGTGGTGCACGCGAGGGCAAGCCAAAGCTTCGGAAACCGAGCATCCGCCGTCGAGAATTCGAAGCAGAACCTGAAGTGTCGCGTTGATGATGCGAGGGCCACCTGCAGCGCCGGCCGTCAAAAGAGGTTCGCCTGTAGCATCCAAAACCATCGTCGGACTCATGCTTGACAAGGGCCGTTTGCCCGGACCGACCGCGTTGGCTTGCGAGCCGACCAATCCAAAGGCATTTGGAGTCCCTGGTGAGATACTGAAATCATCCATTTGATTGTTGAGCATGACCCCCGTCCCCGGCACGGTGACTTTGCATCCCCAGGAGGTGTTGACCGTGCAAGTCATCGCGACCCAATTCCCCTCGTCGTCGGCCGTCGTCAGGTGCGTGGTGTGCTTGCGATCTTCGGCCGAACTCGGTGCTCCGAGGATTCCTTTGGGACCGATCGAGTCGCTAGGAGTCCCATGCTCGATCTGCATCGATGATTGGGAGTCGACAAAATCGGCCATTCGGTTGCGGGAATACTCTCGATCCAAAAGCCCTTGGGGCACATCGACAAAATCGCTATCGCCTAGCCAGTAGGCTCGGTCGGCAAAGGCCCGCTTCATCACCTCGCAGAGCAGATGATAATACGCTTCGGGACGCGACCGCATCCAAGCCCCAACCGGATAGGGCTCGAGCATCATCAACATCTGCGCGATATGCATTCCACCCGAACTCGGGGGTGGAAACCCGATCACTTCATAGTTGCGGTACTTGGTCCGAATCGCCGTGCGCTCCTTGGATCGATACGCAAGGAAATCGTCTCGGGTGAGTATCCCGCCTATCGACTTGAGGTAGTCTGCGCACTTGCTTGCAAATGGACCTTCATAGAACCACTCAGAGCCCTGCACGGCGATGCTCTCAAGAGTGCTTGCCAAATCTTTTTGTACAAGTGGCTCTCCTTCGCGAATCGCAGTGCCATCGGAATGGAAGTAGATCGCACTCGAAGCAGGGTACTTGCGCAGCTCATCGGCTTCCGTGGCGATGGTTCGAGCTACTGATTTCGATGCCGCGACGCCCTCCAAGGCAGCCCGCTGCGCATCGGTAAAAAGATCCTTCCAAGCCATCCTCCCGGCCAACGTATGCATCTGCTTGATCGCTGCGATTTGACTGGGAACACCGCAGGCCAAAGGCCCGTTTTGACTCAGCGACGCATCGGCTTTTCCACCCCGGAGAAACATCCCTTCGCCTGCCCCGAGCCCAGCCATCTCCCGTCCATCGATCGCGTGGACCTGCCCGTTGGATCGTCGGATCAGCACTAGGCAACCACCGCCGATCCCCGAATTATGCCCATCGACGACCCCGAGCACCAATGCAGCCGAAATCGCAGCGTCGATCGCATTGCCCCCGCTCCGAAGTATCCGAGCCGCACTCTGCGTGGCAAGCGGATGGACCGTTGCGGCCCCACGGTTAACCGTCAGCTTGTCAAAACCACTAGACCGACGGGCTTTTGCGCTAAGAAGCACCCCGCTGGCGACGGCCCCTTGGAGAAAAAATCTGCGTGTGCTCATCCGGATTTTCCTGCTGTCGCCAAGTTCTCTTCGATACCTATAATCTTCTAATCTTCGATGGTAATCTTACTCGAAGTCACCCAAGAACCCAACCAATCGCCCATCGAGGAACGCCATCATCGAAATCACGGGAAACCTGTCGGTCGGTCAACGCGTTTCCTGGGCGATCCTGCACGAGGCCTCGTCGATCAAAGCCGGAAATGTTCACCCCCATGCTTCCTTTTCCGAGATGCGATTCGAGCACTTTGTCCTGGCATCCCAAGCCATCGGCAGAGCTTTCGATGATCGGCTCTCGACCCGTTCGATCGGACAGATCGTCCACAGCAGCGTCCAAGCGATGGTCCAAGCCGTCGAGGTCAACACGAGCCTAGGGACCATCCTGCTGCTTGCACCTATCGCGCTGTGCTCGCTCAATTCAACGGGCTGGAATCCCAAGGACTTCCAAGAAAGCATCGCATCCGTTCTCGAGGATTCGACTCCCGAGGATTGTCGTCTGATCTACCAAGCCATTCGAATCGCGAACCCCGGCGGCTTGGGACAAGTCGCTAACCAAGATGTGCAATCTACCCCTCCGGAGTCGATCCTCGAAGCCATGCGTATCGCATCGGCTTGGGATGATGTCGCCTTGCAATACGCCAATGGTTTCCGCCAAGTCAGCCAATGGACCGACCGATTGCTTGCGATTCTCGAGTCCTCATCGGATCTGCTCGGTGCGGTTCGCCTTTTGCAAATCGAGATCCTCGCCTCGCGGCCCGATAGCCTGATCGCTCGCAAGCATGGCAAACAGGTCGCTGGCCTAGTTCAGTCACAAGCAGCCGACGTTTTGGCAAGCGGACCTTATGCCAGTCCGGAATTCGAGAAGGCGTGGAGCCGTTTCGATGGTTACTTACGTGAGAACGGGCATCGCAAGAACCCGGGCACCACCGCCGATCTACTCGCCGCCGTGATTTTTTTAGCTCGTTGCGCTCAGGATCGATTCGATGGATGATACGCTCTCGAAGCAGGTTCGAGCCGCGAGGCCACCGAAGCCTATTCGCCAGGCAGGTCAGTCCATGGGTTGGATTCGGGAGATGGAACCCGACGGTCAGGGGGGATTGGTCCCTGCGCGAACTTATTTCCTCGTCGGATCCGAATGCCGCTTTACCTGTTCGATGTGCGATCTGTGGAAGTACACCCTAACTCAAGACCGCACACCTGTCGGCTCCTTGGCGTCTCAGATCGATGAATTGAACCGACAGGTACCTGCCTTGAACTCTCAGGCTCGACCCACCGAATGGCTCAAGCTTTACAATGCTGCGAATTTTTTCGATCCGGCCAATGTCGACCCTGCGGAGTATCCAGCGATCTTGAAACAATCCGAGGGCTTCGAGCGTCTGGTGGTCGAAAACCACGCTTCCCTCTTGAATTCTTCGAAAACCCAACAGCTCGTTCGGCGTTTTCGCGATGGGATGGAGGGCGAGCTCGAGCTCGCCCTCGGGCTCGAATCGATCGAACCCAACGCGATGGGGTGGCTCAACAAATCGATGTCCCTCGAGCAGTTCCAAGCCGCCCTAGAGTTCCTTCGAAGCGAGCAGATCTTCATTCGTGTCTTTGTCCTGCTACAGCCCATGGGTACACCGATCGACGAGTCGGTCGATTGGGCTGTTGCCAGTTGCCAAGCCGCTGCGCGGTGGGGTGCTCAACGGATCAGCCTAATTCCGACACGAGCCGGCAATGGCTTCATGGAAGACCTCACATCGCGGGGCCTGTGGCAAGCCCCGAGGGCGTCTCAACTCGAATCCGCCTTGGAAAAATTGCTCGTTCATTCCCAGGGTTCATCGATCTACACGGCCGACCTTTGGGACTGGGATTCGATCTTGGGGATTTGTTCGCTTTGCGGCCCATCCCGTCTGGAACGTATGCAGCGGATGAATAACACGCAGCGACCAGAAGCATCCGAAGTCAAGCAACTCTGCGCATGCGATCGTCAGTGCTCACCGATGTCGCCGGAGACCACGATTTAAAAAGTGAGGAAAGCACCGCTAGCGATGTCGGTGCACCACATGGTCTCGTGCGTTTGCTCCGTACTCGTACTCGAAGCGATCTGGTATAGCAATCCGGCCCATTGGTCCGCAAGTTCCCGCGAACCGCCTCGATCAACGATCGGCATCGCCGCAGTTCAAGCAGCCATCGAGTACGAGTACCGTTTCACTGAGTACCGTTTCACTGAGTACCGTTTCACTGAGTACCGTTTCACTGAGTACCGCTTCGCTGAGTACCGCTTCACTGAGTACGAGAACGTCGAAATTCGATGCGAGGCAGGAACTCTCGGGTAATTCATCACCGGACCGGCTTTGCTAGAGGACTGGCCCTAGCATGGCGATGGCGTTGTTGAAAAAACGACGCGATGGAGGCCAAGCGGCGACCTGTTCTCGCGTGATTTCGTGCGATTGCCATTGGTAAGACAACTGCCGCTCGCGAATTTTTTTGGTTAAAGCTTCATCGTGGAACAGAATATTGTTCTCGTAGTTGAGTTCGAAGCTTCTGCGATCCATATTCGCAGAACCGATGAGTCCCATCTGTTCGTCGATGGTAAGGGACTTGGTGTGGAGCAAACCTCCCTCGTATTCAAAGATACGGACTCCCGCATCGAGCAGTGCGGCGTAGTAACTATGGCTTGCGGCCGCCACAAACCACGAGTCGTTCTTGGCCGGCACGATCAGGGTCGTTTCGACTCCTCGGCGACCGCTGGCGCAAAGGGCCGCTTGCATGGGCTCATCGGGAACATAGTAAGGGGTCGTGATAATCAGTTCGTGTCTAGCGGTGTACATGAGCGATTCGAACATCTCAGGCATCGCCGAATAGCGGATCGTCGGCCCGGTTCCAACCACTTGAGCGATCAGGCCCGCGCGATGCTCGGTCCAAGGTTCGAGGATCAGTTCCCTGAGATCTTCGTGCACGTGGGCCATCCAGTCGGATGCGAAGAGAATTTGGTTTTGCCTTGCGATCGGGCCTTCAAACCGGACCATCGCGTCGACCCAAGGAGCAAATTTTGGCTTGGGACGGAAATCCGGATCCGCGCAGTTCTGACTCCCGCAGTAAGTGATCCGATTATCGATGATCAAGATCTTGCGGTGATTGCGCAGATCCACACGCGTCCAGAGGGGAGCCAAGGGTGTACGACCTATCGGAAGAGCGACTGCGGTTTTCACCCCGGAATTCTCCATGGTGCGCCAAAGCTCCGAGCGAATGAGGTCGCGCGAACCGAGCCCATCGGCCATCACGCGGCAGACGACCCCGCGTTTGGCCGCTCGGCAAAGGGCTTCGGCCATCTTCGTACCGCTGTTGTCCGTAAGCCAAATGTAGTAATTCAAATGCACATGTTTTTTGGCCGCATCGATGTCCCGGACCATCGTGTCGATCGCGACGTAGGAGTCAGCCAACAAATCGGCGCTGTTTCCACCGATGGGCTCAAACCCATTGATGGAGAAGCCGACTCGAAACACATGGTCAAAGCGGGTGTTGCCTAGGGGCTGAATCTCCCGAACGGACATTCCTGGAATCTCCTTCGGATGCGGAAGCCCCTCGAGGACTTTTGCCACACGTTCGATGCGAGATCGACCGATGCTCACTGAGCCTAGAAGTATGTACGCGACAATACCCACGACGGGTGTCGTCACGAGCACGACGATCCAAGCGACCCGCGAGGATGGGTCCCGGTGGGGTCGCAAAATAGCTTGGACAATCAGCGATATCTGGAGCGTAAGGTGTAGAACCACTCCGGCGATCACCATCCATTGCGGTTCCATAGCGATGCTTTTATGAACGAATGATCGGGGCCAAATCCAACACTGGGGGCATCGGGCACCCTAACGCGTCGGAGACGACCCGAAGCAACTCGACTTCGTTGATCGTCGATCGTTGGTCGTGAACGATGCACGTGCAGAAAGAGTCTAAGACGCGTCGCTTGAATTTGACATCGATTCTGGCGAGCAGATCAAGGGAAACATCGAATTTTTTCAATGTGCAGGCGTCTCGATCCACGAGATTAGCAGACTTGCCTTTCCCAAACAACTTCGGTCCGACGACTTGCCAACCCGCTTGAAAGGATGCCTCCGCATGGGTATTGCCACCGACGTTGGCCAACGTCGATAGGACTTGGGTATAGGCATTTTCCAGTTGGTCATTGGACATGACTGGGGCCGAGGATTCGTCGGTTCGCAGAACGATCCGTCGAGTGATGAACCGCTGCAAAGCGTATTCGAAGATGGTCCAGCGGCGATCTGCGTCGATCAGGCGCCGGACCATGGTTCGGAACCCACCGGTCTGGGAATTCGAAAGTTGGTCCAAGGCTGGCAGGGCCATGCAGGCTAGCGGCAAGCGTTGCTCGGCGAGCAGAGCGTCGATTTTAGGCAGCAGTTTGCTCGTATGGGCTGCGATTCCTTTGGGTGCCGATCCGCTCAAGAGTTCAATCTGTGCGGTTCGTACATCATCGGACTGCGGTGCGCACAAGAGCGCAAAGATAATCGCCATCGCACCAAAAGGCTCGTGCACCTCGTCGATGAGTTCCCGGTCGATTTCCTGCATCAGCCGATTGGCTTGCTCGATATGCTGATCCTCGGGGTTTCCGATGTGATCGACCGCGTCCTGCGGATTGGTTTCGAAATGCACGACACCCGCCTCAGCGGCCACGTGAGCCGATGCGCCGCTAGATTTGCGTTGGAACCCGAGAGTTCGAGGATCGACGATATCGCTTTCGGAATGCTGCTGGACATGCGTCGCCTCGAATTTTCCATTAAAAGTCGGTTCGATCCGGCGAATCCGAATCTCCAGGGGTGGGTGGGTCGCAAAGGATTGTGAGGCAAGTCCCTTGCTGAAGAACAAGTGTGACGCTTCTTTGGCATACGTCGCTTGGACGATCGATTTCTTTTGCCAACCGCCGATGCGTTTCAATGCGCCGGTGATCCCGAGCGGATTGCGGGTGAATTGGACCGCAGAGGCATCGGCGAGAAACTCGCGTTGGCGAGAGACCGCCGCTTGGATCAACCCCGCAAAGAAAACCCCGGCATAGCCGATCCCCAAAAGGAGCGTCCCAAAAATAAAAATCGCAGCTACGATGCCGATGGCACCTTTGCTATCGTCGCTGTTTCTGCCTGAGGATCGCATGGGCATGTGTGCAGCGATGCGAAACAGACTGTATCCGAGCATCGCGATCAAGAGGATCCCGTGCAAAAGACCCAGGATCCTGATATTGAGTCTCATGTCCCCATTGAGGATATGGCTAAACTCATGGGCGATGACCCCTTGAAGCTCATCGCGAGTGAGGGTCTCAATACACCCTCGAGTGACACCCACGACCGCGTTTTGGGGGGTCGTCCCGGCCGCAAAGGCATTGATCCCTTGTTCGTTCTCCAAGAGGTATACCGGAGGAACGGGCGTGCCAGAGGCCAATGCCATCTCTTCGACCACATTGAGCAAAATACGCTCGCTCAGATTCCGAGTGTTGGGCTGAACTTTGACTCCACCGAGTTGAATCGCAACGGCGGACCCGTCGCCCGAGAGGAGCCAGGTTTGATATATACTCCCCGAAGCGATCACCAGTCCGACCGAGAGGAACACTCCGATGAGAATAAAGGGATTGGAGATATCGATGGGTTCAGAATTACCTGTTCTGACCGTTGCAAGCAGCGCGATGACCACAAAGTAGACCAACGCCATGATGATCAAGACGGTCAGACCGAAGTAGAATACCAGTCTACCTGTGTTTTTACGCGCTTGATCCTGATGTGCGAAAAAGTCCACTGTCATCCCTCAATTCAAAGCAGCCTAAACCGATCGACACTACGCCATGGTGTTCGTACGGGGTTTAAACCCAGCTTGAAACTCGCTAGAACGAAACTTTGACGGGCTCGCGCTCTTGCGGATCGGTCAGTTCCCAAAGTGCCGCTCGCTGGAAATTACCGTATCCTGCAACCAAGTTGCCTGGGAAAGTCTCGATCCCTGTGTTGTAGGCGGTGACGGCGTCATTGAATCCCTGGCGAGCAAACGAAATCTTGTTCTCGGTACTGGTAAGCTCCTCTTGCAAGGCAAGCATGTTCTGATTGGCTTTGAGATCGGGATAAGCTTCAGCGAGTCCGATGAACTTGTTGAGCGAGCCTGCCAATGCCACCTCTGCAGTCGAAAGGTTTTCAATCGCCGATGGATCGCCCGGGTTGGCCGCCGCCTTCTGACCTGCCGCCATGGCCGTATTCCTCGCTCGGATCACCGCCTCGAGTGTCTCTCGTTCATGCTTCATGTAACCCTTGGCAGTTTCCACCAGGTTGGGAATCAAATCATAGCGACGCTTCAATTGCACATCGATCTGCGCATAAGCGTTCTGAAAACGGTTCCTGAGCGTGACAAGCCCGTTGTATAGGCCGATGACATAAAACAACAGCCCGGCGCCAAAAACCATGACCAACGCGATAAAACCAAACAGACCTAGGAATATCCCGCTCATATTGCTCTTCTTTCTCTTTTTCTTTTTCTTTTCGTTTTCCGTTACCCACTAGGCGACTTGGCTGATTGTCGCTTGCGCTTATTCTATCCTCAGCACCCTCCGAAAATCAGGCCATAGTCTCTCAGGGCCCAATTCCTCCCCAATTCGGTCGGTAAAAACGACCAAGTCCTCGATTTGGGCTTCAAGGACCTCTTGGATTCATTTCCAGAGCTTTTCGAGCAATCGATCCATCGCTGGATCGTGCTCCTTGAGCTGCTCGCGCGAGAACGGGAAAAAATCGTTCGTCGAAAAAAATGCTTCCGTCGACTCTGCAAAATACTCGGCCGGATTGCTCATTGCATAAGCCCGAGTCTGACGGGCCGAACCATCGCCGAGCCTCTGCTCGATCCGCTCGTAACTACCCGATTTCTTGGCCCTCTCGAAAGCTTCCTGAATCTCTGGGTTCGAAAAGCCGGCCTGGAGACACTGGTCGTGATACGCATGGGCCAATTCGTGGAGTGCAAAGTTGGGCATCCGCCGAAACTCCGCCTCGAAAATCCCTACATTCGAAAACTCCACCCCTTTGGCCATCGCCGGATCCCGGCGATGCTCTTTCAACCAACCAGCCCCAGGATGGTACTCAGCCCGGGGTTGCTCGTCGGGGTAAACCGGCGAAAACCACAACTCAACCCGCTGGAGCTTGGCGACACAATCACCCGGAACGACGCGGACGATCTGCTCGAGCTGCTTTTGAAGAATCTCCAAGGCCAACTTGAGCTTGGCCGCCTCGGCTTGGTTCTCGATCAACTCCCGGCGGATATGGAGCTTCCAACCGAGCAACTCCTGCAGCTCATAGCGCCAGGGGGATTCCTGAACCTCTGGCGGCGTTGCTTGCGAAAAACAACCCTCTGAGCCGTCCCGATTCCATTCGCCACCAAAACCGATACAAGCAAGTAAAAATACCTGCAAAAACACGCAGTATTTCGTATGGAGAATCAAGATGTCCGGTCCCTAAAATAAATAATCGTTCCATTGGGAATATTCGGCATTCCTTGACCAAAAATAACCGCCCTGTACGGTATTGGTTCAAGACGTATCGTCTCGGTAAGATATCCTTGCGACGCGTCGCCGAATAGGCGTCGAAAAACCGGCCCGGCAAAACGCGATGAAAACACGATCAAAACGCAAGAAGTAAACCGCCATGTTTGGATTCCATAGACTGAGTATCCAGTCGAAAATGATCCTTCTACTCCTGCTCGTCTCCTTGAGCGCCCTGGCCGTGATGGCTTGGGTCGGATACGTCACCGGGAAATCGTCGATCGAAAAAACGGTTCAAAATCAATTGAAAGGCATCCAAGTCGCCAAAACAACCGCCCTGCGAACCAAACTTGAATCGCTCCGAGACCAGGTCGTCTCGATGTCCGATAGCCGGATCGCACTCGATGGAATGAGAGCCTTTTCCAGAGCCTACGATGAGCTCGAACAAACACCTATCAACCCAACCGAATCCGAAAAGCTCGAACAGTTTTACTTGCAGTCGTTCCTCCCTGAGCTAACAAAAATCATCGACGGCCAGCCCGTCGTCGAACAGTATCTCCCCAAAGCTCCTGCGGAACGTTACCTGCAATACCACTACATCGCTTCGAACCCCAACCCCTACGACTCCAAAGCGCTGCTGAACTCCGCACCGACGGACTTGAGCAACTATCGAACCGTCCATGAACAACTCCATCCTGGCTTTGCACGCGCGGCGAAAATCTTCGGCTTCGAGGACATCATGCTCGTCGACGCTCGAAACCTCAACATCGTCTACAGCTATGCAAAGACCACCGAGTTCGCCACCAACCTCGAGAACGGTCCCTACAGCAACACCAAACTGGCTCGCAAAGTCAAAGAACTGCATTTTGCCCAAGACCGCGATGTCTACAAAATTGCAGACTTCGAATCGTACAGACCAAGCCTAGGTCGACCCATGGCATTTGCCATGAGCCCGATCTTCGATGGAGCCTCGATGATCGGGATCCTGGTCCTTCAGTTCCCAGTCGATAGCTTCAACTCCCTGATGACCGGCGACGGGAAATGGCGTGAAGAGGGTCTCGGCGATACCGGTGAGTGCTATCTTGTCGGTCCGGATTTGACCATGCGCAGCCGCAGTCGATTCATGATGGAAGCCCCTGATGAATTTCTCAAGGAACTAAAAAAAGCAGGTGTCGCTGAGTCCATCGTCAACCAAGTTCAACATCAAGGCAACGTGATGGGGGTCTTGCCTGTCGACACCAAATCGGCTCGGGCGGCTCTGGCGGGTCAAAGCGGTATCGTAGAGACGACCGATTATCGAGGCAAAAGTGTCATCAGCGCCTACGGCCCGATCGAATTGAACTCCCTTCGCTGGGGTGTGATCGCTGAAATCGATAGCGATGAAGCCTACGCTCCAATCCGGGACTTCGGACGAAAAGTCCTCACGGCCGCCTCGGGCATGGCCCTGCTCAGCAGCTTGCTTGCCCTGCTGTTCTCCAACTGGATGATCCGACCCCTAAGACAGTTGATCCAAGGCGCACGACGCCTCGGCCAAGGGGATACCGATGTCCAAGTCCACGTGGCGACCAAGGACGAATTCGGTGAACTCGGCACCGTCTTCAACAGCATGTCGCGAAGCATCAAAACCCAAACCAACAAACTCGAACAGCAAATTCGAGCCAATGAAGAACTCCTCTCTAGCATCCTGCCGGCCTCTGCCATCGCTCAACGCCGAGATGGCGACGAACGCGCAAGCCAGCAATTCGCCGATGTCTCGGTCTTCTTCGCCGAATTGATCGGACTCGAAGACTTCAGCCACGAAGCCGGAGAATCCAGAGCCCTGAACGTCCTCGGAGACTTGATCGCCTCGCTGGACGAAGCCGCCGAGAAGTTCGGCATCGAGAAAGTCAAAACCATCGGAGGTGCCTACTTGGCCGTCTGCGGCCTTTCGGTCAACCGTCCAGACCACGCCCGACGTATGGCTCAGTTCGCCCAAGAGGCCGTGCGCATCGTGGATCACTCCCACCGAGAATTCAAAGCCCAACTCCACGTCGCCATCGGCATCAACTCCGGTCCAGTCGTCGGAGGGGTCGTCGGACGACGCAAGTTCCTCTACGACCTTTGGGGCGATACGGTCACCATCGCCAAGAAACTTGCTACCGGAAAAAATAGCTCGTCAATCCGTGTGACCCAATCGGTCCGTGATCGCATCGGCGATCAGTTTGAACTCGTAGGTCCCAGCAAAGTCGAACTCGATGGCCGCCCACCCATCGAAGCATGGCAGGTGTCGGTATGAACGGCTTGAGCGAACTTAGCCAACTCCCGATCTTCCAAGCCATCGCGCTGGCAATCGGGTTCCCCATCGCACTGCTGGTTCTCAACGAATGGATCGGCTTCCTCGAACGCCGTTCGAACCCGCTGGCCAAGACCCTTAGGACCTGTCGAAACCTGGTCCTGCCCTCACTGGCTCTTCTGCTGTTCCTTACCTGGATTCTGAATCTGCCAGGGGACTCTAGCCTCGTGCGCTGGGTTGAAACCGCCTTCTGGATCACACTGCTCCTTGCGCTGCTAGGAATCATCAACGACATCGTCTTCGGAATGGGCAACCGAAAGGCCCTTGGCGAACGATTCCCCAAACTCTTCCGTGACCTAGCCCAAGCCCTACTCGTGGCCATCGGTGCCATGGTCATCTACAGCAAAGTTTGGGGAATGGAAATCCAAGGGGCACTGACTGCCCTAGGCCTAGGGTCGATCGTCATCGGCTTGGCGCTCCAAGAGCCCCTAGGGAACATCGTTTCAGGATTGATGCTCCTGCTCGAGAGACCCTTGAACGTCGGTGATTGGGTTAACGTCGATGGGGTCACCGGCAAAGTAACCGAAATCAACTGGAGATCCGTTCACATCCAGACCCCCACTAGCGAAATTCGCGTCGTTCCCAACGTATCGCTCTACAAAGGGGCCTTCAGCAACCTCTCGCGTCCGACCCCCGAACGCACCGAAGTCGTCGATATGGGCTTTAGCTACGACGATCCTCCGAATCGAGTCAAAGAACTTCTGCTCGAGCTGCTCCGAAACACCCCAGGGGTCAAAACCGACCCTGAGCCCCTCGTCCGAACGTTCAACTACGCCGACTTTTCAATCATTTACAGGATGATTTTTACCGTCGAAGCCCAAGAAACCCTCGGAGCGACTCGCGACCGTGTCATGACCCGCCTGTGGTACTTGGCTCGCCGAGAAGGTTTGACTATTCCATTCCCGATTCAAATGGAATACCGCCCCGGAGAGGATCCCAGCAAACCGCAAAAGTCCACTACCCAGTGGCTCAACGAACAACCTCGCTTCAAAATCGCTCTGCAACCGTCCGATCTAGCCACCCTGGATCTGCGAGAATTCACTCAAGGCGAACTCCTGCATACTCCAACGAAATCGTTCGAGGGCTGCGCCCTGATTCTCCGTGGCGATATCGCAATTCTCGCATCGGCAAGCGACGGCCAGGAACTGCTCGTCTCAAATATCAGCACCGGCGAATGCTTCGGCGAAAACCTCACCGCAGGATCCTCCTCCGATGCGATCTCCCTCCGAGCCAAAAGCGATGTGACTCTTTTGTGGTTACCATCGGTGGAGATGGACAAACTCCTGAACCGCTCACCAAGCCTCTCCTCGGAGGTCGGTGATGCTATCGAACTCAGGCGACTGGCCGTCCAAGCCGTCTTAAAGCAACGCCACGCACCTACGCTGCAAGACACCGAGTGAAACTCTGCCCGAATTCAAACCGGATCCGCTCAACGACGCAACGAATCCGAGTACCGCCGTGCGACTTGCTCCCAGCTAGGAAACGCCCCGAAGAGCCCACTTTGCAAGGCCAAGAGCTCCTGGCGATTGGCCACCGCCCAGCGAATCTTCTCGGCCAAGTCCAACGGATTCATCGGATCAAATAGCATCCGCTCTGGCAGGCATCCTGTCTCGTTTTCTCCATCGGCCAATTTCTCTCGCACCATAGAAATATCGCTCAGCAAGCTGGGCGTTCCTACCGAATAAGCCTCGGTAAACGTGAACGGAAAACCACCTTCAAAGAGCGTTGGGTTGACCGCTAAACTCGCCAAGCAATAGAACGATGCAAGCACCTGATTGGATACTCCTGGTGCAAACAGCACCCAAGCATCCAACTGATGCTCGGATACAAACGAGTCGATCTGCGAACCGGCCGCGCGCTCGCAAGTCAGTACCAACCTGATAGGATCCTCACCTCGGTGCCTGAGAATTTCAATCGCGCGCAGCAGCGACAAAATATTCTTCTGTCCACGGGCTTGAGAAGAGTAAAAGACATAGCTCGAGCGATCCCAAACGAACCGATTCCAATAAGGATTGCTCGATAGGAAACTACGCTGATAGCTCCGAAGGTGCTCCAAGGCGATCTGCCTTCGCTCTGCCTGATCAGGATTGGTTTTGCCCAACTTGAGATAATCGCTGAGTTCAACCCTTCCGTGTCCGATCACCTCGATTTGTTCACTGGCCAATCCTACTCCATGTACCAACTGATGCGATTTAACCGTTTGGCTGTAGCAGATCAACTGCTGGGCTTCTTGGAGCGTATGGAGGATGCGTGAGTAAATCGGTTCCGAACCTGCATCGGCAAATCGCAGCGGATATTCCTGAAGCACCAAATCAGGACAGACGATGGACTTTCGGTGTGTGATCCTATGAACCTCGGGCCAAAAGGGGGTAGGGATCAGCCAATTTCGGACCACGTGTTGCTCGTTGATTTGATCGACCAATCGCTGCATCTGTTTCGCATACCGCTTCGTCCGTCGACGCTGCTTGCGTATGTCACGTTTGGGGCTTACCTGCCCCCCATGGATTCGACGCTTCTTGGTTATTCTCCGCCATAGACCATAGATCGCAAAAGCCCCAGCGAGCAACAAGAACACCAACCAAAAGCGGATCACGATCCATAAAACCATCGCCGCGATGGCCGCAAGCGTCAGCCCTGTCAAGAATCCCAAATACCAAGGCTTTGCAGCGAAGAGTCGCCGAAAATCTAGCCCTTCGGGCGACGACTCGCCACGAATCCAAGCTCGGATCCGATGGACCGTCGGACGGATCCTGCGCTCTGCGGCCTTGAGCCTCCCTTGCAATTGAACCCACCAAGGCTCCTCGGTCCGGAGCAATGCGTACCGTTCGGAAGAGACCCCATGGTCCTCCAAAAGGGATTTCAAATCCCCAACGAGCCAGTAGGGACAGGCGATCGTCAGACGGCGATCAGGCAATCGAACCCAGCCCGAAACCAAAAAGGCCAGTAGCCTTCCCAAGCCTTCGTTCTTCAACGGGATATTCTTGTCGTAGCCCAAGAAAATCCCATCGTCCTTCATGGGATGTTCTTGAGGATTTCCCACAAACATTCTCCTCTCGAGTTGTTGTCGCAAATGACGATCCAGTCCGGGGATATTCCGTACTCCCTAACCAAAACCTCGCGATCCTCTCGGCTCTGTACCAAGACAGCGGCGGCGTTTTGGAGCGATAGAGCCGTCGATCGATGCTGCGATGCCGATAACGCTGCGGACGCATCGGCCGGAATGTACAGGAAGAGATACGGTTTCACCGGCGCGATCGGTGCCGAGCAGCGATCCCCGACAATGATCCATACGTCGCAGTCCATAAAATCACAGATGCCATCGTCTGGCGCAATCGACACACTCTCTGCTGGTCCCGCCGCATGTCCGCTGAGCCTCTGCACATAGCGCAATGGCCCACTCGAAATCAATTTCCATACAAAAGAGACCTTCGATCCTGTATCCATCGCCGGAGTCCATCCCTCGAGCGATCCGACCCGAGACTTCTTAGCACCTCGACTCGACTCGGCAATCTGATCGGATAACCGTTTGCAATGCCCATCCAATGAGCGGTTCGACGCAAGCGGCAGAATCGCGATGCGTCCTGTGGAATCCGGCTCCGGAATCTCAACCTTCAAAACCTTTTCGATGAATTCAGATCGCCATAAAGCATCGGCGTAGTCTTTGGTAAACAAGCGATAGATCTCTTGCTGCGATTCCCGAATCGACTCCGCGAAACCCTTGTCCTTGCCCTCGATCAGACGGTCAACTTTCTCACGGGCTTCCTGCAGCGTATCGCATGCGCCTGGCAATTTCCTATCGGTCAGTTGACCGAGCATCCCTTGCTGCATGTAGACCACCGGCATCCCATAGCAGATCGCCTCAAGGGGATGATAGTGAATATGGCGAGGCAGTCGGCTGTGATAGAACATCACATTGCAGGTCCGGAAAAAACCGTCGTACGTTTCCGAATCGACCTTGCCCAAGACGGCCGCGTCGGAGTGAGGCTTGGACTGCGCTCCGCAAATGACATGCCCGAGATCCCCAAAGCTCCCTTTGAACTCCTGATAAATCTGCTTGCTCTCGTCGTAGGTCTCGATCTCAGGGCATACAAACAAAATTTTACGATCGCCACCGGTCCAGGTCCCCTCATGCTCGGTGATCCGATCGGCGAGCCCCAAGGGCAAGTCCACGCTTCGACGTTGAAAAATCGGCGGCTCAATCCATTTGAGATTGCGGTAAGCTTGCGCGAACCAAAACCGGTCCGATACCCCTGCAATCCGACGCTCGAAGGCCGGCGTTGCGACCTCGCGGGCGAAACTGTAGTAGGTGTAGGTCGGATGGGTCGAACCGAACACCCGCAAAAGAATCCTTCCGCGAAAATTGGCGAGAACATTCTCAAACATCGGGAACATGTACGCGACAAAAACCGTGCCGAAATGCTCGTTGAGAATCCGCCGTATCTCGGGCGGATAAGGATCGGAATAAAAGTCAAACGCATTGAGTCTCTCAAGATCCGCCTGGGGGATCGTAAGCGAACTGTCGAATTCGTCGCTGACCGATGCGCTGCGATTGTCCGGATTGCGGGGAAAGTGTTTCGGGCAGTAAACCTCTAGCCCTAGGCGTCGCATCAGCGGGACCTCAAACTCCCGCAGCGTCGTGTGGTTCAACAACCACACAATTCGCTGGTCCTTGCGCTGGCTTGCCTGGCTATCCATAAAGTTCCATCGGCGGCAAAGCGTCCCTTGCCGCATTGGTGTAAACTGATAGGTGTCGATCTCAAGATGTTCAAAAAATGTAACCGTAAGATACGCTTCGAACAAGTACGGCTTCTCAAGGCAATGGGTCCCCTATGAATCGTCGTAACCTCCTGAAATCATCGGCCCTGCTAGCAGGCTTTCACGTCGTTTCGGGCGGCCACTTAAAGGCCAGCAGCAGCCCAAACGCCCGTCCGCGAATCGGGTCCATCGGCCTGCGATACCAAGGAACCGTCATCGCCAACCAAGCCAAGAACTTCGGCGATATCGTGGCCGTGTGTGATGTCGATCGGCACGTCCGCGAACAAGCCAAAGCGTCGTTCGGAAGCACCCCATTTGCCTGCGAAGACTATCGCGAACTCCTCGCCCGAAAGGATGTCGATGTCGTAACCATCGGCACCCCCGACCATTGGCACACTCAAATGCTCATCGACGCCTGCCGCGCCGGAAAGGATGTCTACTGCGAAAAACCACTTACCCTGACCGTGGACGAAGGAATCCAAATTTGTAAAGTCGTCGAGCAAACCCGACGCGTTGTCCAAGTCGGCTCATGGCAACGAAGCGACCAACGATTCCGCCTAGCGGTCGAAATGATCCGTGCCGGACGGATCGGCAAACTCCAACAGGTCGACGTGGTCTTAGGAAAGAATGTCACCGGTGGACCCTTCGACCAACGACCTGTCCCGAAGCATCTGAACTGGAACCTCTGGCAAGGCCAGACTCCCGATGTCCCCTACACCGAAGAACGTTGCCACTACACCTTTCGATGGTGGTGGGAATACTCCGGCGGACAAATGACCGACTGGGGAGCTCATCACATCGATATCGCGCAATGGGCGATCGACTCGTTGCCCGTGGAGTTCCAAGGTGCCGCGAAAAACCCAAACACTCTCGGCGGATTCAATGTGCCAGTCGACTTCGGAGCCCAGGTCACCTATGCAAACGGTGTCGTCATGACCATCCGCGACCATGGAGACAACGGAATTCTCTTTTCGGGAGACCAAGGAAGGATCTTCGTCAACCGAGGTAAAATCACCGGGTTGCCCGTCGAGCAACTAGCCTCCAATCCCCTTCCCGTCCAGGACTGGAAGGCCTATGCGCACGATGACCCTCGGGAACCTTTGCGAAGTGGAAAACTCGACTCAATCATAAGCCACATGAGCAATTTCTTTGCGTGCATCGAGAACAAAAAGCCAACGATCAGCGATGTCGCCAGCCAGCACCGCAGTGTCTCGACTTGCCATCTTGCGAATATTTCAATAAGGCTCGGACGCCCTATCCGATGGGATCCGGTTTTGGAAAAATGCATATTGGAAAAAGGCATCCAAGACGAGCAAGCCAATCAGATGCTTTCCCGCCAACAACGCACAGGTTTCGAGATCCACGAATGACTCCATCTCCCATCGATCGACGCGCTGCACTCGAACAACTCGGACTTGCCATCGCGACAGCGAGCCTCGCAAGCAATGCTGCAGAAACTCTTCAAGCCAGCGAAACGTTGTCCCAACAGTCTGCTCCTCGGCATCTGTTGTCGAGCTCTTTATTCGGCTATTCCAACCTCAGGGATATCCTCCCCATCGCAAAGCAACTTGGGATCCAAGCGATCGATGTCTGGCCCAAGGTTCATGGGAACCAACGCGAGCAACTCACGCAGATGGGCGAAGCTCAATTCGTCGAGCTTTTGGCCGGTTACGACTGCAAACTCGAGTGCCTGACGCAGTATCCGCTCGGTCCGTTCGGACTCGGCGAGGAAATGCGGCTCGCCAAACGACTCTCATGCGGCACGATCGTCACCGGCGCGGGCGGCCCGAAAGGACTTCTGGGCAATGAGCTCAAAGAAGCACTTCGGCAATGGGCCGAAAAAATGAAGCCTCACTTGGAAATTGCTCAACAGTGCGATGTGACCATCGCGATCGAGAACCATGCAAACAGCCTGCTCGACTCCCCCGATTCGATCCGCTGGTTTCAGGACTTTCGACCCTCGGAACGATTGACCATCGCCTTTGCCCCCTATCACCTCCCCCAGGACGAAGCGGTGCTCAGCGCATTGATCGGCGATGTCCTGCCCAGCATCGAAGTCTTCTACGCTTGGCAACATGGAAAAGGCTGCATGCAGGCTCAACCCAAAGAGGATGAGCAACTCCAATTACCGGGCCGAGGCAAGTTGGACTTCGCCCCACTGCTGGCCCAACTTAAAAAAGGTGCCTACCGCAGATGGACCGAAGTCTTCATGCACCCGTTCCCACGCGGTGTTCCGATCGCCGAGCGACCAGACCAAGTCAGCGAGTTGCTGGCCGCATCGAAAGCTTACGTCGATCAAACATGGAACTCAGCTTCTACGAATTGACCACGCGATGCCTTAGCCAACTCCCCACGACAAACAAGAAACCGTTCCCGATCCATAGAGAACTGGCTGGCCAAGCTCCATCTTTGGCGCGATCTAACGCCAATCCGAACAACGGGAAATACATCAGCATGATCGGGATGAAACACATCCCGAAGGTCCAAGCATAATCGGCCGAACGATTGAGAATCGCAAAGGGAACCCCGATCCAAATGAAAAAGAAACAACTGAATCCAAATGACCAGCGACGGTAAGGTTCCAGTTCCAGTCGGATCAGCCGCTTCTTGTTTTCCTCGATCTGAACCAGCATCCCCTGAAGGTTCGCGTCGGATAGCTGATTGTATCGACCCATGCCCAGTCCCATCGAGACCTCGATGGCCATCGACTCCTGGATTCGCTCGTTGAGCTTCGACTGCCGATCGACTTCGGCAGGTATTTGCTCCATCGCAAACTGGGAGGGACGCGCCGAGTCCCCGCCGTTTTGCGAAGCTCGAGTCAAGCTCATGTTGAAGCGCTCCGAGCCTGGGATGTCGAAACGCGTCGCATTGGCCTGACTGGTTTCCCCCTTCGAATTGACCATCTCCAAGATCAATTCGTCATGATCCGGATCCTTGAAAATCTGAGCCTTCTCGGCCGTGATCGTCGTCGGTTTTCCCGTGACTTGGTCGAAGCAGAAGATCGTCGGGCGAATCAGCCAATCTCCCTGGACGTCCTGAACGTGAACCGTAAAGCCCTTGTCGTTCTCATACGATCGGCGGGTTCGAAGCCGATTATAAATGATCTCCTTGATCGACCGCAAAACGACCTGCTCCATGCCGGGCTGCGCCCAGGAGACGGCCAAGTCGTTGATCCATACAGCAGGGATGCTAACGAGAAACCCCAGGATCATCATCGGGCGGATCACCCGCAGCGGGGAGACCCCCGCGCTTTTCAAGGCGATGATTTCGTTGTCGGCCGAAATCCGTCCAAAAACCGAACAGACCGAAAAGAGCAAGGTCGCAGGGACTGCGATCTGCAATGCGATCATGCAAATGAAAGGAAGCAGTTGGACCAAAGCCAACCATCCGACCCCTTCGCGAATCAGTTGCTGGCCAACAAGTCCGACACTGACCAAACCCGTCAGGCCGATGGTCGTGATGGCAAAGAGTTTCAACACATCCCAAAGGATGAGCCGGTTGATTTTGGTTGGAAACATACCAACGAGTGTAGCGACAACCCACTGCCCAATTCGACACCAATCCGAGCAAACGAACGAAGTACATCAATGCTAGCAAACAGCCGGATCTCTGCGGGAGATCCACTACCTTTGCGTCTTTGCGTTCTCTTCTTCCAAACAGCCGGATCTCTACGGGAGATCCACTACCTTTGCGTCTTTGCGCCCTTGGATCACCTCAGCGATTTTTCAAAAAGGGCCAGCATCCGAGCCCATGCCTTATCGGCTTGCTCTTGGTTGTGAACCTTGGTGTCCGGTGGGCACCATCCATGGCCAGCCGCATAGACTTCAATCTCCGCCGAAAGATTCGCTTGCTCGAAGGCCCCCTTGAGAACCTTCTTGGACTCTGGATCGCGCTGATCGTCATTTTCTGCCACGGCGATCAGAAACGAGGCTTTCATCTTCGGGATCAGCAAGTGTGGGCTATCAGGCTCCTTGGTCACCAATCCCCCGCCATGGAACGAGCAGCCCGCTCCGATGCGATCCGGAACCGTCGCTGCGGTCCGCATCACGATCGGTCCGCCCATGCAATAACCGATCGTCCCGATCTTCTTCGTCTTATCGACCTGCTCTTGGGAATCGAGCCAAGCGACAAAAGCGGCCGCATCGGACTGATGGGTTTTCGCATTCAGCGACCGAGCCATCGGGACAACCTCCTGGATCGGGGTGCCGGCTCCTTGGGGAGCCGTCGGGGCTTTTTGCGAGCGATAGAAAGGATTGACCACCAAGACGCTATAGCCCGATTTCGCTAGCCGCTTGGCCATTTGTCGGAAGGCAGGCCGCAGTCCAAAAATATCGGGCCAAACCAGCACGGCTGCATGGGCATGATTCGCAGGGGTGACAAAATACGCATCGCACTCCCCATCCGGTGTCTTGATCGTGACTTCCTTCTCACGCAACTCGGAATCTTGGGCATCGGCAGCTAAGGAATCGTCAGGAAACAAAATCGATGCACCTATCCCCAACGCAGCCAGCGCTCCGAGATCGCGTCGAGAGTACTTCTTGAGATCGTCTTCAAAATGATCTTGATCGCACATGCTTTATAGGTCCTTAAAATAAAAAACATCGATCGGCTGCCATGGCAGCATGGATTCCAGACCGCATTATAGCACTCAGCAACCTACCTCCGTACAACGGCTTGCCAGTTGCTCATCTTCCGTCGTTGCCGCTTGTTTTCGTTGCTGTTTTTGGAGCCTTAAGCGATTGTTATCCAACGATATCCGAATCTTCTGGTCCCTTGGCTAGGCCAAAGTCCTTGCGTTGTCGTCTTCTATTCTGTAAACAAGTTTCCTGGACCGATCCGCAACCAAGAACCCATCAACAGCCATGAAGATTTCCGAAATACGCGTCTATCAAGTCGATTTGCCACTCCACGAAGTGACCTACAAATGGAGCGGTGGAAAATCCGTCACGGTTTTCGACTCGACGGTCGTGGCTCTTGTGAGCGATACAGGGCTTATCGGCTGGGGCGAGTCTTGTCCGCTGGGAGCCGCCTATCTCCCTTCCTACGCAACGGGCGTTCGCGCCGGCCTGGCCGAGCTTGCACCTCAACTCATCGGCCAGGACCCACTTCAGATCGACCGGCTAAACCGCACTATGGACGCGGCCCTCAAAGGCCACCCCTACGTCAAATCTCCGATCGACGTGGCGTGTTGGGACCTGCTCGGCCAGCACACTTCGTTGCCTGTCTGCACGCTCCTGGGCGGTCGCTACGGCACCGATTTTCATTTGTACCGAGCGATATCCCAAGAGTCCCCCGAACAGATGGCCGCCAAAGTCGCCGGATACCGCGCCGAAGGCTACCGCAGATTCCAACTCAAAGTCGGCGGAGATCCCGACGTCGATATCGAACGTATCCATGCCGTGCGCGCTGCGCTCGAACCGACCGATCGACTCGTGGCCGATGCGAACACCGGTTGGACCCAGCACGAAGCGGTCCGTGTCTGTCGCGCGGTAAAGAATCTCGATGTCTACATCGAACAACCTTGCGCTTCCTACCACGAGTGCCTCGCCGTCCGCCGTCAAACCGACCATCCTTTTGTGCTCGATGAAAACATCGATGGACTTGAAATGCTGCTCCAAGGCCGCAGAGATCTCGCGATGGATGTGGTGAACCTGAAAATCAGCAAGTTCGGTGGTTTGACCAAAATCCGCCAAGCGCGCGATCTTTGCGTCGCGATGGGGATCGGCATGACCCTCGAGGACACCTGGGGTGGTGACATTGTCACGGCCGCCATCGCCCACCTTGCCCATAGCACGCCGACCGAACTGCTCTTTACCAGCACGGACTTCAACAGCTATGTCACCGTGAGCATCGCCGAGGGTGCTCCCCAACGGACCAACGGTCGCATGGCCGCCCCGGATCGCCCAGGGCTAGGCATTTCGCCGAAACTCGAAGCCCTCGGCAAACCGGTCGCCGTCTACGCTTAGCGACAACAAAACCAAACGCATTCGAACATGAGCCTATCGCGTTGGAGGATGGATCTCGATGGCCGAGTCCAAGGTATAGGCTTTCGACCCTGGGTCTGGCGTCTAGCCACCGAGCTGGGCCTTCATGGATTCGTTTGCAACACCCCGAGCGGAGTGCGCATCGAGGTCCAAGGCTCGGGCGATCAACTCGAACGGTTTGCAGCTTGCACGCTCGACCAACTCCCGGAACTTGCTCGCATCGACAACCGGAGGATCACCGAAATCCCAGTCGATTCGGCTCCCTCGCACTCCAAGTCGTTTCGGATCGAACCGAGCCTAGGTCGGCTTGATTGGCTCTGCGATGCGATGCCCGACTTGGCACCCTGCCAAGATTGCTTAAGCGAAATATTTGATCGAGCGAACCGGCGGTTTCTTTATCCCATGATCAGTTGCACTCGGTGCGGTCCGAGGTACTCGATCCAGCGATCGGCCCCCTTCGATCGCCAGCGAACGACCTTGGAGTCCTTCCCGTTGTGTCATTGTTGCCAACAGGAATACACCGATCCGAACGATCGGAGATTCCACGCCCAGACCATCGGATGCTTTCAGTGCGGACCGGTATGGATTTGGAATGAGCCGAATCTTGAACCTTGGGTTTGCGATCACTCCGGAGCCGTCGCGGCGATGCAGTCGCGATTCCAGAAGGTCCTCCAAGCGGGCCAAATCGTGTTGGTCAAAGGGGTCGGCGGATACCAGCTCATGTGCGATGCGACCAACGAGCAAGCGGTCGATCGCTTGCGACATATCAAACGCCGCGAGCACAAACCCTTTGCGTTGCTTCTAGGGAGTCTTCAGCATGCGAGTCGATGGACGGAACTCAGCGCAGAGGCGCAGTGCGAGTTGCAAGCTGCCCATCGACCGATCGTCGTGGCCCAACGTATCCCACGCGTCGAAGACCCGTCGGGTGGTCTTGGTTCTGAAATCGCCTTGGCCCGATCGGTATCGAATTTCGAGTGCTCCTTGGGGGTGATGCTACCGAACAATCCTATGCAGTACCTGCTTACAAGCTCCCTCGGGAGTCCTTTGGTCTTGACCTCGGCCAACGATTCCGCAGAGCCGATGCTCATCGACGATTCCCAAGCTTTGGAGCGTTTCGCAGGTAGTGTCGGTGGAATCTTGAGCCACAACCGAACGATCGTCCAATCGCTCGAGGACCCCATCGCCATCGATACCCCCGTAGGGCTTATCCCGGTGCGACTTGGACGTGGAAACGCTCCATGCCGTTTGGAAATCGCCAGCCTTGCGTCTAGCCCACTTTTGGCCCGTCCTGCGATCGCGATGGGAGC
>JAJTFB010000041.1 GCA_021300015.1 Pirellula sp. | reverse complement strand
ACGATGGTGTCTTGGGAGGTTCCGGGAGTGACACCGGGTGAATCGGGCACACCGAGGGTTGCGGCGGCTGACCCGGCCGAGACGAGCAACGAGTCGACATGCCCGTGGTAGCAACCGGAGAATTTGATGATTCGGTCACGGCCCGTAAAGCCGCGAGCGACACGGATGGCGCTCATGGTCGCTTCGGTACCGGAGCTGACGAGTCGAACGCGTTGCATGCTCGGAAATGCCTTGAGGATCAGCTCTGCGATTCGAGATTCGTTTTCCGTCGGAGCGCCGTAGGAAGTCCCCTTCTGGGCGGCTTGGACGATCGCTTCGATCACGCTCGGTTCGGCGTGTCCGAGGATCATCGGTCCCCAGGATCCGATGTAATCGATGAACCGATTGCCGTCGAGATCGTGCAGATAGGCGCCTTGGGCGCGTTCGATAAAGAGCGGATGGCCGCCGACGGCTCCGAAGGCTCGGGCCGGGGAGTTGACCCCTCCGGGTATCAATCGTTTGGCTCGTTCGAATGCAGCTTGGCTTTTCGTCAGGTCGATATTCATGGTCGCTCGGTAGGATCGTTTCTGCGTTAGTCATTCCTGCGTTAGTCATTCCTGGCCGTTGGTCTTTCCTCTCAGGGGAACACCGGGGATAATGGCCTTGGGGAACATCCGCAGAAATCCTACCAGACATAACGCCTGGGAAAAGTTGAACTTGGCATCTAACCACCAATTCGCATCATGAGTTCAGGTACTTTCGTCAATCGAATGATCTTGGCCGCGGCCATCGGTTTGCCCGTCGGCCCGGTGATTGCTGACTATTTTGGTCCGGCGACGACGGCGCGATGGATGCTGGCCAAGGCGGCTAATGAGTTCGATCAAGGAAACGTCGTTGAGGCCCAAAAACTCCTTGAGGATGCTTACAAGAAGTCACCGGATATTGCGGCCGACCGGAACTTTCTCAGGCAGCTCGATCGGGTCGAGGCCAACAACGAATCGAGTGCGGTATCGAGTTTTTATGTCGATCTTTGGGAGCAGCGGATTGGCCAGATCGAAAATCCGGCGATCCGCTCGGAAGCAGCCTTTGCGATTTCCTCGCTTCTTTCGAACCGAAAAAAGTTCGACGATGCGGCTCGGATTTTGAACGTGAACTTACCCCCTCTCGAGGAGCGAACCGCGGTCCAAAACAATCAGATGGCTTACATGAGAGCTTTGGCCGGAAAAGACCTTGAACAAGCCTTGATTGAGATCGATACGGCGATCAAGACTGCCGAGAACGAGTCGTTCTTGGACACCAAGGGGTGGGTGCTTCATCGCATGGGCCGAAACGAAGAGGCACTGGTCGTGATGGACAAGTCGCTTGCGAAACTGACCGAGGCTTGGAGTGCGAATCCCAAGCTCGAGCGGTGCTTGGTCCGCATCGAGGAGTTGCAAGCACAGCCGGCCGTCGAGCCAGCCGCCGCCGAGCCATCAAACGCCGAGCCATCAAACGCCGAGCCATCAAACGCCGAGCCAGCAAACGCCGAGCCAGCAAACGCCGAGTCTGTAGCCGCCGGGTCTGTTGTATCGAGCAGGACCAAAGGCTGGGGAGTCGATGCATTGCTCGAGGAGTTTCCTGAACTCTCTCGGGGGCTTCCTGAGACCCTCGAGATTTACGCGACGCTTCGGTACCACCGTCTGCGCATTTGCGAGGCGTTGGGTAAGACCCAGGAGGTCGCCCGCGAGGCGGCATGGTTGCACGCATTTTCCAAGAAGGAACTCGACGAGCTGTTTTAAAGCCTCAATGGGCGTGGGCATGGGTCGTTGAAAGAGGGGTTTGGATCGAATTTTCGTTGGGTGTTTGTCGTTCCCCACCCGGCATGGCCGATTGTGGATTTTCGGCAAAAACGGTACAATTTTCGATTGGGATTGGTCGGGTCTGCGCCCCCCCGAACCGATCGAACTTGACTTGTCTTCTTGAGCAGAAAAGAACAGATCCGTGTCGAACGTCCCACCCGATGATTTTGACCCGAACGATCCCTCGAGCCTACCTACTTCCGGAGACGGCGGGGGTGGTGGCGAGCGGATGATTCAAGAGCCGATCGAAGACGAATTGCGAGATAGCTATCTGACGTATGCCATGAGCGTTATTGTCAGCCGGGCTCTTCCAGACGTTCGCGACGGGTTGAAGCCCAGCCAGCGTCGAATTTTGGTTGCCATGAACGACTTGAGCTTGACCCCTGGAGCGGCGCGGGTCAAGTGTGCGAAGATCGCCGGGGACACCTCGGGAAATTACCACCCGCACGGCGAAGCGATCATCTATCCGACGCTTGTCCGTATGGCCCAAGAGTGGAACATGCGGCATGTGCTGATCGACAAGCAAGGGAACTTTGGTTCGATCGCAGGATTGCCCGCTGCTGCGATGCGGTACACCGAAGCCCGTTTGGCAGGTCCTGCCGCGATGATGCTCGAGGACATCAAACTCGACACGGTCGATTTCATCCCCACCTATGACGATCGACGAACCGAACCGGTCGTTTTGCCCTCTCGTTTTCCGAACTTGCTGGTCAATGGGGCTCAAGGCATCGCTGTGGGGATGGCCACGAGCATCCCCCCACATAACTTGCGAGAAGTCTGCAACGCCCTGCTCCGCGTGATTGATAATCCCGAGGTGTCGGTCGCTGAGCTCTGCGACATCATTCCGGGTCCAGACTTTCCGACCGGTGGGATCATCTGCGGCCGATACAACATTCGCAAAGCCTACATGACCGGGCGTTCGACGATCATCGTCAGGTCCCATGTGGACATCGTCGAAGAAGGCAGGAAATCCAAGCTGATTGTCCGCGATATCCCCTTCCAGCAAGCTCGAGATCGCGTCGTTGAGAAAATCGCAGAATTGGTCCGCAGCGATCGAATCCGAGGTATATCCGGGATTCGTGACGAGAGCGACTTGAAAGAGCCAGTTCGGTTGGTCATCGAGATCAAGCAGAACTCCGACCCGAACGTCGTGCTCAATCAGTTGTTTCAGTACTCGCCTTTGCAAGAAACCATCTCGATCATCCTCCTTGCGCTCGTCGACGGCAAGCCACGCGAGTTGAACCTAAAAGAGATCCTCCAAGAGTTCATTCGCCACCGTGTGACGGTCATCCGTCGACGGACCCAGCACTTGCTCGGCTCGGCGAGGAAGCGCAAGCACGTCATCGAAGGACTCTTGCTGGCACTGGCCGACATCGATCGCATCATCGCGATTATCCGTGCGAGCCGCACGCAGGCCGAAGCCAAAGTGAATCTCATGGGAGTCGAGTGCCCAGCCTCGATGATGCAACGGGCTCTTGGAGAACGCGGTTTTGCCGACTTCCAACTCGAACGCGGTGCGTCGGACGTTTACAAACTCACCAGCGTCCAGACCGATTCGATCCTGAGAATGACCCTCGGTCAACTCGCGGGTCTCGAGCAAGAGAAACTCGGCCAAGAGCACGCCGCAATCCTCGAGGAAATCGATGGCTACCGAGATATCCTGGGTAACCCGTCGAGGATCTACGGGATCATCCGAGAGGACCTTGTCGAAATCTCCCGCAAGTACGGTACCGACCGCATGACGGAAATCTCCGACGTGGAACTCGGAAACTACAACATGGAAGACCTCATCACCGAGGAGTCCATGGTCGTGACGATCTCGCACCAAGGTTACATCAAACGCCTGCCGGCATCGATCTACAAAGCGCAAAAACGGGGCGGCAAAGGAATCACCGGTCTGAAAGCCGAAGAGCAGGACCCCGTCGAGCACCTCTTTGTCGCAAGCACCCATGCTTACCTTTTGTTCTTTACCAACCAAGGAAAAGTCTATTGGCAGAAGGTCTGGGAGCTTCCTCAGATGAGTCGAGAAAGCAAAGGCCGTGCCATCGTCAACCTGCTGAACTTAACCCCCGAAGAGAAAATCCGCGACTGCGTCCCCGTGCGAGATTTCAACCTGCCAGGACACTTCCTGATGATGGTTACCAAAAAAGGAATCATCAAAAAGACCCCTTCGGAGGCCTATAGCCGACCCAAGAAAGGAGGCATCATCGCGATCAAACTCCGCGAAGATGACGAGCTGGTCGATGTGGTCATCACCAAACCCAAAGACCAAATCATCCTGTCGACCGCAGGGGGAATGGCCATCCGATTCGGCCAAAACGATGCCCGACCGATGGGGCGAAACACCTCGGGAGTCAAAGGGATTTCCCTCAAGAAACAAGACGAAGTCGTCGGTATGGTCGTCGCCGATCCGACGGCAACGCTTCTGACTGTCTGCCAAAACGGATACGGCAAACGCACAAGTTTCGGGCCAGGCGATGAACTGGTCATCAAAGAAGACGATCCGAGCCTCGATGACGACGCGATCGATTCGGGCGCTGAGTCTCCAGAGCCCGCCGATGCGGAGCTGTCCGATCCCGAGCAAGTCGATTCTGCAGAGGCCTCCGGTGACGATGCAGCCAACGATGACAACGGTTCCTCGCCTCGCTACCGCACCCAGCGACGCGGTGGCAAAGGGATCATCGATATCAAGACCACCAAACGCAATGGTCCTGTCGTCAGCACCGTGGCTGTCTATGACAATGACGAACTGATCATGATGACCTCGCGAGGGAAAATCCAACGCATCGCCGCAAACGACATCAGCGTCATCGGTCGCAACACTCAAGGGGTCCGAATCATGAGCCTCGACGAAAACGATACCCTCGCGGCCGTCGTCCGAGTCCCGGCAGCGGATATCGAAGCCGAAGCGGCTCGAGTCGAAGCCGAAGCCCGAGAGCAAGCAGCCAAGGCCCCCCCGTCGAGCACCTCGGAATCCTCCAACCCAGATGAGCCTGGTGCCAGCAGCCTGGAGCTCGAGGATTCGGATATCGAAAACAACGCGGATAACGAATCGGACGAATGACCAGTCGGTTAGCACCCTCGAGCCTGGTACTGGTCTGTACCTACAACGAACGGGAAAACCTCCCGAGCCTCCTCGAGGCGATTCGATCCGCGTCGCCCGATTCCGATGTCCTCATCGTCGATGACCACTCGCCCGATGGCACGGCCGATTGGGTGCGATCGCACCAAAAGTCCAATCCCCGTGTCGCACTGATCGAACGGTCCGGGAAGCTTGGACTCGGAACGGCGATCCGCACCGGAATGCACTACGCCATCGAGCACCGCTACGATTGGCTCGTGAATCTCGATGGGGATCTGAGTCATGATCCAGGGGTGATTCCTCAAATGGTTTCTCTCCGCGATGCCTATGATCTGGTGATCGGTTCGAGGTACGTTTCCGGTGGGGGCTTGCAGGGCTGTTCCTGGCGGCGGATCGCGGTCAGTCGCTTTGCCAATTGGCTTGCGCGCCGGATGGTCGGTTGGTCGATTCGAGATTGCAGTAGTGCGTACCGAATGTATCGCGTGGCGATGCTCGAAAAGATCGATCTCGATGGGCTGCAGGAAACCGGTTACGGGTTTCTCGAAGAGATCCTAGCCCACTTGCTCAAGTCCGGGGCACGAGTCACCGAAGTGCCCATCATCTATCAAGAGCGACGACTTGGACAATCGAAAATTTCGCTCCAAGAAGCTCGCTCGGCATTTTCTGCCTTGCTCAAAGCCTCGGCGATCCATCGGTCCAAAAAGAGAGGATAGAAAAAAGAGGCTAGACCAGGCAATCAGCGGGCTTTCTGGCCAAGGGCTCCGACGAGTTCCACGTCACCGAGTAGATTCGAGTTCGGTGGGCAGATACGTAGCAGTGCGACACCGGGAGCACCGGGTACTAGCTCTGACCTGAACAACGACTTGCCGTTTGAGCTTCTCGGGACGAGTCCTCTGAGCGATACACGCATGTCCTCTAAGGAGACTC
This sequence comes from Pirellula sp., assembly GCA_021300015.1. Lineage (GTDB taxonomy): Bacteria > Planctomycetota > Planctomycetia > Pirellulales > Pirellulaceae > JBKCUI01. The sequence continues at coordinate 36,559 of JAJTFB010000041.1, read as the reverse complement.
CACGATCGGTTCGAACCGCCAGGAGTCGGATCATCGAGCGCCTTTGCCCCTCGGTTGTGAGCATCCAAGTACGGTTGTCGAGTGGCACGAGTTCCAGCGAGTGATCCTCAAGGAAGCGGTTGGAGACCTCGAGCATCGTTCGGCCGCGCAGCACGGATAAGGCCATGCGATTGGGATGAAGGCCATGGGACCAAACGGCTGGCCAATCGATCAAAAGCTCGCATTGGCTGGCTTGGGCCGCTTTGATCATGATGTCGAGGATCGGTCGCTCCTCGTAGAGGATTTCCTCCTTGGGAAGTTTCATCTGGCTTTTGCGAAGAAGGCTCATCCAAGCCTCGGGTCGGTTGAAGTCGAAGACTTGATTCTCGGGGGCTTGATTCTCGGGGGCCGGGGCCATCGCGATCGCTTCGCGAATCGATGCAAGGGCCGCGAGGACCTGGGCTTGCTGGTAAGCTGTTGAGTCAGGGCCCCAGGAGAGTTTGCCCTCGTTGTACTCGCACCGGTCGACCTGCAGAAGGTCCAGAACGAGTCGCAGGATCGATTGGTCTTGGCCTTCGGGAAGCCCTTTGGCAAGCGGTCCGAGGGACGTGCTTCCATCGGGCTTGAGCTTATTCGATCGCTTCTCGGCCAATGGCCGGATGAAAACGAAGCCTTGGGGGTCTATATCGACCTGGGCTCCTATCTGAGCCGTGAATTGCTTGAGAATCTCATCGCCGCTGGTCCCTTCGGATTCAAGTTTGAAGGGGGTATCGAGCCCGACGTCCGAGAGGTTGAACAAGAACCAATCGATTGAGATCGCATGGCCTGTGATTCGGTTGAGCCAATGCACAAAGCTCAGGAGAGTCATTTCAGGAGTTCGTATCCGGCCGAATTTTCGTTCGGATCGCTCGGTCCAGTTCGGGAGCGGGATGGGTTGGGGGTAGTATTCTCTTGAAAAAGCAACCTCGGAGTTTTCGATCGATAACTCTTGATCGATTGTCTTGTCACCTTCTTTGCCTAAGTCGCTCCACCCCGGTTGGCTGGATCGATCGAAGATCGGGAGAAAGTCTTTGAAGATCGATGGCAGTGGCTCGTCGATCGGTGGGGTCTGGTCGTTCGCTGGGGGCTCGATCTGAGTCGGGTCTTTTTCAGGAATGCTGTTTTCGGGTGGGGGAGCCAGTGGATTGACTTTCAATCCGGGGGCTTGTGCTGCGATGGGTTCTTTGGGATCTGCCGGGACCATCGGTTCGATCCTGTTGACACCTGGTGCTGCTTCGATGGTCAGTTCGGGTGGTTTCTCCAGTTCGGGTTGCCTTGCGATTTCAAGGGGATTTGCAGGTACATCGGGTTTGGGTGCCTGGGCCTTTTGAAGGTTCGGCTCGGCGGGCTGGATCGCGGCAGCAGGTGGATTGTTTTGGATTTTAGGTTGGTCGCGATTTGATTTGACGTAATTAAGGAAAGCGACGAAGGCCAAAGCGGCAAGCACGCAACCGGAGATCCCGACGACGATCAAGGTCAGGAGTTGGCGGCGCGTTTTGGCTTGTGGGCTTTGCCAGGCAGCCGCCGGGACGGTGGTCGAACCGACGGAGCTTGAGGGTGGATCCAGGGGTTGGATTGCAAAGGGTTCGGTTTCTTTTTTGCGACTTGGCGACGTATCGGCACTGCTGTCTCGAAAGAAGCCGCCTTGGGCAGAATCGCCCGAGGGTGCATTATGCTCGGCCAGCGCCGATTCGAAGGCTTCGAGGTCCCAGTCTCCTGGATCGGCTTTGGTGATGGCTTCGGAGTTGACGCTTGAAGTAGTCTTTTGGGGAGTTTTGGCCGGTGGATTGGCCGGTGGATTGGCTTTCTTTGGCTCCGAGGATTCCGAGCCGCTCAGATCGCCTGCTGCGACAGTGCCTGGATTCCAAGAGACTTGGCCGGCCCTTACGACATGGATCGCATTTTTGCACTTCGGGCACGGAACGGTCCGCCCGACGAGTTCAGGTTGACGCACGACCAATTTCGTGGAACATGCTGGACAAACGATGCGAAAGGGATCCACGCAAGTAGTATCCTTAGGGGCGACGGGTTGTCGATTGGCTGTTTCGACCGCGAGATCTCGCGATGCGGTTTATTGTAGATATTTCGTATTGTCCAAGGCAAACGCAAGGGAGGAAAACCAGCAAAACGATGAAATCGCCGATGAATTCAGGTGCGAAGGATCCAGTGAAGGTTGACCTTGCCGTCGTCGGAGGGGGGCTGGCAGGTTGTGCGTTGGTATGGGAGGCGATTCGCCGAGGGTATCGGGTGGCTCTGGTCGATAAGCTCAGGCCATCGAGTTCCTCGCGTGTCGCGGCCGGATTGGTCACACCGATCACCGGTGGACGATTTGCGCTCTCATGGCGATTTGACGAATATTTCAGGGCTGCGGATTCGCTTTATCGATTTGTCCAAGAGTCTACCCAAGGGGCATTTTGGTCCGTTGCACCCGCCTTGAGGATTTTTACAAGTTCCCAGCAACGAGCTGACTTTGAAGAACGATGGACTGGGCCTGAGTCGGCAGTCTATGTCGGATCGCTTCAGGTGGAGCTTTTATCCGCGAGCGACTTGATCGGTTTTGCTGCCCCATGGGGTGGTTTCTCGATGTCCCCTGCGGCTCGCTTGGGCACCGAGGCTTATGTCGATGCGACGCGTGCATATTTGGGCCAGCAAGGATTGTTGTTCGATGCCCTTGTTGACCTTGGGCGTGAACTCGTATCGACTCCGCAGTGCATGCGGATCGAAGGCTTGGACCTGCAGGCCCGATGGATCGCCTTGGCCCAGGGACTCGAGGCGCGTTCGAACGCATGGTTTGGGGCATTGCCTTTGCATCCGGCTCGCGGGGACGTTTTAGAGGTCTTTGCAGGCTCGAAACAGATCGAGCATGTGGTGCATCGGGACGGTTGGATCGTACCGTTGGGTCCATCGCGTTATTTGCTCGGAGCTACCTACGCACGAGACCCCCAGGAGTGCCTGATTGAATCGCCCGTTGGACTCGAAGCGCGAGCGGAATTGATCGGTCGCTGGGAGGGTTTTTTTGACGAGCCCCAAGCCGATGTGCAATGGATCGAGCAACGGGCCGCTGTACGACCGGCCAGTTACGATAGGCATCCGCTGATCGGTTCCCATCCTGAGCACAGGAATTTGGTGTGCCTAAACGGTTTGGGCTCGAAAGGAAGCTTGATGGCTCCTAGACTTGCTCAACTGCTGCTCGATGAGTTGGAATTCCGCACACCGATCGAAAAGGTTTTGCGATACGACCGACGGAAGGTGTAGGAGCGGTGTGTTTTTTCTTTGTTTTCAAAACGCAAGTCCATGGATGCGTCAGGAGTCAAGAGATCGATGATTACCGCGGGCTGGACCGACACGCATGCGCATCTTGCTGACGAGAGGCTGCAGAGCAAGCTTCCAAGCTTGTTGTCTGAATCGATGGTCTATGGGGTCAGAAGGATTCTCTGCGTGGCGGTAGATGCCGATTCGCTCGACACGATCGATGGGGTCTACCGAGAATGGGAGCAGTTTGAGGCAGCAAAGCCCCAGATCTTCCAGAGTGTAGGAATCCACCCGAATTATGCGCAGCAGGAGAAGCCCGGCGATTGGGAAAAGATTTGCGAGAAGGTGTCTGACTCGCGTGTGGCCGCCCTGGGTGAGACAGGCTTGGACAAGCACTGGGACGATTGCCCTTTCGAGGTGCAACTGGCCAATTTTCGAAGGCATTGGGTCTTGAGTCGCCAGACCGGTTTGCCGGTGATCATCCACTCAAGAGAGTGCGATGAGCCGATGCTAGACTTATTACGAGAGGAGCATCGCAACGGTCCGTTGAAGGGAGTGATGCATTCGTTTTGTAGCAGTTATGAAGTGGCTACCGAGTGCATTGCGATGGGTTTGTACATCAGTTTCTCAGGCATGCTGACCTACAAAAAGAACGACTCTTTGCGGCACACGGCGAGTCGATTACCGATCGACCGATTGCTGGTCGAGACCGATGCACCTTATTTGAGCCCTGAGCCCAAACGCAGCGCTCGGTGCAACGAGCCTGCGTTTGTGGCTTATACCGGACGCGTGCTTGCCGGTTTGCACGGGCAATCTGAATCGCAGATGGCCGACGCGACGACAAGCAATGCGCTCCGGTTGTTTGAACGCATGGGCGCTGTGGCGTAAGTCCAAGCGTCCTGGGTGGGAGATTATTTAGGCAAGTTCAAGATGGCATAGGTTCCGGATTTGCCGGCGACGGCAATATCGATACGACCATCTCCGTTGAGATCCCCGGTCGCGATCTGGAGCCCCACTCCGACGTGTCCGCGTTCGATTGTCGAGCGAGTGAATTGACCATCGATGTACGAGTAGGCCTGGAGTTCGGGCATGTCCTTTCCGCCTGGATCACCGCCATTGTGCGCATAGTAGCGCTTGCCGGTGATGATCTCTTGCTTGCCATCGCCATCTAAGTCTGCCATGGCGATTGCATGGGGTTGGGAGAAGCGGTTGTCGATGAGTTTGCGATCGAACTCGATGGTTCCTTCAGCATTCTTTCCGGTTTGCCGCCACCAGTATAAACCGTAGTCGTGACCTTGACCGACGATGACATCGTTCTTGCCATCCTTATCCAGATCGATGACGATCATAGGGATGCTCCCTTGGATATTCCAATCGGCATGGAATTTCCATTCGCCTTCCCAGGGCTTTTCTGGTTGCTCGTACCAACCGTGTCCGACGAGTACATCGTTGCGTCCATCGCCATTGAGATCGCCGACCCCCATGCCGTGTTGGTTGCCCGATTTACCGATGACTTTTTGTTCGAGTGAATAGCTGGCCTGCTTGCCATCTCGGATTCCGTTATCGACGAGTCTCCAGACCGTCAGTGGGTTTTTGGTGTTCCAACTGTTGACGACCCAGTCGGGGATCCCATCTTGGTCGATGTCGTGCATTAACTGGGCTTCGTTTTCGGAAGCTTTGGTATCGACCCATAGATTGCGTTTCCAGGTCTGACCGAGTCGAAGCCCTTCCTCACCTGGATTTTCGTACCAAGCCAATTCGGTTGGGACGAAGGATCCGGCGATGACATCGATCTTTCCGTCTCGGTTGACATCGAACGGAAAGTCTCCATTGCTTTGGATATAGCCGTTCCAGTCCTCGATCGTTCGCAGGGGTCTCGGGACAAACGTCGGGCTTGGATACCAGTTCCTTCCTGCAACGATATCCAGCTTGGAGTCCCCGTTGATATCTGCGATTGCGCAACCTTCGTTGGCATCGAGAGCCAGGGGTTCGATTTCCCAGCGGATGGGTAAGGATTTATCGGTCGAGAGGGGATCTTCTGGCTTAGCGATCGAGGTGCTCGGGCACAGTAGTCCTGCCGATGCGGCCGCGATCACGGTTGCCGCCAGCGCGGTGGCTTTCGGAATTCGTCGGGGATTGCGAAGGTTTTTCATAGCGGTTGCGTTTCTATTGGGGTTTTACTGCGAGGGCTATCAAGGAATAGGTAAGCAGGATCGGCGGCGGTGATGTTGCTTGCGATCAGGGTGCTGGTGCCAATTTTTCGGAGGTGAGCCATTGGGCGATTTTGGATTCCCCATCGCGGACGAACTTCTCCATTTGCTCGACTTCGACGGCGTTGTTGCCTTGTTCGTGTTTTCTGAACAGGAACAAGTAGGTTTCGTTTTGTGGTCGATAGCGATGAAAGAACCACTCGTTCTTGGATTGGATCGCGGTTCGTAACTGAGAAACCGAATCGGTGTTGGGAAGCATACGATCGATCGAAAGTTTTTTGTAACCGAGCTGGGCGAGGATTTCACGAGCGCCCTCTTGATAGCCTTGGTCGTTCCAAACAACTCCTTCCTCGGTGAACCGTTTATCGGGAGCAAGTTTCTGAAGATCGACGATCGTCGCTTGATGGTCCGTAGCGATTTTTCGAATGCCCTCGGCCAGTTGGGTAAGGTTGCCGTTGTAATAGCGAGGGTTGGGGAATTGAGGTCCGGCGTCTTCGCGTTGGCGTGGGATCACCATGACGATACGGCAACCTTTGCGTTTGAGATCCTCGACGAGTTTATGGTAGCCTTTGAGGAACTCATCGCGTTCGGCTTGGCTGCCATGAGCTTCGTTTTCGCCGTAGCAAAGGATTGCCAAGTTAGGGGCGGCGAATTCGAGGTCACGCATGAGGCGTTGGTACCCATCGGGTCGGGAGCCAAAAACGGCTCGGGCATCGCCGAAGACGGTGTCGCCACTCCAGCCCATATTTCGGAACGTCACGCCGGGGACTTCGAGGGTGAGCATCATTTCGAGCCAAGGGTGGTTATGCATCCGCTCGACCCAACCGCCTCCGATCAGGGCGATTCGGTCTCCGGGTTGGATGATGGGCTTGGCGACCGAGGAGTCCACTGGGTCTTGGACTTCAGCTTGATTCGCCGAGCAAATCGTCGAGAAGCAGGCTGGGTCCACTAGGGTTATGGAAGTTGTGGCGAAAAAGACAAGAGGCCAGAAGGACTTATGCATGGTGGGAGGAAGCTTGATCGAGGGACTGTCGGAACTTGGTATCCAACAGATTTTACTCAAGATTGCCGCTCTGTGGGGGGCCGTGTTTTTTGAAACAAAGAAAACTCAAAACACAGTCACCCAGGGCTCAGGTTCGCAGAAGCTTGGGGGCTCTTGGCGGGCCTTGCTTTGTGCAGGAGTTGATGAAGCTCAAGCGGTTAGGTTGCTTGCGGGCTGGGCTTATCGTACCGGGCCGAGAGCCGATGGAATAAAACGCTCGCCAGCAACGATCCGACCGCGTAGATCAACGGGAGGTAGGAGTACTCCTGCGACTTGGGGTTGAAGTACACCATGACGAACAGAGCCGTCGCCATGATCGAGGTCAAAGAAAGCCCGAGAAAAGCGATCTGCTTGGCTTGGTTTGGGGTGGACATAGGTTGCGGATCCGAGAGGTTAGAAGTATTCGTCATGTTGGGTTCCTTAAGGGAGAAAAGGCCTGGATGAAGTAGTCGACGAACGGCTAGGGAAACGATGGAAAGCATATCGAACAAGACGGCTCGCGAAGCGACCCATAACAGACGGGGTTTGCTCAGGACGGTTCGCCCTGTCATCACGCAGTAGCCATTGCGTTGGATCTGGCGTCCGATTTCGCGGTAGACTTCCAGTGCCACTCGAATCGCCGTGCGGGATCTCCAAGGGAGATAGTCCATGCCGTCGATTGCAAGGTTGTAAAGGGTTTCTGCGCGGTCTAGGATTTTGCAAACCCTTGGGCGATATCGTCCGCTTTTGCTTCGAGGGGTTTGGTGATTCCTGGCAGATACGATCGTCCCATCTGTGCGTCTTCCTTGACATCCCGGGCGATATTCGTCAGTTGCATCGCAACACCCAGGGCGATCGCATGACGGTCTGCGGCTTTTTCCTTGACCCCCATCAGGGAGGTCATCATCAATCCGACCGTCCCGGCCGCGTGGTAGCAGTACTTCTCTAAATCGGCGTCGGTCTGGACCTCGTAGCCTTCGAGGTCCATCCGCATTCCTTCGATCAATTCCAATGCGTGACGGGAATTGATCTGTCTGTCCAAGACTAAGGGAAGGATCCACTCCGAGGCAGGCTGCTGGGTAGGTTCGAGATCGTGGGCACCGATCAAATCGGTCTCGAAACGCCGCAGGTTTTCTTTGGCTTGACTCGGACTGGTCGCAAGATCGACCGCATCGTCGAGACTCCGGCACCAAGCGTAGAGGGCCCATACTTTGCTTCGTGTCGCAACCGGAAGGAACCAAGAAGCGATTGAGAAACTTCGGCTCGATCGATGGATGATGTCTTGCGCGGACTGTCTCTGGATCATTGGAGCACCTTGGCGAAGTCCTTTTCAATGATACCTAGAGTTGCCTTGGCCGTATTGATCACGCCCGGAACTCCTGCGCCAGGATGGGTGCCACCGCCAACGATATAGAGGTTCGGAATGGTTTCGGATTTGTTGTGCGGTCGGAAGTAAGCGCTTTGGGTGAGTTTTGGTGCAACCGAAAATGCGGACCCTTGGTAGGCATTTAGCTGCTGGCGAAAATCCAAGGGGGTGAAATGCCGTCGTGTGACGATCGAATTCCGCAGTCCGGGCAGATGGGTCTCGAGGGATTCCAGGATAGCATCGCCATAGCTTTCGGCTTTCTGTTCCCAATCGACATCGGCCCTTCCCAAATGGGGTACAGGGCTAAGCACATAGAACGCTTCGCCTCCAGGCGGAGCCAATCCAGGGTCGGATACGGTCGGAGCATGTAGGTAGAGACTGAAGTCGTCGGGCAGCGAACGACCGTGGAAGATATCTTTCAGGAGACCTTGATACCGTTGACCGAAGAGGATGGTGTGATGGGCAAGATCCGCGTAACGTTTTTTGGTTCCGAAATACATGACGAATAGGGACATCGACCAATCCATCCGCTCGAGTTTTCTACGCATTTTGTTTCCTCCTGGGCTTTGGCCGTAGAGATGTGCGTAGGTGTGATGGATATCGGCATTGGAGACGACTAGGTCGAAGCGTTGCTTGTGGCCGTTGGAGTCGCACACATCGTGAAACGTCTTGCCGCTGGCATCGGATTGGAAGGATATTCGGTCGACTGGAGTCGCAAGACGTATTTCCCCGCCGAGGCGTTCGAAAAGAGCTACGAGTGCTTCGACCAAAGCTCCGGTTCCACCCCGAGGGAAGAAGACGCCCCATTGGCGTTCTATCCAGTGAATCAGCGTGTAGATTGCGCTGGTTTCCATGGGGTTGCCGCCGACCAAGAGTGGGTGGAAGCTGAACGCTTGGCGCAAGGGCTCACTTTGGATGAACCGGGAGACCGTCGCATAGACACTGCGGTCGGCCCGCAGGCGCATCAGATCCGGGGCGCATCGGATCATATCGCTGAAGTGCAGAAACGGAGTAGCCCCGAGTTGCACATAACCTTTTTCGAACACGCGACGCGTGTAATCGGCAAAGCGATAATAGCCCTCAACATCGTTCGGGGAGCATTTTCGGATCTGCTCTACCAATCGCGATTCATCGCTGCTGTAGTCAAATTGCATCCCATCTGGCCATTGCAAGCGGTACATCGGATCGACCGCGATCAAGTCGACGTGGTCAGTCATCGATTCACCAGCCAAGTCGAAGAGTTCTTCCAGACAATGCGGGGCGGTGATCACCGTCGGTCCTGCGTCAAAAGTGAAGCCCGAATCGCGGTACACGTAAGCTCGTCCGCCAGCCTTATCTCTCGATTCGTAGCAAACGGTTTCAAAGCCCATGGCTTGCAATCGAATCGCTGCGGCAAGTCCGCCGAATCCACTACCGATGACTGCGGCGCGCCCCCGTGGGCTTTTGGGTCCAATACGATCGACGGATTCGGTTTCGCTCCGCGCCGGTCCGGTGCCATGAATCATCGGTCGGCCTTCTGGGATACCCCTAAGTGCATGCCTTCTATTGCCACATCGGGCCAACTAGGCTGCTTTATGGCCTGGAGAATCTCAGACATCTGATCCAGTAGCCTATGGTCGATGACGTGTTCGGCGGTCAAATGCATCTGCTCGGTTACCAAATCTGCGATGACACGATCGCCATGCTGGCCAGTAAGAAGAAACAATTCTTTGCCTACATTCCATCGTTGTTTCTGTGAACCATCGAGGCCCAACGACCACTTTCGGCATTGTTCGTGCGACGTAAGTTGACTGGCCCAGACCCAGGGCCATGTCAACCGGGAATTGCGAAGATCATCATCTCTAACAGGAACATCATAATCGTACGAATTTTCGTAGGGAGCGATCGATGCGACCTCGGTGATCGAGGCCAATTCATCGAGATCATTGCGCATCTGAAGAGCGATTCCTATCCGTCGACCCAACGCGGGTAAGACCGACAGTAGCGGATCGGGCGTTGCGGCCGCGATGCAGCCCATTCGGACTGCCAATTCCACAAGTGAACCGGTCTTGAGTCGGCTGATCGCACTTGCCGTCTGGTCCCAATGCTCGACCGGTACGCGATCGACGCGAGCCTCTAAATCGATTGCTTGTCCTTCATGACAACACCTTGCTGTGCGAATCATCGCATTGAGCAAATCGATCCGCATGGGATCTGGCAACTTGGCATCGCTCAAGCATTCCAATGCGTGGAAATACATCCAATTCCCTGCGTTGATCGCCAGTGGTATGCCAAGGGTTTGGTGCAAGCTGATCTGACCGCGACGCAAGCGGGAATCGTCTTGGATATCATCGATGACCAGAGAACCTGCATGGAGGCTCTCGATCGCATCGCTGACAGCCGAGGGCACCATTCCAACCCCACCGGCCATCTCATAGCTCAATTGCAGCAAGGATCCTCGGATCCGCTTCCCCTGTCGGCATTTAAAATCGCTCACTGGCCCATGGAGCGAACGGTCGAGAAGTTTTCTCAGGTAGGGGGTCATCCGGGCACCTTGAGCGATTGGGTTGATGGTTGTGTAGGGATTGGATAAGTCGAACGCTTGGAGAAGGAACGCAAAAAATTCATCGGGCGTAGCCCCATTGGTGGGACTCCGACGACGATTCGAAAGGCATCCCAAGGGGTGAAGCGATGGCCGTAAAATCGGCCAATCGCCGCTTCGTCGAGGACTCGGTAAAAGCGTTTAAAAATCTGGTAGCGGGTCTGGGGTTTAACCAGTTCGAAGAGCAAGCGATTGAGGAATCTTGCGAAGTGAGCCCGCCAAGCATGCTCTGTGCTCAGCTTGAGCAATTGGTCGGACAATTCCGACCCACGAGATGTTGCAACGGTATGAGCCACCTGCAAGGCTAAGGGAAACGAGTAACCGGTGGCTGCGTGGAACCACCCTCCACGGTAACCCCCGGCGAGTCCAGGCAGTCCAGTTCCCGGCATGGTGCCTGCCATGGGCATCGGCAAGACGCCGTGTTCCTCTCGGATCACTTGCCAGTCATGGCAGCCATGAGACTCGAGGTAGGCTCGGACCTTATCCCAACACTCGTCACGGTCGATCGAGGGATTATTCGAGAATCGGGTATCTTCGACCAGAACACGTCTGGTTTCCATCGGCAGACTATAAATGAATCGGAATCCATCTTGCTGATCGATTTGGTCGTCCATGACGATAGGGTTTGCATGGGGCCAATCGCGATTGAGTTTGATCTCAAACCCCCAAAATTTTTGGAATCCTCCGGTGTACTGATTTGCATCGAGTCGAGTCGCACCTCGATTGTCGATGACGACTGGAGCACTCAAACGCTGGCCATCGCCTAGAAGTACCCCATCCGAATCGATCGCTTCCACCTTGGTTTTGGTAAGGATACGGCGTCGAGAATCGGTCGCTGGCTGAGTTAGAACCGCATTGAAATGCGAGGAGGAGCAGGTGCAATAGGGTATCGAAATGCTTCGGGTACGATTTCCGATCCGAACTTGATAACCGGGCCAGCGTGACTCGACCAACTGATTTGCCCAAGGGGCACAGTCGGCCACCAAATCCGTCGCGTGAAAGGACCAAGTGTGATTGCCAGCTAGCATCGAGTTCTGCTCGATGAGAATCACATCGGCCTCTGGACGATGGTGGGCGATCGCTAAAGCCATCAGACCGCTCTGAAGACCACCTCCGACCAGAATGTAATCTGAGTCTTTTGACTTGTCGGTACGATTTTCCATGGAAAACACCTTAGGATCCATCGCAATAAATCCCTTGATAAGGAGTTTTCAGTCCGGTTGAGTCCGACCATTCATGCAACAAAAGATGCGGTACGGCGATTGCCGAAAGACCGATAAAAAGGGTCTGCAGGGATGCCAAGACCGTATCGATCGAAGATCCCTCCGTGGCTGCAATAAACCACCAACCGGAGATTGCGACTCCACAGACTGCTAGGACCGATAAAGGGAGAACCGACCGAAGAAATGCAACACCGGTGATTCCCTCTTGGGTTCTTAATCGCGATAGTCCTAAAATCGAATGCCAGAGACAAAAGAAAGCTGTAAACGAAACCAAAATTGGAGTCGTAGCCGCTAGAACTGCAGTCGCAGGTGCGACCCAGGCATTCCAGTCTCTTCTTTGATCGATCAGCCGCATACAGAAAAACAATCCTCCCAAAGGGCACATGACCATCGCGATCCAACTGGTAATGAAAACGATCTGCTCAGCTTGTGTTTCTGAATCGCCAGGGACGATGATCCGAAGCAACAGTTCCATCTCGTCTGGGCGGAGGATGGCAGGGATCCAAATCACCAAACCACCTAAAGCGATCGCTGAGAGGTGTTTTGTCCCCGTCGTAAAACGGCTAGTCAGGTTGTGCGACATGGAACTGTACTGGTCTTCCCGTCCGAAATGCCAAGCGGAAACAAGAAAGAAGCCAATGACAGTCGCCACTGGAAAAAACACCCATGAGAACGCGACGATCGCACTGATGCTCAAGTACCCAGGGAAGAACATCATCCACCATCGGCCCTCGAATCGAGATTCAAGGAGCCGACGGCCTGTCCAATGGTCCAGTCCTCCGTGTGGTACACCCACGATGGCTACCATCACTGCCGCTCCGTAGACCATCACCGAAAAATCGGGAGGACCCAGAGTCATGCACGCTGTGACGGTCGCCGCACATATTGCAAGGTAAAACACAGAGAGAAACACTCGAGCACCTAGTGGTGGTAAAAAGACCGACTCGTGTCGGCCCTAGTCAACTCAATGACTAGACGGTCGCCGGATACAGATCGTGATCGATATTCTTGCTCTTGGCACGAGCGATGAAGTAGATCAGCAGACCGAACCCAGCTTTCGCTGTCATGTCAGCGATCGCGTATCCGACTTGCAACCCGACGATGCCGCTGGCATCGACATTGCCGCCAGACTTTGCTTCTAGAGCCGTCATCGTTCCACCCAGTGCATAGGCGATTGGGTAAACGGCCCAGGTGACCAGCAGCACCAAACGAGCGATCTCGATGAGCTTGCGGGCAGCGGCCGGTTGGGTCTCGAGCGAGGCGGTCAATTCAGTCCAAAGAACGTACAGAATGTAAAAGAAAGGGATCGATGAAAGCGCACCCCAAATCACACGGGTCATCCATTGATCCGGGCTGGTGATGACTTCTCCTGGGTATCCCAAAGCGATCATCAGAGCCGCTGCGATGACCAATCGGGTCAAAAGAGATCGAGCCTTTCCAGCTTGCAGTCGCAAAACGGCGACCAATTCGACCATCAACAACGGAACGGTCAAAATCCAGTCAGCGTAGCGATAAAAATCGTTGAAACCTGCACCGGTTCCCTTGTATCCGTCTCCCGAGAGGGTGTAAGCATCCTGCCACGAATGGCGGATCATGAAATAGTGGTAGCATGCGATCGTGACAACCAGACCGCTTACCATCAACGCTGGGCGATAGGCCTCGTCGACCGAAGATCGCGACAAAAACAAGAAGAGTGCGGCTGCACCCATCGTAGCTACGGTCATGGAAAAGATATTATCCACGATCGAGTATTGGAAAATCGACAGCGACGGCATAGCCGCCGCGAGCACCGAAACGTGATCAAACATAGACTTAAGCCCTTCAGAAGAACTTCACAAAGAACGCTTTCCTGTCTGCGATAGAATTACTCCCGACAAGGGGGTACGGATGTCCGCAAGGAAAGAACGGAGCACTGTAGGGGCTGTCAATGCTGTTTTAAGACCCGTAAGTTAGAAATCTCACAGCGAACCCCCTCTTCTAGGGGATTCTTCGCAAGTCTCAATGGGCATGTTATTCTGATAACATCGCCCGGTTTCCTTTCCTTCAGATGTCTCGTTTACCAAAGAAGTCACATGATGATGCGCACGAAGTTATGGTGGATCAGCTCATTGGCGGTTTTGACCGCAAGTGTAGGGGCAAACCACGGATTTGCCCAAGAGTACCTCAACGGGATCGAATGGAAGGAACCTGCGATCGTTACACCCGGTAGCACCAATAGCGATCCACCATCCGACGCGGTGGTGCTCTTCGATGGCAAGGACAAGTCCCATTGGAAGAACGCCGATGCTTGGAAGATCGATGGGGACGCACTCGTTGCCGGACGCGGTTCGATCACCAGCACCGATGAGTTTGGGGATTGCCAAGTTCACATCGAGTGGTCGGCTGCAACTCCGCCGAGGGGAAGCGGGCAGGGGCGCAGCAACAGCGGTGTGTTTTTGATGGGTATCTACGAACTGCAAGTGCTCGATTCGTTCGAGAACAAGACTTATTCAGACGGACAAGCCGGTGCGATCTACAAGCAGACCCCACCGATGGCCAACGCGATGCGCAAGCCCGGAGATTGGAATGCTTACGATATCTTCTGGACAGCCCCAAGGTTCAACGCGGACGGATCTCTGAAATCGCCGGCTTACATCACCGCCATGCACAATGGTGTGTTGATTCTCAATCATTTCGAGCTCAAGGGGGACACACCCTTTAGCCGAGCACCTAAGTACACGAAGCACTCGGAAAAGGGGCCTATCAGTTTGCAGGATCACGGAGATCCAGTTCGATTCCGCAACATATGGGTCCGCCCGTTGGTACCCGTCGAAGGCAAGCAGGTTCGCAAGGCGTTCCTTCGAAACGGGGATAAAGAGACCCCTCTGGAGAACTAAGCTGGCATAGGTTGGCTCGGGTTCGCGCGTTGGAGCTTGTGCATTACTTGCAATACTTGTCGAGCCAATCTTGGCGTTGCTCGGCAAGTTTTTGGTCGTCAGCGATTTGACCTTCTTCTCGCTGCTTGGCAAACCGAGTTTCGAATCGCGCGATTTCCTCGGCGACTTTTGGGCCTTGGTCAAAGAGCCGGTCGATGAACAGTACTCCGTCGAGATGGTCGACTTCGTGTTGGATGATCCGGGCCAAAAAGCCCTCGACTTTGAGATTGATTTCCTTGCCGTCCATGGAGTACGCGTTGACTTGGACGGCTTTGTTGCGTTTGACCAAACCGTGGAGACCGGGCAGCGATAGACAGCCTTCCTCGGCTTCGATCGTGCCGGTTGCTTTTTGGATCACTGGGTTGAGGAAAACGAGTTCTTGGCCAGACTCTTTTTCACCCGTCGGATTGGCGATAAAGAGTCTCAACGGTAAATTCACTTGATTGGCTGCAAGCCCGACGCCTCGATGCTCGTACATGATTTCGAACATTTGGTCGATGATTTCGCGGAGCGCTTCGTCGACGCGCGACAAGGGTTTCGAGGGGAATCGAAGGGTTGGGTGTGGATACTGGATCAGTTGAAGCATGTGTTTCTCGGACAACAGGCGAGCTTAGGCCGCAGAGGTGAAAAAAACTATTGTGATCCATCGAGCCAAATTCGTAAACCGTCGGCTAGGTTTTGTAGTGGGGTTTGTATTTAGGTTTGTTGCATGCGCCGCATGCATCGTCCGTTTTGAGCAAGGTGTTTGGTCGCAGGAGACCGAGTACTATCTCCAAGCCGTAGAGAGGCTCGGACCTGCGAGCAAGTTGGTGTGGAGCGAACCAGGGGGGCATTCGCTCGATCGTTGGCGGCCGCGTTCCTTGATCGTTGTCCAGGGAGTGGTAGTTTCTTGGGATGTCGACAAGCTGGTGCTCATCAAACCAGACTCCAAGGGGCCGACGAATTTTCCTGGGGACTTGGTCGTCGGCATCGAGCCGAATTGGAAGGCTGAGTCTTATGCGCAGGTTCACCAGCTTTTTGTGCAACGCAATTTTCGGCAGGTTCTCCAGAAGGGTCAGTCGGCGCTCGGGCTCTCGGAGATCCCTAGGTGGCAACAGCGTTTACTCGTCTCCGAGATGGTCGATTCGGCTGCCGCGATTGAGCAATTCAGTGTCGCTGCGCGCGTCTTTAAGGTGCTTGCAGAGGATCCTGGTCCGGAGTTGCTCATGAGTCGCATCCCGCTCCCTTGGTCGGATGAATGGAATCGTCTGACTCCTGCATGGACGCAGGAAGTGTTCGAATTGATGTCCAGTCAGACTACCGCGATGCGGTTGCTCGGTGCCTCCTGGTCGCTCGGTGGCCCGCATCGCCTCGAAGCGATCGAGGTGCTCAAGGCACTTGCAAAGAGCGACACGTCCTGGATTGCCGCATATTCGACGATACAGCTTTGGAGATTATCGCTTCCCGAAGAGATCCTATCGGAGCGGATCGAGGAATGGACAGCACAGCGAGACGAGTTGCCGGTGCCCTTGCAAGCCGGCCCGACGATGCTCTTGGCACATCGGCTCGAGCAAGCAAACCAGCCAAAGCTTGCGATCGCCCAGTGGCTACGCGTCGCATCGATGCATCAGGATCGTTATCATTTAGCCGAGCAAGCCATGGGCAAGGGGATCGACACTGCGAGGAAACTCGGAGACGACCAACTCGCAAAAACCATTGCGACTCGGTTCTCGGTCGCTACTGGTGCAGCAAAACCCTAACCCGACGCCGAGAACATCCAGAAATAGAAATAAGTGGAGACGATCAGAATGGATTTGGTGAGAATAGATCTGGAACGATGCGATTGGACAAGCCGTCTACGACCGGCCAAGCGGTACTTGTTGGGATTCATCCTCGGTGCCCTCGCATTGGCTCCTAGCTCGCTTGGACAGGCTCCTGGCCAAGATGCCTCGATTCTGTCGCCCCCCAATGTCCCGAGCGGTCCTACCGGTGGGATCAAGCCCAGCCAGGCGGCCGATGATACCTTTTTTGAGATCGTCTTCAGCGGTGGGCCGTTGGGCGTGGGGATCATGATCGCATTGATTTTGATGTCGATTTTGGCGATGTATTTGGTGATCGATCAATGGTTAACCTTGCGACGCAAGGATCTTATACCAAATGAATTGAATGAGAATGTGCGGCAGTTGCTCTCGCAGGGTAAACTCAAGGATGCCGACCAAGCTTGTCGCAGCCAGCCCTGTCCGTTGTCCTATGTACTGGCCAGCGGGATTGCCGAGATCGAGTACGGTTGGCCTGCGGTCGAAAAGTCGCTCGAGGACGCTCTTGCCGAGCAGGCCGCAAGGATGTACCGAAAGCTCGAGTACCTTTCCGTGATCGGCAACCTTGCCCCAATGCTTGGATTGCTCGGGACGGTAGCTGGGATGATCCTGGCGTTCCGCGAGGTGGCCCTATCCCAAGGAACGGCTGGGGCCGGGCAGTTGGCTTCCGGTATCTATTCCGCTTTGATAACCACCGTTGCTGGGCTTTTGATCGCGATCCCCTCTCTTGGGGCATTTGCGGTGTTTCGCAATCGGATCGATGAGATCACCTCCGAAATGGCCACCGCGGCCCAACAGGCTTTCGGGCCGATACGCCGCAGGCTACCCGGTGGGGGTGGCACTCGGCCCACGGCGGTCCCCCCTCCCCGGGGGTAATCCGCTGTAAATCCATAAAGGACTCGAACCGCTCGACCGTACGGATCGTTATAATTTGCCCGATCCTCAGGAGTGGTACGAGAGAAAAGGTTGGGCTGCTGAGGTCTGGTTCTATTGCTACCCACCGGTCGGTAGATGGAGTATCCTGTTGGATCTCCTGATCGGGCTAGTTCTAATTCTAATTTCGATGTCGTTTGGAATCTCACTTGGCAGACAAATCCCCGCGCACTGAGAATCCGGTGTCCGAGACCCCAGCGAATTGGTCTCCGGTCGTGTTTGCTGTAGCTTGCACCGACATCGGGATGCGTCGCGCGAACAATCAGGACAGTTATGCGATTGTCGGAGCGAGCGATGCCGACAAGTGGCAGCGGAGTGGGGATTTGCTCATCGTTGCCGACGGCATGGGAGCCCATGCTGCCGGGGAGCTTGCGAGTCGACTGAGTGTGGAATTGATCCCGCATCATTTTTCGAAGCTCAATACGAAGCTCGAGCCCTCGGAAGCTTTGCTTAGGGCCTTTGAGGAGACCAACCGAGAGATCAATCGGCGAGGGACGGTCAATCCAGAATTTCGGAGCATGGGTACGACGACCAGCGCGATCCTGTTATTGCCCACCGGTGGAGTGATCGCGCATGTTGGCGACAGCAGGGTGTACCGTTTGCGAGGTCAGACTTTCGAGCAATTGACGTTTGATCATTCGTTGGTTTGGGAGATGCAGCAAGCCGGTGAGGTCAGCGAGGAGATGATCCGCAATAGCTCGATTCCGAAAAATGTCATCACCCGTTCGATGGGTCCGAGTCCGAGTGTGGTGGTCGATCTAGAAGGTCCTTTCCCACTACAGAAAGGGGATCGATTTTTGCTCTGCAGCGATGGTCTCAGCGGTCAGCTTGCGGACGAGGAAATCGGCGCTATGTTGGGGTTGCTCGACCCATCGACGGCCGTCAAGGCACTTGTGGATTTAGCGAATTTTCGCGGCGGTCCTGATAATATCACCGTGGTGATTGGAGAGGTCCAACGGGACTTTGGGGTCACTAGCGGTGCGGCCGTCGGTGGTACGAACAGAGCGATATCGGGCTTCCCGATGGCATTCGGTCTGATCGCGGCGATCGGATTGCTCGCGGCGCTTTTTCTGGCGTTGGTCCAGCAAACGCCCTTAGCGATCCTTGCCGCCGCTGCGGCGTTGATTGCGTTGGTCACCGGCTGGATCAAAGCCGCAGTGAGCCATCAATCCCCTGCGGCCGAAAAAGGGTTTGGAAAAGCGCCCTATCGCAAGTACACCTGCAGGCCTTCGGCGGGATTTGCTTCGCAGTTGAAAATTGCAGTCGAGGAACTCTATGGATGGCTCAAGGACAATTCTAAAAGTCCTCAATTGCGAGTTCTCTCGGAAGGGATCCAAGCGGCCAACCGCGAACTGTTGGCCAAGGATTTCAAGGCAGCGACGACGTCTTTTGGCAAGCTGCTCGTGGAGGTGATGCAAGAAATTCGCCAATGGCGAAAAGAGGACGAAGAAGGTCAGGTCGATTATTAGCTTGCTCGAGGTTCTGGGTAGCTTCTCAGAAATTAAAAAACACGACCCCCAAAATAGTTGTTCCTAGAATGGCCACGAGAGCAGCGACCAGGCCTATAGAGGAGCTTGGGAGAAGCCGGTATTCATTTCGCAGCGTTCGGATATCCCGGTGGTACTCGAACCAAGCCAGAAATAGCGACAAGAGCCCTAGGGAGATCATGGTCAGGCCGAATTCCTTAGGACCCAGGATCGAGGATCTAGGCTGTGTCGAGAACCAAGGAATCGTTGGGGGAAGTTGGATCGATTGGATTAGGGGTGGCGATGGGTTGAGAGATTTCCGTCATCTTTCGTGGAGTAATTGACATCGAGATTTGGTGGAATAGGCTGAAAGACACCCTGTTGAGGAATCTCAAGTATAGCTTACGATGATTCTATGGTTTCTGCGAAGTCAAAGGACAACTTTCGAAATGCCGAGCTGCGAACGACCCATCGGAGCACCCAGCGCCGAGGTGTCGTTCTAGGTTGGTTGCTCCGTTATCTAGTCCTAATGGTCTGGCTTCTAGGTGTGCCTGGATTGCGTCCAGTGGTTCACCACCATCGAGACGACGGTCCTGGCGGCGGTTCAGCCGCAGAGCAAGTTCGACTCTCGGAGCATCTTCGACAGTACGTCCATCGGGATTCTACGGATACTGAAAAACTACACCTCCACTGGACCGTGCTACTCGATGGCCCTCGATCCGCAGCATTCCCGAATGCTCCACCGATGCAGGACATCTCCCATGCGACTTGGTACTTGGAGTCGTTTGGGCTGAGCGTAAGCGAAAAGCTCCTTTTGGATTTTGCACTGAAGGCGATGGTCGCATGTCTTGCATGGCCCTGCCCTGAAGTGGGGCATGAGGGTCTCACGAGGATCGCTCGGTCCGAGGGATCTCGAGTATCCGAGCAAGCTCGTCGGTTTGCTTACTGCTCGACGCTTTATCGCACATCCCGTCTCTAGGGTTTCTCTGATTGCTGTGCGTTTCTTTCAGGGGTTCTTTTCTGGAACCGCTTTCGGATTCTTTTTTCATCCATCCACCGATCCACCATGAAGACATTGCAAGATGCTTATCGTGCTTGGCCGTTTCTTTTACTGACTGCATTCCTCGGCGGCAGTATGGTTTGGCTTTACAACCTTCGCATCCCCCGGTCGATCCCCGTGGCAGCAAGCATGCACGAAGAGTCGAGCGGCGCCCGAGCGGCGCAGGTGACCCAAGCAGCGCTAGGGGAACCTGGCAACGAGGGAGCCTCCGGAGTGGAAATCGAGCTTGCCTCGGATCTCTGGGGACCGAGTCGGATCGCCATAGAATCTCCCACGGAGGAGCTTCTTGCCGTTCCGGTGAATTTGACCGGCAAAGTTTCCTTGAATGAAGATCGGATTTCGCACATCTTTCCGATGGTCGAGGGGACAGTCGACTCGGTATCGGTGACGTTAGGTCAGAAGGTCAAGGCCAACGATTTGCTCATCGTGATCCATAGTCGGGAGATTGGACAAGCGAAATTGGACCTCTATCAAGCGAGGTTGCAGCGCGAGATCGCGATCGTCAAGCGAGATCTCCAAACTCGCATCGCCGAGAACACTCGACTGTTGATCGATGAATTGAGACTAGGACGACCTATTCAGCAAATCGAGAGCAAGTTTCGGGATTTGGGGATGGGGGATTACCGCGAGCGTTTACTTGCCTCCTATGCGGGGTACCTCAAAGCGCAAGCCGATGTCGTTCGGTTGGAGAATGTTCGAGATAGCGGTGCGGTCTCAGGCAAGTTGCTCTTGAGTGCTCAATCGACTCGGGATGCGGATTTAGCGACCTTCCAAGCTCGCATCGAGCAGATCGACTATGAAATGCAAACGAGCATTTTGTTGGCCAATCAGAACGTCAAAGAAGCTGAAACTCGGGTGGCAGTCGACGCGACGAGTTTGCGGATTCTCGGGGTCGATGCCAATGACATCGAGAGTGTGGACCCGACCGATCAGGGCGAGGCGATTTCGCATTATCCGATCCGAGCTCCGTTCGATGGTACCGTGATCACCAAGGACTGTACGGTCCGCGAGCAAGTCCGTCCCAGCGCGTCGATCCTGACGGTCGCTGATCTTTCGACCGTTTGGATCACTGCCGATGTGTTTGAAGAGAACGTCCCGCTTTTGCGGTCACTCGATCAGCAGACCGTCTCGATCATCAACGAAGCTTGGCCGGACAAGACGTTTTCGGCCAAGGTTTTCTATACCGGCGAGATCATGGATGAAAAGACTCGTACGATCGCGCTTCGGGCGATCGCGGACAATCCTGACGGATTGCTCAAACCGGGAATGTTCGTCAATGTTTCGATTTCAGGTGGCCAAAGTGCCAGTGCTATGACCGTTCCTACCGATGCGATCCAGGAGCATGAGGGGAAGAAATTCGTATTCGTACAGGTTCAGGGGACGCGATTCGTGCGCCGCGACGTCCAAACCGGAGTCAATGCGCAGGGCAGAACGGTTGTTCTTCGAGGGCTCGGTCCGAAGGATCAAGTCGTCGTCCAGGGAGCTTTTGTTCTGAAGTCGAAGATGCTTGCCGAACTTTTAGGTGAAGAGTAATCATGATGGTTCAACGTATCATCCATTGGTCCTTGCAAAATCGATTCATTGTTCTGATCGCTTCGCTGTTGATCTTAGGAATGGGTTTTGTCGCTGCGACCCAAATTCCGCTCGATGCGGTTCCAGACCTGACGAATGTCCAAGTCCAGGTTTTGACAAACTCGCCAGCATTAGGGCCCGAAGAAGTCGAGCAATTCATTACCTTCCCGATTGAAAATGCGATGAGTGGTGTCCCCAACGTCGACGAGATCCGATCGATTAGCCGATTCGGCCTGAGCGCCGTGACGGTCACCTTTCATGATGGAACCGACATCTATTGGGCGAGGAATCAGGTCAACGAGCGATTGCAGCGGGCCAGGGAGAACATTCCTCCGGGGATGGGAACCCCGGAGCTCGGTCCGATCGCGACGGGGATGAGCGAAATCTATCAATTTGAGGTCAGATCCAAGCCAGGTTTCAAGTACTCGCTGAGCGAATTGCGATCCATGCTCGATTGGCAGATCGCCTTCCAGCTTCGAAGCGTCCAAGGGGTCGTCGAGGTCAACACCTTTGGCGGTGAGCTTAAGACTTATGAAATTCAGGTCGATCCGGCTCAATTGCAGAACTACGGTATTTCCTTTGCCGATGTGTTCAAAGCGCTCGATGAGAACAATGGCAATTCAGGGGGGGGATACATCGCCCACGGTGCCGAGCAACGGTTGGTTCGGGGCCAAGGCTTAGTCACCTCCCTTGAGGATATTCAAAACATTGTTCTCGAGAGTCGCGATGGAACTCCCATTCGGATCAAAGACATCGGGGAGGCAAGATTTGCACCGATGCTAAGACAAGGTGCTGTGACTCGGGACGGAGATCGCGAAGCGGTCATCGGAATGGTCATGATGATCATGGGGGGGAACTCTCGCAAGGTGGTCGAAGAGGTTAAAGAGAAGATCCATACGATTCAGAAGACTCTTCCCGAGGGAATCGAGATCGACACTTTTTACGACCGCACGGATTTGGTGGAAAAAACGATCCATACCGTCGCTGAGAACATCGGACTCGGAGTCCTCTTGGTGATTGTGATGCTCATTGTTTTGCTCGGAGATCTGCGAGCCGGATTGATCGTCGCCGCAGCGATTCCGCTGTCGGCCATGAGCGCACTGATCGCGATGCGGTATGCAGGGGTGTCGGCGAATTTGATGAGTCTCGGTGCAGTCGATTTCGGGGTGATCGTCGACGGAGCAGTGGTCATGATCGAGAATTGCATGCGTCAGGCGGCCAACCATTTGAAATCCAATCCTGGTAAAAAAGTTCCGCTCCATGTCTTTGAGTCCTCCGCTTCCGAGGTGGGCAAACCGATTTTGTTTGCAGGACTCATCGTGGTGATCGTGTTTATTCCGATCCTGAGTTTGCAGGGGATGGAGGGCAAGATGTTTCGCCCTATGGCATTTACATTCATGACCGCCCTATCCTCGGCGCTGATCCTCTCGGTGACGGTCATGCCCGTCTTGGCGTCTTTGTTTTTAGCCCGTTGGATTCAGCAGAAAGACACGCTGGTCGTACGAGGTCTCAAACGCCTCTATGAGCCTTGCTTGCGTTTCTCGATGAAGCATCCACTTGGGATGTTCCTTGCCGCGATCGGCATCTTTGCCATTAGCGTGCTGCTGGCTCGGCAATTCGGGAGGGAATTTGTTCCAAAACTCGACGAAGGGGATATAGCGATTCAAGCGACGCGTCTTCCAAGTGTATCGCTCGAGACTTCGGTCGAATTGACCAAAGCGATGGAACGCTGCTTACTGAAATTCCCCCAAGTGATCACGGTGGTTTCAAAAACGGGGCGGCCCGAGATCGCGAACGATCCGATGGGGGTATATCAAACCGATGTGATCGTACGGCTCAAACCTAAGGAGCAGTGGCCAGAGCCCATTTCCAAGGAGGAATTGGTCGTTCAGATGCGTAAGGCGTTGGCCAGGGAAGTCCCAGCCAATTCGTTCAGCTTCACCCAGCCGATCGAGTTGCGAGTCCAGGAGCTCGTCGCCGGGGTGCGAAGCGATATTGGGTTGAGTCTCTACGGCGATGACTTGGCGGTGCTCAAGGCCAAGGGGGATGAGATCGTCCAAGCTCTTTTGCGCGTGGAGGGCTCGGCGGATGTCGCCGCCCAGCAGATCGCTGGCTTGTCCTATTGTGGAGTGAGTGTTCGGCGCGATGCATTGGCACGTTATGGGATCAATGCACGCGAGGTGCTCGATGCGGTGGCTTGTGTGGGAGGCAAAGTTGTGGGGCAAGTCTTCGAGGGACAAAGGCGGTTTCCGATGCAAGTGCGATTGGCACCTGAGTGGCGCACCGATGTCGAGAAACTTTCGCAACTGAAAGTCGAGGATGCCTCGGGAAGACAGATTCCGATTTCTCAACTCGCCGAGATCAAGATCAACGACGGACCGGTGGAAATCAGCAGGGATTCGATCCGCCGGCGGCTATTGATCAGTTGCAACGTGCAGGGGCGGGATTTAGGGGGCTTTGTCGCTGAGGCCCAGCGTGTGGTGGATCAGTCCGTCGAATTGCCGCCGAATTACATCCTGCATTGGGGAGGGCAGTTTGCCAATCTGCGCGAGGCGACCGAGCGTTTGGCGATCGCCGTTCCGGTGGCTTTGCTTTTGATCTTTTCGTTGCTTTATGTGACTTTCAATTCGGTACGCTTAGCGCTCCTGATCTATTTGAACGTACCGATTGCAGCAACCGGTGGGATTCTGGCCCTGTGGGCGCGCGGGATGCCTTTTTCGATCTCGGCGGGTGTCGGGTTCATCGCACTATTCGGAATCGCCGTGATGAATGGCGTGGTCCTGATCGAACACATTCGGCATCTTCGGCATCAAGGGCTAAGTCCGTTCGATGCGGTGGTTCAAGGGGCTTTGGATCGACTCCGGCCCGTGTTCATGACGGCAGCCTGTGGGGCCCTAGGTTTTATCCCCATGGCCATCTCGAGCAGTTCGGGAGCCGAGGTCCAACGACCTCTGGCTACCGTGGTGATCGGAGGACTGATCACTTCGACCGTTTTGACTTTGTTGGTTTTGCCGAGTATATATCGTTGGTTTGAACCTAAGGAAAACGCTACTGAGGAGCGCGCATGATTCGCACCGACATCGATTTGGATCGCAAGGGTAAACAGCAAGGATTCCTTCGGGTCCCTTATTCGCACAACCTCGGTGGCTGGGCCAACGTGATGATTCCGATGACTGTCGTAGCGCACGGAGCCGGGCCGACGGTGCTGGTTTTGGGGGGGAATCACGGGGATGAATACCAAGGGCAAGTGGCCCTGATGAAACTTGCTCGGTCGATTTCTCAGGAGCAGGTACAAGGACGACTGATCCTGATCCCGTCCCTGAATTTTCCTGCTGCGTTGGCCTCAACGAGGCTATCTCCGATCGATGGAATGAACCTCAATCGGGCTTTTCCTGGTGACTCCGAAGGTTCCGTAACGAGCCAGATCGCCCACTATTTGACCCATGAGTTGTTTCCGATCTCCGACGCGGTGATCGACATCCATTCGGGTGGGAGAAGCATGGAGTTTGTCCCCTGCTCTCACATGCATGTCGTCTCGGATCGCTTGCAGAGGCAAGCGATGCTCGATGCGATGTTGGCTTGGAATACGGATTTTTGTTTCCTTTACACCGATATAGCGGGAAGTGGACTCTTGCCTGTCGAGGCAGAGTCCCAGGGCAAGACGGTCTTAACGACCGAGCTCGGTGGTGGGGAAGCGATTCCGGCTCGAGTCCATCGCATTGCACACGACGGGCTAGTCAACGTCCTAAAGCATCTTGGGGTCTTGCAAGGAACGGTCCAAACACGGGCATCCTTGGGGCTGGAACCGACGATACTGACCCAAGCCTTAGAGGCCAAGAATTACCTGTTGGCACCCGAGTCAGGGATCTTCGAGATTTGCGTCGAATTGGGGTCCAAGGTATCGGTCGATGAACCCTTGGCTCGGATCCATTACTTGGAAAGGCCCGACAGAGAGCCCGCTTTGATTGTTTCCCCTAAGGAGGGTTATCTGCTCTGTATGCGCACAGCGTGCAAAACACAGCAGGGTGATTGCATCGCAGTTATTGCCGAAGCCGTGTCGGTCGATTCACTGCGCTAATCGGCTTTTACGCAGCGAAAGCCCAGGTGATTGCTGGCCGTTCGGACTTCACCTTTGCCGCGTGTTCCGACCATGTAGCGAGTGCAGTAGCGATCGCTGCACAAGAAGGATCCGCCCCGGTGAACACGCTTGATTTGGTCAGGCTCCATCGGATCGTAGCTGTCGGTGGGACCTTGAGGGTTGCGGGTAACCTGGCCGCTGGATCGCAGGCGTGCGTAGTAGTCGTGGCGGTACCAATCGCTGACCCATTCCCAGACGTTGCCTCCCATGTCATAGAGTCCATAGGGGTTTGGGGCATACTGGCGTGTCGGGGCGATTCCTGCGAATCCATCCAGAGCGCTGTCTCCGCCGTCGACTGGGAAGCGGCCTTGGTAGATGTTGGCTTGGTATTTGCCATCGATTTGAAGTTCACTGCCCCAGGCATAGAGCTCGCCGGCTTTTCCACCCCGAGCGGCGAATTCCCATTCGGCTTCGGTAGGAAGCCGTTTTCCAGCCCATTTTGCGTAAGCTTCGGCGTCTTCGTAGGCGACATGGGTCACTGGACAATCCTCTTTGTTTTCGAGGTTGCTTTCAGGGCCTGCTGGATGGCGCCAATCGGCACCGGGGACATAGCTCCACCATTGGAGATAGTTATCGAATTCCACAGGGCTCTGGGTGGGTTTGAAGACAGTTGAGCCTGCGATTAGGTTTTCCTCGGGAGCGGTTGGAAACTCCTCTTTGGTGGGTTTGATCTCGGCGACCGTTACGTAACCGGTCGCTTCGATGAAAGCGCTGAATTGAGCGTTGGTCACTTCGGTCTGATCCATCCAAAAACCGTCGACGTAGACTCGATGGATGGGGACGGCATCGTTCGTCACGCCGGGGAGGCCGCAGAGGGACTCGCTACGGTGGTCGCTCCCCATCGAGAATTCACCCCCTGGAATCCAAACCATGCCCTTGGGCTGTTGGCTCTGGGGTTGGCTCTTGTTGACCAGAGTCGCTTCGAAACCCGCGGGTAACGCGCTCGGCGATTTGGAAGCCGCAGCGATTTTTGGGTTTGGCGCGGGGTCGTTGGAATTGCGGTTTGGGCCTAGGAAGGCCAAGGCAGCGGCGCCACCGCCGATACAGGTACCTATCAGAATCCAGATCATCCATGCAAAAGGAGACGAAGCCGGGGGCTTAGCAGGTTGCTTAGGTGCTGATTGATTCATCGGCATGCTGGGGCGGATCTTGGGTTGCGATCGGGAAGCGAGCGATAGATTTTAGCGTTCTTTGAGGGCTTTGACGCTGCGCATGGCCCGATTGAGGAAGTCTTGTTTGCTTTCCTTGGGTTCCAGAAAGATGGGAGCTCCGATCGAGATAGAGCTAAGCAATGGAACGGGCATGAACTCACCTCTTGGAAGGATTCGGTTCATGTTGTCCATGTAGACTGGGACGAGTTCGAGATCGGGTCTTTTTTTGGCTAGGTAGTACAGACCGCTTTTGAATTCACCCATCTCGCCGTCGATCGCCCGGCTTCCTTCTGGAAAGACGATCAGGGAGTAGGTGTTCCCTATTTCACGAAGCATCAGTTCGATGGGGCTTTGATGGACCTTGATTTGTTTTCGGTCGATGAGGATCGCGTTGAAGGATTGGGCAAGAAACCTGCGAAAGGGGGTTTGTCCCCAATAGTCTTCAGCGGCCACTGGGCGGGTCAGTTGGCGAAGGCTTCCCGGGAGTGCAGCCCAGAGAACGACTGCATCGAGGTGGCTGGTGTGATTGGCAAAGTAAACGCGTTGGCAGGTATCGGGTTCGGCCCCGATCCAGCGGACCGAGAAGCCGCTGACAAGCTTGGCGATCAACGCCAAGCCTTGGCCCGTCATGCGGCACCAAGGGGACATTCCGTCTTGGGGGGATACCGAATAGCGTTTTGTGAAGTCGGACAAGGCAGCCAAATGGCCCTCAGGGAAACGGAGTCAGAGGCCTAGTGGTTCGCGACTCAGGAGGTTGGGTTGCGAGGGGAAGACAGCCAGATTTTTCGGGATCTAAGGTGCAAAAAAACCAGAAAACCTGAGGAGATTATGCACTAGAGATGGCTCGAAAGCAATCTCCAAAAGGGTTGCTTTCGCAAGATGATTTCAGAGTCAAAAGGCTGGGCTTGAGTATTCGGCGGCGGGATTCAAGCCGATAGTCCGACCCGCGAGAGGATTTCGAGTTCCCCGGATTCGAGGTTATACATCGCAGCGACAATCGCGATTTTGCCTGTGTCTGCAAGATGCCTGAGCGATGGACTATCGGAGTAAATTCTCCGGACGGACTCAACGGCATTGCGCCTCGCGACGGTATCGATGATTTTTTGCCGTTCGGGCTCGGATTTACGATCCCAGAGGTTGATGTCCTCGTTGCGAACACTCGCCTGGATGGCCTCGATGATCAGATCGAGATGTTCGCAACCGGGGATGGTGCAGGTCTGTTCTTTTTGGGTGGCGAGTTGGACGGCCGATGCGACCGCACCGCAACGGGTGTGTCCCATGACTAAGATGACTTTGGCACCTGCGACGACGCAGGCGTATTCGAGGCTACCGAGGACTTTGGAGCGGACGACGTTGCCGGCGATGCGTGTGCTGAAGACTTCGCCTAGGCCAACGTCGAAGACGATTTCCGCCGGTGCCCGGGAATCGATGCAGCCTAGAATGATCGCCAGTGGGAATTGGTTCTGGGCGGATTGGCCGATTTGGTGGTGAAGGTCGCGGGCAAGACGCTCTCCGGATCGAAAACGCTCGTTGCCTGCCAGAAGTATATCGAGCACTTCGTTGGGTGAGAGCTTCTCCTGGATTTCTTTGGTCGAGTACTCCGCGTAGAGAATGGAATCCGATATTCCCATTCTCTTTTGGAATCCTACCATGCTGACTTTGATGTTTCGGGTCGGACCGGTGGTCTCCTTGAACTCACGAAGCATGGACAGGATGTCTGGATCGATGAAATTCGAGTCGGTCGCATCGAGCACTAGATGGGAGCCGACCGGGGTCGAATCGAACATTTTTTGGAGGCTTGCTCGATTCAGAAAACTGACTTGGTTTCCCAACTGTACGTGTTTGATTTTTTCTCCGAAACGTTTCTCCTCGATGATGGTCACTGGCCGTCGCATATTGCTCAAGAGGATGAATGCGATACTGATAACAAGCCCCAGAGTCACGCCGAGGATCAGGTCGCTCAGGACAATGCTCACAAGCGTTGCCAAGAAGGGGATGAACTGATAGACGCCATCTTTCCACATGCGGGCGATGAGCTTTGGGTTGACCAGCTTCAATCCGGTGTGAAGCAGGATGGCAGCCAAAGCTGCAAGTGGGATTTCATTGAGCCAATGCGGTATGGCAAGGACGCAGACGGCAAGCAGCAGACCGTGAAAGATGGCCGATAGTTTAGTAGAGGCTCCCGCATTGATATTGACCGAGGAGCGGACGATCACCGAGGTAATGGGCAGGCCCCCTGCAAGACCGCAGAGCATGTTGCCGGTTCCTTGAGCTATCAATTCGCGGTTCGAGGGTGAGACGCGTTGCTGAGGATCGAGCTTGTCGACGGCTTCGAGATTCAGAAGCGTTTCCAAGGTGGCTACGATGCAGATGATTCCTCCGGCGATGTAGACTTTGGAATTGGTCCATTGGGACCAATCGGGGGATCGAATGTAATCCTGGAGCTGCGATAGATTTGCGACGATGGGGACTTGAACCAGATGGGATTCCTCGATGGCCCAATTTCCCCCTACAAGGTCCATGAGAAACTTCATTGCGATCCCGAAGAGAACGACAATTAAAGGGACTGGGACAGGCATTTTTTTCAGGGATTTGATTCGATCTGAGCCCAGAAGCAGGCCAAGCGACAGCAGGCCTACGACGATGGCTCCTTGGTGAATTTCTCCAGAGAAAAGCTTGCCGATTTCGGTAAAGGTGTTCTCATGGTCGGGTTGCGCAAAGTTCATCTCCCCTTCCGGATCGCTGTCATGGCCGAGCAAATGAGGAAGTTGCTTTAGGATGAGAATCACACCGATGGCCGCAAGGAGTCCTTGGATCACGCTCGTTGGAAAATAGGCGGAGAGCGATCCGGCCTTGAGAATTCCCAGAAGGACCTGGAACGCTCCGGCGATTAATACAGCGAACAAGAATGTTTCAAAGGACCCGAGATTCGCGATTTGCGCAGAGACGATTGCCGTAAGTCCGGCAGCAGGACCGCTGACGCTGGTCTTCGAGCCACTTAGAAGCCCAACGACGACTCCCCCGATGATTCCCGATAGGATACCGGAAAACAACGGTGCACCTGAGGCAAGTGCGATCCCTAGGCACAAAGGCAATGCAACAAGAAAGACGATCAGACCCGAGAGGAGATCTTTGGGGCGAATCGTGGAGGTTGCCGCGGAATACCACGTCTGGTTGAATTGGGGCTTTGAGCCGTCAGGTTCGAAGCGATGGTCCGACATGAAGCGTCGTTCTCCAAACTCCCCGGGTAGAGCTAATGATGGTTTAAATCGTAGCGTGGGAAAGAGGCCGCTTGAGTCTAGCTTACGGAATTTCTAAATGCAATGAATCGGTCTATCCGGGCGATACCGCAATTACCTTGCTGTCCATCCGCCGTCGACGACGAGCATGCTGCCGGTGGTAAAACTGCTGGCGGAACTGGCCAAGTAGATCGCGGCACCCTGAATCTCGCTGAGCTCTCCCCAGCGACCCATCACCGTTGCCCCGACAATATTGTTTTTGACATCGGTTTGTTCGGCTACTCCTTGGTTCATTTCGGTCAAAAAAGGGCCTGGGCATATCGCATTGCAAGTGATGTTCCATGGAGCAAACTCCAAGGCCATCGCGCGGGTCAATTGGACGACGGCTCCTTTGCTGGCCGTGTAGGGGGTCCGATTGGCAAGTCCCACGAGGCCCAAGGTGCTAGCGATATGAATGATCCTGCCGTAGCGCTTTTGTTTCATCGTCTCGATGAAGGCTCTTGTCACGAGCCAGGGAGCCTCGACATTCGTGCTTAGCACCTGCTTGAACTGTTCAAAATCCAATTCATCGATCGGACCGCGAATGTTGATCCCGGCGTTATTGATCAGGATAGATGGAACGCCGGCGGTTGCCAAGCAATAGTCTCTGAGTGCCGAAACGGCTTTCTCGGAACTCACATCGGCCGCATATCCCCAGGCTTTGGTGCCATAACTCTCGGAGATTTCTTCGACTCGTTGATCGAGCTCTCGTTGATTGCGACTGACCAAAAGTATGTTCGCCCCGGCACTTGCCAGTCCACAGGCCATGGCCCAGCCGAGCCCCCGGCTCGCACCGGTGACCACGGCCAATTGGCCGTCGATCCGAAAAAGGTCTATTCCTGGAAGTCGATCAGGGGTTTTTTGTTGTTCGTGTTGGCTCATGGTTTCATCCGATGGGTTTGGTTCTTGAAATCCTCGTCCCTGCTCAATGGGTCCACGACTCACCGGAGTCTTCGACCGGACACCGCAACGCCAATCGTGCAGCTTGGATCTCATGGCAGATCCAGTCGATGTCGCTACCAGGCAGTAGATACCGTAACCCATGTTTTTCTTTCGGTACGGTTCCCTGATGCGTTTCGATCATCGCTGTAGGTTTAGCAATCCCCATGGCAAGAGCCCACGGCAAAGCGTAGTCCTCCCACTGGACGTTGTCCGGATCCGGAACGTCGATGCAAGCGATGTGCAAGTCGGCCTCGGACCAGACTTGCCACCAATCCGAGGGCTGTTTCTTGGTTTCGACGCGTATCGAACGAGACGGCCAGAGGCCTTGTCGCTCGAGTGCAGATTGAAGCTGGCTTTGCAGTGACTCGGTGCTACAGGCGACTGCGATTCGAGGCTCACTGGGCGAATTGAGACGCTCGGTCAACTCCCGGATACTCCATTGAGTGACCGGGTCGATCCAATCGCTTGCGACTTGGCATGCAGGTCGCATGACGAATGTCCGCATGCTCATGCGAGGATGGGGGACTTTCAAGTGAGGTGTCCAGACCAAGTCTTGGTCGTGGAGGATAAGATCGATGTCGATGCGCCTCGATTCCCAACGTCGGAATCGCTGGCGTCCGAGTTCGGTCTCGATTTTTTTGATCCGCTCCCAGACCTCCCAAACGTTGAGCGAATGGTCGATCCTTGCGATCGCGTTGAGGAAATCCCCCTGGCCGCTCGGTCCGCCCACCGGAGGAGTCTTGAGTATCGAACTGAGGCGAATCTCCGAGGCGACGAAGGTTTCCTTTAGGAGCCTTGAGGCGGCTCTCATGGTTTCGAGTGTGTTGCCAAGGTTCGCACCCAAGCTGATCAGCGAACTGGGCATCAGAAAATCCGCAGGTGACTAGATCGCTACTTGACCGCTTCGACGGTGTCGACGTACCAATGTATTTCTTCCTTGGTAGCGAAGCGCTCCTGGACATCTTTCCTGGCGTAGACGAAGTATGTCGGAGGGTTGGTCTGCCCATCGTCGCGATACTTGAGCTTGTAGGAATAACCCACCGAACCCATGGCTTCTCCGTCGAGCGATACAAAGGTCCATTTGGCTGGCTCTCGCCGCTTTTGGATCGCGACGTGGGCTGAATCAGCCGCAAGACGCTTCTTGGCTTTATCGAGATCGGACTCACGCGCATCCTCGCTCTGGCGACGATCCCCCTCGAATTGAAACCCTACCAAGTAGTAGACGCTGTCGAGATCTCCCTTCGATAGGGAGTTCAAGTACAACTCTGCGACTTTGCGGGCTTGTGAAAGCTCATAATTGCTGTGCAAGTAGCTTTTAGATGTTCCCCAAGAGGCAAAGGTCGCACCGATGGCAACGGCCAAGAATGCAAAGACTTTCGATAATCGGCTCAGACCCCACTTTTTTGCAAACAGTAGGACAAACATCCCAAGAACTGTTCCGACGATCGCAAGCGGCATCAGGTGCACGTACTGGACCGACAAAATTCCTACCAGCGAGGAGACTAGCCCCAGGAGGGACAGGCCCGAAAAGGCCTCGCTATCGGCTGCTTCATCGGACTCAGGAGAAAAAGAGGATTCTTGGGTTGCCATGGAAGCTCAAGACGATTTGAAAAGGATGCCGTCAACCCCAAGGCTGACCTGTTGTCTTTACGCAATCTTACCCGATTCGGTTCGGTCGGGAAATCGGCGGTTCGAATTGGCAACTTTCCCGTTATTTTCATCGTTTTGCCCGGATTTTCATAGTTTTGCCCGGAGGAGGTCCTTCTTTTAGAAAAAGCAACACTGACGCCGGATACCATTCCGAATAAAATGCAGGTACTGAGCCGGACCGCTTAGGCCTCCGATTCATCCCTCCCCCGCAATGCCCCCCGCGAAGAAAAGATTGCCATGAATAGGCTTTTCCCGCTTGCAAGAACGCGTTTGACGTCCCGCATCGATGCCGGATCATTGGCCTGGGCCAAATGGCTCGTCTGGGTCGGTTGCTTGGCCTGGGCAACCCTATTCGTCGCGGTTAGCCCCACCGCTGCATGTGCTCAGACGAACAACAGCGACTCGAAGATCGACTTCAACACGCAGATCCGTCCCATCCTCTCGAACCGATGTTTTGCTTGCCATGGGCCCGACGAGCAAACGGTCGAATCAGGCCTAAGGCTCGACTCTTTCGAAGCGGCCACATCGGCGGCCGATTCGGACAAAAAAGCGATCGCGCCGGGCCCGCCGGGCGATTCGGAGATCCTCCAACGGATCCTCTCGAGCGACGATCAAGTCCGCATGCCCCCTCCTCGCTTTGCCGAACGGCTCACCGACAAAGAGACCGAGTTGCTCACCCGCTGGATCGAATCCGGAGCGGCTTATAACAAGCACTGGTCCTACGAGCAGATCACTCCGCGACCGACCCCTAGCCTCAAAGACCTCGACTCAGGCAATCCATCTTTCAGCAAGCATAGCAACCACAGCACGGGTGCAGACTTGGCTCCAAATCAAAAGGCGGACCTGCAGGCTTGGGCAGCCAACCCCATCGACCGTCATCTTCTTGCTAAACTCCTCGAGAAAGGACTCGTACCCTCTGGACAAGCCGATCGGACCACCCTGCTTCGACGCCTGACGCTCGATCTGACGGGACTGCCCCCGACACTCGACGAACTCGATGCGTTTCTCAACGACACCGATGCGTTGGCCTACGAGCGGCTTGTCGATCGGCTCTTGGCCACACCGGCCTACGGCGAACATTGGGGCCGCCGCTGGTTGGATTTGGCCCGCTACGCAGACTCCGCGGGGTACGCGGATGACCCTGCCCGAACCATTTGGGCTTATCGCGACTGGGTCGTCCGTGCCTTCAATTCCAACATGCCCTTCGACCAATTCACCATCGAGCAACTCGCGGGGGACCTGCTCGACTCCCCGACTCCCGATCAATGGGTCGCCACGGCCTTCCATCGCAATACATTGACGAACAATGAAGGCGGAACGAATGACGAAGAGTTTCGCAATGTCGCGGTTATCGACCGTGTCAACACCACGATGGCCGTGTGGATGGGTGTGACGATGGGTTGTGCTCAGTGCCACAATCACAAATACGATCCGATATCCCAGAAAGAGTATTTCGAGGTCTTCTCGATCTTCAACCAAACCGAAGATGCCGATCGCGGGGATGAATCCCCCACGTACGCTTGGTACTCTCCCTCGCAACGCGAAGAACGCGCGGATCTTGAGTCGCAAATACTCAAACTTGAAGCCCAACTCGATGCGCCCGATGCGTCCCTTGCAAACTCTCAAATCGAATGGGAATCCCGATTGCGGATCGCTTCGGAATGGAAGCCGACAGTCCCGAAGACGGCCACAGCCCAATCCGGAAACGCGATCCAAGTACTCGAGAGTGGGCTTGTGAAGCTTGACTCCAAGGCGGACAACGATCGACTCGATTTAGAGGTGGCCTTGCCAGAAGGCTGGGGGCCGCAAAACTTAAGCGGCGTTCGGATCGAATCGGTTCCGGATCCAGCTTTACCCGGGGGCGGATCGAGCCACGGGGACGGCAACTTTGTCTTGACCCAGCTTTCCGGGTCGCTCTACCAAGTACCCCGCCAACAGGCCAAGGGACGTTTCATTCGCATCGATCTTCCTGGCAAAGAAAAGATACTCTCGCTCGCAGAGGTCCAAGTTTTCGATGGCCAGCAAAATCTCGCAGGCTCTGGCAAAGCGAGCCAAAGCTCAGAGATCCTCGGCGGTGCAGCGGCTCGAGCAATCGATGGGAATACTTCCGGTAAATGGGAAGATAATTCGATCACTCATACCAACACCAGCGATTCACCTTGGTGGGAACTCGACCTCAATGCAACCCTCCCGGTCGATCGATTGGTCCTTTTCAATCGAACCGACAACGGGTTAGCTACCCGCCTTTCTGGAGCTATCGTGCGGTTGCTCGATGACAATCGCAAGGAGGTATGGCAAGGTCGCCTCGAACAGGGTGCCGCAGAGCATCATCTGAACCTACAACAACAAGTCGCTTGGAACGCAAAATTTGCTCAAGCCGATCACGAGCAAAGTGGATTACCCGCATCGCATACCATCGACAGCGATCCGAAAACCGGATGGGCCGTCGGCGGATCGATCGATAGGCCGCACTCGTTGCAAGTTGCCGGGAAGGCAGACCAGACCCCGCAAATCGATGCCGATTCGATCCGTGCTCCATGGATACTTCGCCTCCAATTGGGATTCGATTCCCCTTACAAACGACTGATTCTCTCGAACTTCCGAGTCGCACTGACCGACGATCCGCATTTGAACGACGTGCTTCAAACTCCCAAGGAGATTCTTCAGATTGTGCGTTCAGAGAATCGTACCGACGCACAACGTGAATCGCTCCATCGGTACTATGTTCGTCAAATAGCTCCCGAACGCTCAGCGCTTCGCGCACAGTTGGCAACCACCCGCCAGGCCTTGGGCGGCCTCAAGCCGATCACCACTGTTCCGATCCTGCGAGAGTTGGCCAAGGACAAGCACAGGTCGACCAAGATCCAGATCCGAGGCAATTACAAGGTCACCGGGGACGAGGTTTACCCCGGGGTGCCGAGAATCTTTGGCTACGAACCTGTCGCCTCGCAATCCGACGGACACACCATCGATCGATTGAAGTTCGCGCGATGGCTTGTCTCAGACCGCAATCCGCTTACGGCTCGCGTGCTTGTGAATCGAACCTGGGAATACCTCTTTGGAGTCGGTATCGTCAGGACCAGCGAGGAGTTCGGTTCCCAAGGCGATCTACCGGTTTACCCTGAATTGCTCGATCACCTTGCGTTGGAGTTTCTAGGTAGCCGTTGGGATCAAAAAGAGCTGATTCGCAGCATCGTCCTCTCGAACGCTTATCGGCAATCCTCGAGCGTCAGCCCCGAGGACTTTGAGTCCGATCCGGAGAATATTCACGTCGCACGAGGTCCAAGGTTCCGAGTCGCAGCCGAGCAAGTTCGGGACATGGCGTTGGCTTCT
The DNA here is from genome assembly GCA_021300015.1 of Pirellula sp. GTDB lineage: Bacteria > Planctomycetota > Planctomycetia > Pirellulales > Pirellulaceae > JBKCUI01. The sequence continues at coordinate 654 of JAJTFB010000041.1, read as the reverse complement.
GCCGACCTGTTGTCGAAAAAATTCTTCGGATCTCCGACCCGTCCTCCCCAGCCGAGCATGGGACTATCTGCCGCTTTTGGCTCCAGGACCGACTGGGATACCAGCACAGGCGAGGACCGTTTTCGCCGCGCGATCTACACGCAATGGCGCCGCAGCAATCCTTACCCGTCCATGGCCACCTTTGACGCCCCTAGCCGCGAGGTCTGTGTCTTGAAAAGGGACCGGACCAACACCCCGCTCCAAGCCCTCGTCACGCTCAACGACCCAGTCTACATCGAAGCGGCCCAAGGTCTTGCTCGCAGAGTTTTGCTCCACGAAGCCGACCAAGCTCCCGACGATACATCCAGACTCAGTCGAATGTTCCAGCTTGTGCTGACACGAAAACCCAGTGACGCTGAGATTCAGAGCATGCTCAAGCTGCTGCAAGCCTCTCGCGAGGACCTCAAGGATCGTGCCGACCAAGCGATGAAACTAGCGACCGAACCGATCGGTAAAATTCCTGAGCAACTCTCTCCGCAGGAACTCGCAAGCTGGGATCTCATCGGTAACGTGCTGATGAATCTCGATGAGTTCTTGATGACTCCCTAACGGAAAAACGACAGGTACAACGATGGAAAAACCCGTCCAAGAGCACTTGCTCAACCGCACTCGAAG
>JAJTFB010000146.1 GCA_021300015.1 Pirellula sp. | reverse complement strand
CCGATCGATTGGGGACAATCGATCTACCATGCCAGCGACGGAGTTTCGAATCTAGCGATTCATTCTCAGCGTTTCTTGCGCTTGGATCCACCAGGGGATTTACCCTTGCTCTTGCTAGGCCCCTTAGTGTCCCCCTTCTTCGGTCCCTTGGACCTGCCTCGCGTCCTTTGCCGATCCTCTGAGCCAATACCACCACTGGGTCGCCCTGGGCCCCTTTGCTCGTGATGCACTAGCTTCTCGAGTCGGAAATCCAAATGGCGACGCGCTAAGTCCACACGCTCGACGCGGACGATCAACTCGTCACCTAAACGAAATTGATTTCCCGAGCGTTGCCCCTCGAGCGTATGCGTGTCGCGATCGTAGCGGTAGCGGTCGGCTGGCAATCGGTCCAATGGGATCATCCCATCGACTGGAATTTCAACTCCGCGAACTACCAAACCGTTGGCCTTCACGCCCCATACGATCCCGGTAAGCAATTCTCCGACCCGCTTTTCCAGGAAATGAAGAAGCTTGACTCGTACCAATTCCCGCTCGGCTTGCTCGGCATTCTGTTCGGTATGACTGCAATGCTCGCCCATTTGCTCGAGCACCTCGGTGTTCTCTCTCGCTTGCTCTCCCTTGACGAGCTTATCGACTATCCGATGCACGACCAAGTCCGGGTAGCGTCGGATGGGACTGGTGAAATGGCAGTAATGGGTCATGTTCAATGCATAATGCCGTTCAAACTCGCACTGATAGACCGCTTTGGACATGCTCTTGAGAATCGCATAGTTGACGGCAAACGCCGTGGTCTTACCCTTGACGCTGTCGATGACCCGTTGGATTTCAAAGCGGTCCTGCATTTCGTCGGCGGGGATCCCCAAGGCGCGGATGAACTGATTCAATCGACGGATCTTGAGTTGATCGGGTGGCGCGTGCGCTCTTCGCAAGAACGGTAGCTTGAGTTGATCGAGCCAACTGGCGACAGCCTGATTGGCAGCGAGCATGAACTCCTCGATCATCTGATGGCTCTGAGTGTGGTGCACCACGTGGGCTCCTTTGACCTTGCCCAGGCGATCCAAGTCCACTTTGACTTCCGGCAACGTCAGTTCGACGGCTCCACCTTTACGGCGAATCTCCCGCAGTTGCATCGCCAAGGTGTGCATGTCTCGAACGAGCTGAAAGATCGCAGGATCGAGTCTTTCCTTCCAAGGTTCGGGGTCAAGCAGGTACTGATCGATTTGTTCGTAGTTGAACCGATAGGCGTTTCGGATCACGCTGTTGTAGACCTCCGCATGCAGCAATACGCCCTCGCTGGAGTATTCCATGAATACCGTCTTGGCCAAGCGTCGGCGGTCGGGTTGCAAAGAGGCCAAATGGTTGCTGATCGTTTCGGGCAGCATCGGAATGACGCGATCGGGCAAATACACGCTGTTGCCCCGCTGTCGGGCTTCCTGATCGAGGATCCCTCCGACGGGAACAAAGAACGCCACATCGGCGATGTGGACTTGCAGCTCCCAATTACCACGTTCGTTCTTGCTGAGCGATATCGCATCGTCGAAATCCCTTGCGTCGACAGGATCGATCGTCAGGGTCGGGACCTGCGTCAAATCCTTGCGGCCCTCTGGGATGACCTCTTCAGAAAATCGATCGGCCTGAGCTCGGGCGTCCTCGATCACGCTCTCGGGAAACTCCTCGGGAAGCGCAAACTGGATCATCACGGCCATGGTGTCGACAGCCGGATTCCTCAAACTACCGAGCACCTTCAAAAGCACCGCCTCGCCAGCCTGCAATTCATCCGGAAAACGAACCAACTCAACAACCACCTTGTCGTTGTTCTCCAGAGGCATCCCTCGGACATCGCCAAGCGAAACCGGTCGCTCCAACTTCGCACCGTCGAGCCACACGAACGATTTTTGGCCGTCGGTTTGGTAAGTCCCCGTAAACTCCCTACGCTTCCTGGCGACGACCTCGACGATCTCCCCTTCAAGCCGTCCGGAGGCATGCCTTGGCATCTCCTTGCCCCCTCGCCCCGAGCCTCGCGATCCACTGAGCATGGGTCGACGCAACTGCACCCGGACCGTATCGCCGTCCAATGCATTGAGTTTGCGGAACTCAGGGATGAAGATGTCCGGCATCTTGACCGAAAGCTCCGCACGAGCCACGGGCACATCCTGACCGACCTCTGAGGATGTCTGGCCCTGCGAACGAACGGAATCACCTGCTAGCGGAACAGATCCTCCTCGGGGGACTTCGACAAACCCGTATCCCATCGATGGCGCCGATCGAAAAATTCCGACGATCTGGTTTGCCCCTGCGATCGAACCTTGACCGGCGACTTGGCCTGCGTCGAAACCGATCAAGCCCGAACTTCTCTGCTCGAGCCCTGTGCCAACTTCGGGTACACCATGCTCGAACGATTCAGACGGAGTTGTTTGGGATTGCGTTGTTTGAGACTGAGTTGTTTCGGGTCTGGGAGTCTTCGGTCGCACAGATCCATTGCGTACGGTCGGCAAAACCAAGTGGTTGGCTCCGTAGAGCACCCGACCCTCGCGTACCAATTGCTTGATCGCCCTTCGCAATTCCCGATACTCTTCGTCGGCCAATTTCAGGGCCTTGAGCATCATCCGAGGCTTCATCGGTCGGTATTCAGCCGACGACACCAAAATCAATACTTTTTCAGACAATAATGCAGAGTTCATAGTTTTGTAGAATACCCCACTCGAACCATTCTCCATAGATGCGATCCGCCCGGATTCTCCTCAGATGGGTTGCCCCATGGGTTTTTATCAAGGATTCACAATCGCAAGGTTCCCCGCCGAGTCGCTTTGCATTACAAAAGCGTTCGAGCAAACTCGCCGTCGACTTCCACGAACCTCTCCGACAAATCCTCGGAAACCTCGCACATGAACCGAAAAATCTCCCGACGCGATTTCAACCTCTCCTGCACCGCAGCGGGTCTCGGGGCAACTAGTCTCGGGGCGGCAGTTAGTTTTCAGCCGAAGTTCGCGCACGCCAACTGGGACACCATCGCCAAGCAACCTTCTGGGATCATGAGCGGAGAGGTCACCGACGAATCGGCGGTGATTTGGGGCCGCTGCGACACCGCCGCGCGCATGGTGGTCCAATGGGATACCGATTCGAATTTCAAAAACCCTCGCTCGGTCCTAGGACCAGAAGCCAACCTGCTTTCGGACTACACCGCTCGCTGCATCCTGCGAGGACTCCCTTCGGGCTCGAAAATCCACTACCAAGTCACCTTCGAAAACTCCGCTGGCACAAGCGATCCGCAAGCAGGGCAATTGACGACCCCAGACGACGGCACCCAGGATGTCTTCTTCGCTTGGTCTGGTGACACTGCGGGCCAAGGATTCGGTATCAATCTCGAATGGGGCGGGATGAAGATCTACTCGGCGATCGAAAAACTCGCTCCCGATTTCTTTGTGCACAGCGGGGATATGATCTATGCCGACAACCCAATCCAACCAGAACTGACTCTCCAGGATGGCTCGATCTGGAAAAATATCACCACCGATGCCAAATCCAAACCGGCGGCTTCGCTCGATGACTTCCGAGGCAATTACCTCTACAATTTGCTCGATCAAAACGTCTTGGCGTTCCATCGATCCGTCCCCTTGATCGCTTCCTGGGACGACCACGAGACGACCAACAATTGGTACCCACAGCAGTCCCTGCGCTCGCGCAAGGATCGCGAGAACTACGATGCGATGGAGTTCGCCCGGCAACTGGCCGACCGCGCCCGCCAAGCCTTCTTTGAGTACACGCCCCTTTTGCCCCAAGCTTCTGGGCAACGACGGATCTACAGGAAACTATCTCGGGGCCCGCTCCTGGACCTGTTCGTCTTGGATCTGCGATCCTACCGAGGCCCAAACTCCCCGAACAAGCAATCGGAACTCAATTCCCAATCCGCAATCCTCGGTTCCGAACAGTTGGCTTGGTTGAAACATTCGCTCCGCACGAGCACCGCAACTTGGAAGGTTCTCTGCAGCGATATGCCGCTGGCCATCAGCGTCGGGGATTCGATGGAAGGCAAAAACCTTTTCGAAGCTGTCGCGAATGCCGATCCAGGAGCACCCCTGGGCCGCGAGCTTGAAATGGCCGATCTGCTCGGATTTATGAAACAAGCTCAGATCACCAATACCGTTTGGCTCACGGCCGATGTGCACTATGCAGCCGCCCATTACTACGACCCCAAACGCGCAGCGATCCCCGAGAGCTTCCTCCCTTTTTGGGAATTCGTCGCCGGTCCCCTGCACTCGGGCTCCTTTGGACCCAACGCCCTCGATGGGACCTTTGGCCCCGAAGTCAAATTCCTGTTCGCACCCCCTCCGGGAAGCAAACTACCGCTCGCTCCGAGCGATGCTCGCCAATCCTTTGGCACCGTTCGTGTCGATGCGAAGTCCAAGCGACTGACCGTCGAGCTTCGCGGACTCTCGGGCGATGTCCTCGATGGCGGGTCGTTTACGCTCGAACCGCAAAAAAATCCTGCTACCTCCTGATCCCAACCCTTCCACCGACCCACCATGCTCCGACTCTTGCGAATCGCTTGCCTCCTGCTGTCGCTAGCCGCCTCGATGCACCCTTGGGCCCAAGCGACGACCGAGCTTGGCCAACCGAGCAACCAGAGGCCCCCGAACCTCATCGTTCTACTCTCGGACGATCAAGGCTGGGGGGATTTCGGTTTCCAAGGAAACACCAATTTCCAAACCCCCAATTTGGACCGACTAGCCTCCGATGGTGTCGTTTGTCAACGGTTTTATGTTTGCCCTGTTTGCGCTCCGACGAGGGCCGAGTTCCTCACCGGACGATACCATCCGCGCGGAAGTGCCATGGGGGTCACCCAAGGGGACGAGCGTTTGGATTTGGATGAAACCACCCTGGCCGATCGGCTCAAGCGTCATGGGTATGCCACCGGTGCCTTCGGCAAATGGCACAACGGCTCGCAGTACCCCTACCACCCCAACGCCCGGGGCTTTGACGAGTTCTATGGGTTTTGCTCGGGGCACTGGGGCGACTACTTCTCCCCTCCCCTGGAACGAAACGGCAAGCCAGTCCGAGGCAAGGGCTTTGTCGCAGATGACTTCACCGATCATGCCATCGAATTTATGCGCAACCACTCTGCGGACCCTTTCTTTTGCTATGTAGCCTTCAACACCCCCCACTCGCCGATGCAGGTACCCGATGCGTTCATGGATCGGGTCAATGGCCGCGAACTCAAGATGTGGCATGAGGGACGCCCTGCCGAGAAAGAAGACGAACCTACCACGCGGGCGGCCATTGCCATGGTAGAAAATCTCGATCAAAACGTCGGACGCCTGCTTGCGGCACTCGATCAACTGGGGCTTCGCGAGGAGACGATCGTCGTGTACTTCAACGACAATGGGCCCAATAGCTTTCGCTGGAATGCAGGACTCAAAGGTCGCAAAGGGAGCGTCGACGAAGGTGGCGTTCGCTCGCCTTTGATCGTCAACTGGCCAGGACACCTCGGAGCTCACCATTCGCTGGATCAACTCTGCGGTGCGATCGACTTGACCCCCACCTTGTGCGAATTGGCTGGGATCCCGATCGAGCCAGACCCGAATCGCCCACTCGATGGGCTCAGCCTTGCGAAGAAACTTCGGGAGCCGAACTTGCCCCCGATTTCGCGTAGCCTCTTTAGCCAGTGGGGCGGACGGATCGCGATGCGGCAGGATGGCTACTTGCTCGACTCCGATGGCGCACTGTTTGACTTGCTCGCCGACCCAAGGCAGCAAACCGACCTGTCGCTCTTGGACCCCAAACGCGCAGAGGCCATGGGACAAGAAGTCCAACGATGGAGAAACGAGGTTTTCCGAGCCGCCATCGCGCAACGCCCATTTCCCGTCGGTCACCCCGAGCGTACGACGGCTCTACTGCCCGCCCAAGACGGCAAGTGCCAAGGCCCCTCGGTCCGACGCAGCGACACGGCTCCAAACTGCTCCTATTTCAAAAACATC
>JAJTFB010000040.1 GCA_021300015.1 Pirellula sp. | reverse complement strand
AAATCGGGGGTTACATCGACAAAAAATCGCAAGGCCCGCCCGGCTCAAAAACGATTTGGCGAGGGATGAGCCGTTTCGAAACGATCGTCGAAGCGTACGCTGCCTTTAATCAAACGACTTGTGGGGTATAAAATGGCTGGAAGCCTATCCCACGGTTGGGGTGCGTCGTTATCTGGATTGCAAAATCTGCGAATTAGCCGAGGATCTCTCGCTTGCGATGGACGTAATCCCACAGGACAAAACGGTCGAGATTGTTGCCGCTGGTGAAGAACACCCGACCCTTGGTCTGCTCGGCCATGCGGTGCGCAAAACGGATGTCTTCCTCGGATTGCGACCAACTGGGTACCAAAAACAAATTGATGGTGATGCCGTCGCGGCCGCACTGGATCGCTTCGCGCATCGTCTGCTGCTCGGTTCTCGGATCGGGCGGGTACAATAGATAAAGCATTTGCTCTTCGAAATGGGCCGTCGGAAGCCCATCGGTAATCAGGATGATCTGCTTGTTGGGCGTGTCGACGGTCGAGAGATTTTGTCGAGCCAATCGAAGCGCATGCTGGATGTTGGTAAAGTGCGAGGGAATCTCGACTTCGCTGATCCGCGGGTCGCTCATGTCGGCCTTGAGCCTGACGACCGGATTGTGGATCGTCACGGGCTTGGGCATCAAGTCGATGATTTCTCCGGCTGGCCGGAGTTTGGCAAAGGAATACATCTCAATGAAGCGCAGGAAATCGCCTGGGTATTCCGAACTGATGAGTCCATGAAGCGCCAATGCCATCCGCTTGACGTTGATGTACTGCCCGTCATGCCGCATCGAACCGCTCATGTCCATGACGACCACCGTGGCGCACTTGGGGCTATTGCGGGTCTTGAACACTTCGATGTCGTCGCTGCGCAATCGAACGGGTCGCTCATCGGGCCTTCGCAGCATCGCATTGGTGACGGTTTGGACGATGTCCATATTGGCGATCGAATCGCCAAACTCATAAGCCTTGGTCGAAGGTAGCTCGACACTCCCATCGCCGACGATTCGTCCGGTGTGCCGACCGCTGCGCGAGGCTTCCAAATCGGAGAATATTCGCTCAAGCAGTTTTGCTTGGAAGGTCTTGTACGCTTTCGGGGTCAAGCGGAATGAGCCTGATTCGTTGCGATCAAGGCCTTGGCGCTCGGCCATCTCGCGAACGACGTTTCGGATCTGCTCGCGGATTTCCTCAAGGGCATTCAAATCGCCCGGCTGGGTATATTTGGAGAGAGCTTCCATATCGATCAAGCCGATCTGAGCGGTTTTGGACGCTTCGTCAAGTTGCTTGAGCAACTCGTCGATCTGCTCGAGTTCCTTCTTGAGCTCGATCGCTTGGGGGATGTCGACTTTCTGGCGTCCGGTGAAAACGTATTTGCCTAACAGTTCATCGATCTGGTAGCGATCGGACAATGCTTCCATGGTCTTTAAAACATCTTGGGCGAAATCCGGATCACTTCGGTCGGATTGGTACCAAATCTGTTCGAGCAGATAGATCTGCGATTGACGGATCGCTCGATCGAACAAGCCTTTGAGCTTCGCGGGTGGTCGGGTCTTGCGAGCTATTTTTTCGAAGCGGTCGTTGGCCTTTTTGTCCAACCCGTCGACTTGGAAGGTTTCCAAGATTTTCTGTTTGCGTTCCATCAGCATGGCACGCAATGCATCGATGCTCGGTCCAAGACCTGAGATTTGGCTTGGGTCTAACTCGATGGCTCGGGCGAGTTCCTCTTCGGTCAGCTCGCGGTAATTTCCGTAGGCTAGGGCGTGTTCGAAGGCGTTGGAGACTAGGTCCGTATCGGGCGCTGCCAACGGACTGGGAAATTCCGTGGGGTTGTATTTTTGGTAGACGTGGATAATCCCGCCGATGTCGGATCTTTTTTGCATAGTGCCCTTATTGTAGGAGGGCTGTCCAGATCTGAAGCCATGGAGAGCCAAAAGGTCTGGCATTCCAGAAGATTCCTCGGGATTCGCCAAGGAACTGAACCGGTCCGACTATAGTGTCCATCGCGTCGGTATCCCATGCGACGGGGATCTCTTGGCCCGTCGTCGTATCGAGGATCGTCAAACGCTTTCCTGTCAAATAACTGATCCGTCCGGTCGCAGCATCGATCGCCGGCGGATGCGTGATGGATTCCTCGTTATTCGATATCCACTCGCTATTGCTGTCTTCTTGGCTGTCTTCTTGGGCGTCTGGGACACTGACCCGCACGATCCGAACGGTTCCTTGAGGGTCCTTTCTCAAGGTGTAGATCCAGGTCCCGCAGGTGGAAGCCATGAGCCAGTGCCGGGGGCCTTGGACACCAGGATACGGCTCCGATTCGGTGTGGGTCAAGCGTCGGATTTGGATCCCCGGTGGGCTGGCCAGTTGAGCACCGCTGCGATGAGCCACAGGGGTCTGCTGATCGAGCATCCTTGGCCATCGGTCGGCATGGGCTGGCAATTGGGCTAAGAAAACTTCGTCGATCCATCGATCGTCGGGGTTTTGCGATTGGTTCGGTACGCGTCCTAGGAAGGCTAATTGCTTGAGGGTCGGATGAGGGACCCAGCACTCCTCGCGTGCCGATTCGATGGCCTGGTCCGGGACCAGGATCAGCGCAGCCCAGCCGATCCCCTTGAATTCCTCCTCGAACTTAGGGGGGTGGAGTTCTGTCCGGGCGTCTGAGTCGCAGTCCCATCGATCGACGATCGCAAATCCGACGGTACGGTGCTCGGGAGCCAAGGCATCGTTGTAGGTAAAGCTGATCCATCGACCATCGGGGGAAAAGCTATGGGCGTGGGTTCCGCCTCGGAGAACCCCCCAAGGGATCGTTGTTTGGAGGCTTCTTGATTCGATCGAGACGAGTTTGCTTGTTGGATTGGAGTTTGGGTCGCTCGGTTCGACATGGAGGCAGGCTCCAAAGCGACGAGTCATCGCATAGGGTTGGAGTTCGTCGCAATGGGTCAAACCATGGATGAACACTAGGGTGGAGCGAAGTGGATGGCAGACGACCGCACCGACGCCGGGTCCATGGATCGATTGGCTGTGGGTGTCGTAGAGGATGCGAACAGAATTGTCGTTGAGATCGAGCGACTCGATCCGGGTGGTTTTGGCGATATCCGAATCGGCATTGCGTGTGTCGTAGACTAGGTAACGGCCACAGTGCGAGATGGCTTGGCGATGGTTCAGGAAGTGTCCGTAGTCGCCGAAGGTGCGTTGCCGAAGTTGGGCCTGAAGTCCTGGCATGGCTCGTCTAGCTCAGAAAGAGAAGCGCGACGTTGACGTAGATGAGGATTCCTAGAAGATCGCTCAATCCGGCTACAAACTGATTGCTCATCATGGCAGGATCGAGCCCCATGCGTTTGAAGATCAGTGGCAGGATACTTCCCAGGCAGGTTCCGCAGAGCACGACGCACAGGATTGTGATGGGGATGATCAGAGCGGTAAACGGGGTTGGAGCCAAAATCAGGGCGCAGAGAAATCCCATCGCTCCCATGATTCCGCCGAGAATCAAACCCATGATGATTTCGCGTCGGACGATGAGTCCCCAATCGCTCAGTTCGATATCCTTGGTCACCAATGCGGAGATGATCATGGTCGAGGATTGGCTGCCGGAGTTTCCTCCGCTGCTGATGATCAGGGGGATAAACAGGACCAGCCATGCATAGGTGTCGAGCCACGACTGGTACATCCTTAGGGCAAAGGCGGTCGATAGGGCTGCGAAGAAGAGGATCAATAGCCAGAAGCCCCGTTTCCACGAGAGCAACAGGACGGGTGTGCGGAGGTAGGAGTCGCTCAGGGGCTTGACGGCCACGATTCGCTGGACGTCCTCTGCGGCTTCTTCTCGGACCACGTCGATGACGTCGTCGTGGGTGATAATGCCCATCATGTGATTTGCATCATCGACGACGGGTATGGCCATGATGTTGTAGAAGGCGACTTTTTGTGCGACCTGCTCTTGATCATCGTGGACTTTGACCGATACCACATCGGTTTTCATCAGATCGGCTAGGGTGGTTTCGGGTCTGCCGATGGCCGAGATGAGCAACCGTCCACTGACGACCCCTCGGAGGTGGTTGGTCGTATCGACGACATAGATGTAATAGATTGTTTCGAGCCGTTCGGCTTGCCGGCTCAGCTCATCGAGTGCTTGGCGGACCGTAAGGGTTTCGGCCAAGCACGCCACCTCGGTGGTCATCATGGCCCCTGCGGTTCCTTCGGGGAAGGTTTGCAGTCGGCGTATATCGCGTCGGTCGGGGGCGGGGACTAGGGCCAGGATCGCATCGACGCGATCCTCGGGGACTTTGCGAAGCAGATCGACCGCATCGTCGGCTGGCAGTTGGGTGACGAGTACCGCGATTTGTTTTTCGTCTTGGGTGGCGATCAGCTCGATTTGTCGATCGACGGGGAAGTACTGAAACACCTCGGCTTGCAAGGTTGGCTGTGCGTGTTGCAGGACTCGCCAGGTTTCCTCGTCGTCGAGGCCTTCCATGAACTCGGCGGTGCGGGCCGGGTGGAGCGCAGTGCAAAACTCGCGGAGTTCGTCGGTGCGATCCTCCGCGAGCATTTCTCGGAGTTCAGGAAGGAACAGGGTGTTCATCGGGCGCTAATTGGAAGCGATCGGGAGATTGAAATCGCCACCCAAGTCACGCCAAACCGAGTGGATATGGTTGGCCTGTGTGCCTTGAGGATCGGTTTGGTAATTGCAAAGTTCGGCGATGAAACTCGGTCCTTGGAGTCGGATGAAGTGTTGTTCTTTCGGATCGATTCCACCGGCCCAGCCGAAGTGGACTTGATCCATGCCGGCTCGATCGACGATCTGCCATCGTTCTTGGGCGACGGCTTGGGGCATCGTCGAGAAGTAGGCATCGATGATCGCTTTGAGTTTCGCTTTTTGCTCGGCTTGCAGACTGCTGGCAGGGATGCCTACGGGCTTATCGAGTTTGGGCTGTGGCTCGCCAGCCCATTGGATATCGGCTGGGCATTCGGCGTCGAAGATTGCGAGGGTGCGTTGGGAATCGCTCAAGCTCTTGAGGAGTTCGTAGGAAGCTTGTTCCTCGGGCAGGAGCAGTCGGGTACCTGAGGTGTACTTGGTCTTTGCTCCATCTCGGAGTGGATCTGGGGTTTCGAAATCGCGGAGCAATCGAGCGGGATTGACTCCGAAGAATTGAGGGGTCGAATCGACGATGCGGTCGCCTTGGTAGGTCATGTTGATCGATAGGTGGTGTCCTTCGACGCTCATGCCCCAATCGGCATTGGGTTCAGGGTTGCCGTAGATGGCGACGTAGTATTTTCGGTAGTCGCGTCGTTTGGCCTGTGCGGGGCCTTCGAGTTCCAAGAGGATGGCTTCGTAGGCCATGATATCGACGGCGCGTCGGAAGCCTGATTCGCTCAGGACCGCCGCGAGGAGTCCGAGGGCAGCTTGACGCTGCGGTTCGGTCATTTCTCGCAGTGGGAGTCCTTTGCGGGTCTCCATGGGGATGAAGTGCCACTCGGATCGTTTCTGGTCCTTGAATTCGATTTGAGCTAGTGCTCGTTGGTCGTTGGATAACGAGGCTAGGAAGCCTTGGGCCGTTTCGCGAGCGGCCAGGACAGGGTGCATGGCCAAGAGGTCACTGGAGGTCCACGCAACGAGGCTTGAGCTGGCCGCAAAAGCTGCGGCTGAGCGGATGAGGAACTCTCGGCGCGAGCCGTTGGTCAGTTGGGAATCGTTGTTGGGACCGGAGGGATTGGCAGGGGTTGGGAAAACCATGAGGATGACTCGCGCACAAGGGGGATGGGGTAGGGACAGGACCGGATTTCGATTGGATCGACGGGGCGTTGACGGAACGGCGGCCCATTGGAAATGCAGGCGACTGGGACTTTGGATTATGATCGAAAGTCCCTGCCGACCAAACCCCAAGAAGGACTCGGGGGGCGAATAAGGCTTGATCTGGGTAGAAATTATCCCGAAGAGGATTTAGCCCATTTGGGTTTCGAACCCGCGTCTGGCTTGGCGCATGAGCAACGATTCGGCTTGGGGGTCCCCGAGAATCGACTCGGTCTGGGGATTCCAGGTGATCTTTCGGTTCAGTCTCGCTGCGATCCCTGCGAGGTGGCAAGTCGAGAGGGCTCGATGGTGGCTATGCACGTCCGAGATCGGCTCGACACGATCCCTGGCGGCTTCGAAGAAGTTTCGGAAGTGGTCGACCAGGGGTCGGTTTTTGTAAGCGGCTTCGAGAGCACCGCTTGGCAATGGGTTGTCTTTAAGGTCGTCGACAGCCTTGCCGGCAATCCGTCCGCGGTTGACGAACAGCCGCCCCTCGGTGCCTTCGAATAGGATCCCATTGTCACCGTCGTGTCGGATTTCGATTTCGGCTCCATCGGCGAACTTGGCGCGGAGTAGAAACTCCGTCGCTGTGTTGTATCGGCTCGGATCGGTGGGAAACCCGTCGCGGAACTCGACGGGATGCTTGACCATCTCGGGTAGGATTTCGACGGGTCCGGTGTCGGTTTTTCCCATTCCCCAGGTTGCGATATCGACGTGATGGGCGCCCCAATCGGTCAGTTTTCCGCCCGAGTACTCGTACCACCATCGGAATTCGTAGTGGCAGCGCGACCAGCTTTTCGTTTCGCCGTTATCCCCGGGGAGGAATCGAAAGGGGGCTTCGGCCACCGGTCCTTGCCACAGGTTCCAGTCGAGTCCTTTTGGGGGTTGAGCCAATGGGATTTCGGGGCTTGTGGGTGCTCCGCCGATATGGCATGTCGCTTTTTGAATTTTTCCGATGCGGCCTTGTTGGAGCAACGCGATGGCTTGGACAAATTGTCCGCCGGATCGTTGTTGGGTCCCGATCTGGACGATGCGACCGGTTTTTCTGCAGACTTCACAGATCGCTCGGCCTTCGGGGACCGTCAGTGTCATCGGTTTCTCGCAGTAGACATCCTTGCCGGCGAGCATCGCCTCGATAAGAATTTTCGCATGCCAGTGATCGGGGGTCGAGATATGGACGATATCGATTTTTGGATCGTCCAGGATGGCTCGATAGTCAGAGTTCGCTTTAGGTTCTTGGCCTGTCCATTCCTTGACGAGCCCGGCGGCGAGTTGCATGCGGTTCGAATCGGCATCGCAGACGCTTACATAATCGCTGTACTTGCGAAAGTCGGGTGCAGAGCCGTAGGGTCCGTTGGCCCCGGTCGCTTTTTGGCACCATCGGCTTCCGGTCCCGATCGCCGCGACGCGAGGTCGATCGTTGGCTTGGGAGAACCCGGCGGCTCGCCCGGTGCGTTGGAGGATTGCAGCTCCCAGGGCAGCGCTGTAGGAAGACTGTAGAAAGCGGCGTCGGTGCAGTGTTTTGTTTTGCATGGAAGTGGGTTTAGGTGGGTCTAGTACGTAAATGAGCCTATCGATTTGGAGCGGCAGTCGGAGCGCTGTTCAATATAGTCGGTCGGATGGTTCGCGCCGAGCGACTTGCGAGATGCTATGATGCTCTCGGTGGATCGACGTATAGAAACTTTAAGTTAGTCCAATGAATCATTCCTGTGAACCGATTATGAAATGCAAAATCGCTGCTGGTTTTTCGAAAGTACTGATGCTCTTGAGCGGACTTGTGATTGTGCCCTTCGAGCAGCCTAGCTTTGCGCAAGAGCCTTCGTCGAGCTGGAGAAAGCACGCGATCAATCCGTTTTCGCCCTACGAAGCCGTCGGCGTGGCGGACTTCAACAAGGACGGGAAGCTCGATGTATTCTCAGGGGATACTTGGTACGCGGCTCCTGATTGGGAGCCCCACAAAGTCCGCGAAATCGCTCGCGTCAATTCCCACTATCACGAAGACTTTGCCGATGCACCCTTGGATGTCAACGGCGATGGAAATGTCGATATTGTTACCTGCGCTTACTTCTCGAACAAGATCGCTTGGCTGGAGCATCCCGGCGATGCGACGAAGCCTTGGACCGAGCACTTGATCGACAAGCCCGGCTCGATGGAAACGGCTTATTTGGTTGATCTGCATCAGAATGCCAAGCCGGTCTTTCTGCCGAACGTCGGGGGTAGAGTTCTGTACTACGAGCTGACGGGTCAATCGCCAACGGTCGAGTGGAAGCCTCGGGTGATCGCCCCCCAAGGGGGTGGCCACGGGCTAGGCCATGGCGATATCAATCGCGATGGCCGTATCGACGTGATCACGCCACAAGGATGGTACGAGCAACCGGCGACGTCCGAGGGGGCTTGGGAGTTTCATCCTGAGTTCCAATTGGGTGCTGCGAGTATCGAGATACTCGGTCATGACTTCGATGGGGACGGTGACACCGACATCGTCTGGGGGATGGGGCATGACTTTGGACTTTATTGGCTCGTTCAATCCGAGGTCGATGGTAAGCGGTCCTGGACCAAACAGCCGATCGACATGAGTTTCTCGCAGGTCCACGCGTTGCATTTGGGGGACTTTGATTCCGATGGCCAATTGGAGTTTGTCACTGGCAAGCGGATCTACGCGCATGAAGGTGAAGCCGGTGCGACCGATGCACCTTGCATTTACCTGTTCGATTACGACCGGGCTGGTTCGAAGTGGGTCAGGAGCACCGTGCATCTGGGTGAACCTGCTGCGGCCGCGCCGCTGGATCCAGACAAACGGGATGGGCTTAAGGACTTTCGGTCCGGTTCGGCCGGTACGGGTTTGCAGATGGCGATCCGGGATATGGACAACGATGGCGATCTGGATATTGTCGCACCGGGTAAGTCCGGATTGTATTGGTTTGAGAATTTAAAGAGTCGTTAGGACGCGGACCGTTGGCTTACGCTCAACGGCAACGAAGTTTCACCCTCGGGGCTCAGGGAGCCTATGGTGTGCTATTTCTGTTTCGTTCGTCGCCACTTTGTTTAACCCGCAGCCAACGGCGAGGAAGCAATCTAGGTGCGCTATGACTTTGGTGGTCCATCGGCTTGGGATAATCGCCCCCCCGCTCGCACAAAACAAGGCGCCTGACGGCGGGTTGGGGTTGCTGGTACGCTTCCTCGCCGTTGGCTGCGGGTTAAACAAAACGCCTGACGGCTGGTTGGGGTGTCTAGTGCGCTTCCTCGCCGTTGGCTGCGGGTTAAACAAGTGACCTGGCGGTTGGATTGGGGTGGCGGGATGGGGGTTTGCTGGTGCGCTTCCTCGCCGTTGGCTGCGGGTTAAACAAGTCGCCTGGCGGCGGGTGGTCCAAAAGCAGAATATCGCTTCAGTAGTACGTGGTCCAACCCGAAACTGGCAAGCCATCAAAGGGTGTTACGAAACTCCAATTTTGGAAGGGCCTCCCTTCTCAGGTGGGGTTCTCGTTGACGTAACGAATCGCATTGATAATCGACTCTTCAGAGTCTAAGTACACTATCCATTGTCCCTCTCCCCACATCGATGGCAAGCGACCTTCCTTCTCGCGATAGGACTCCATGGGATGCAGAGATTCCGCCAGCAACCGCTTTGTCGCTGCTCCTTTTAGGAGATTCGCTGCGTGCTCGATCTTGCATCTATGTCGCCCAAGCACCATGTGCACGTGGTTGGGCATTATCGCACAAGCCCACACGCTTAAACCACTTTTTTCGACATAGGATTGAAATCCCATACCGATATTTGCGATCTGCAATTCGGAGAATGTTACAGCAGGATATTTTAAAGCACGCTGGGCTTGGGTTCTCCAACGTGCGTATTCGTCCAGGTCAACAGGTATTTTCTCAATGGATTTGATCGTTGGCCCAAATCGAAGGAGTTCCAAAGAGTATACGGTATCAGACCATGATCCCCGAGGATCATTGGGGAGCCAAAACCCATATGCGGGCCATATCAGATGGTAGCCGTGTATCATGGATCGATCCAGCAACGAAGAATTCGAAAGTTACCGAATGAATCTTACGCATACTCAGACCCAAAGAATAGAAGCGGCCTAAAGGTGATTCTGTCCCAGTCTTGCTTGCACCCCTATATCGGGTGTGGGTGTCTGCGCCTGGCGGTTGGATCGGGGTTTGCTAGTGCGCTTCCTCGCCGTTGGCTGCGGGTTAAACAAGTCGCCTGACGGCGGGTAGGGGTTAGGGGACGCGGAACTCTTGGAGTTTGCCGGCGATTTCGAAGGCAATCTCGAGAGCTTGCTCGTAGTTGAGCCTTGGGTCGACGTGGGTTTGGTAGGCTTCACCGAGGTCTGATTCGGTCAGCCCGCGGGATCCGCCGACGCACTCGGTGACGTTCTCGCCGGTGAGTTCCAGGTGGGCACCGCCGAGGCTCGAACCGCAGGCGTGGTGGATTCCAAACGAGAGTCTCAGTTCGTCGACGATGTCGTCGAATCGCCGGGTTTTGCGCCCGTGCTGTGTTCCGATGGTGTTTCCGTGCATGGGGTCGCACACCCAGAGGACTAGGCATTGCGCTTTGCGTACCGCTTCGAGGATCGGCGGCAATTTCGATTCGATCTTTTGCCTGCCCATGCGATGGATCAGGGTCAATCGTCCGGGCTCGTTATCGGGATTCAAGTGTTTGACCAAATCGACGACTTCTTCGGGCGAGGCGCTCGGTCCGATTTTGAGCCCGATGGGGTTTCGAATCCCGCGGAAGTATTCGATGTGGGCACCGGTGAGCAAACGGGTGCGCTCCCCGATCCAGGGCATGTGGGTTCCCATGTTGTAGTGGCCGACTCCACGAATACTTGCGCGGGTCAAGGCGGCTTCGTAGGGTAGGAGCAGGGCTTCGTGGGAGGTGAAGAAATCGACGCGTTTGAGTTCGTTGACGGTCCGGCCTCCGAGGATCGACTCCATGAATCGCAGTGCTGAGCCTAGGGAGTCGACCAATTCGCGATAGCGTTTGGCGACGTCCCCTTTGACTTCGTTGACGAACAAGAGATTCCAATTCTCTGGATGGTGCAGATCGGCAAATCCACCTTCGCTCAGCGCGCGGATGAAGTTCAAGGTGGCGGCAGATCGTTCGTAACCGCGGATCAAGCGGATTGGGTCAGGACGACGGGCTTGGGGTTCGAAGGGATAGCCGTTGACGATGTCTCCTCGATAGCACGGCAGAGTCAGGCCATTGACCGTTTCGGTATCGCTTGAGCGGGGTTTGGCGTATTGGCCAGCAATCCTACCGACTCGGATGATCTGTTTGCGGGAGGCAAAGACGATCACCAAGCTCATTTGCAAGAGGAGTTTGAGTTTGCTGGCGATTTGTTCGGTTTGGCATTGTTCGAAGGATTCGGCGCAATCCCCGCCTTGGAGCATCCAAGCATCCCCGCGTTGGGCGGCAGACAAGCGATCTTTGAGGTGGTCGACTTCCCAGCTTGTGACCAGAGGTGGGAGTTTTTGGAGTTCTTCGACGGCCTTTTGGAGTTCGTTTGGGTCTGGGTAGTTGGGTTGTTGAGCTGCTGGGAATTGCTTCCAGGAGTCTGGAGTCCACGATGGGTTCATACGATCTATCGCCAAAAAGTGGGGTGGCTGGACCTAGCAGGAGTGGGTTCTCGTGCCGGGTCATGCCTAATGAATTGCAACAGGATAAACACCGGAGGGTGTTTTGCAGAGAGACTTAGTACCCTCCTGGGGTCGAAAAATCGTTGGCTCCGGGTGAAAAATCGTTATGGAATTCAGCCGCCTTATTGAGGAACCGGGTGAAATTCTTTTCCCAGACCAGTTCGACATCGCCGATTGGGCCGTTTCGCTGTTTGGCGATAATGATTTGGGCTTGTCCTGCAAATTCGACTGCTTTGTCGGGTTTGTGATAGTACTCTTCGCGGTGGATGAACATGACGACGTCGGCGTCCTGTTCGATCGCACCGGACTCACGGAGGTGGCTTAGCCGAGGTCGGTGGTCTTTGGAGTCCTCGGCTTGGCGGTTCAACTGGGAGAGGCACAGCACGGGGACGCTTTGTTCGCGGGCGAGCATTTTGAGTCGTCTCGCGATTTTGGCGACCTGTTCTTGGCGGGGGTCTTTGGAGTTGTCTGGGTCGATCAACTGGAGGTAGTCGATGACGATCAGGCCGAGTTTCTTCCCGGTCTTTTGGTTTTCCATTTTGGAGATTCGACGTGCGACGGCAGCGATCTCGCTGACAGTCCGACTTGGGGAGTCGTCGATGAACAGGGGAGCGACGGAGATGTCGGCGGCGTTTTTGATCAGTCGCTGCTGTTCTTCATGGGTGATGGTGCCGACCCGCATGCGCGAGCCGTTGACTCTGGCGATCGAGCATAGAAGTCGGTCGACCAACTCGATCGAGTTCATTTCGAGGCTGACAAATAACGTCGGGGCTTCTTCCTTCATCGCGACTTGTTCGGCGATGTTCATGGCGAAGGCAGTTTTTCCCATACTGGGTCGAGCGGCCAGGATGATCAGCTCCCCGTTGTGCAGACCGCCCGTCATGGTGTCGAAGTCTCTGAAGTGGGTCATGACCCCGGAGGCCAATTGTTCGCCCTGCATGCGCGAATCGATCCGTTCGAGCGATTCTTTGAGGATCGCTGAGACGCTCTGGGCTTGGTTGGAGTTGCGGTCGTCCTGGATCTGAAAGATCGCTTGTTCGGCGCCTGCCATCAGGTCCTTGGGGTCGACCGTCTGGTCGTAAGCGTCCTGAAGGATTTTGGTCGAAGCGTCGATCAGGCGTCGGACGATCGCTTTGGATTGGACGATCTCGGCGTAGTAGACAGCGTGTGCGGCGTTTGGGATGCTGTGGGCCAAGTCGGCCAGGTACGGTGCACCGCCGATGAGATCGAATTCGTCGGTGGTTTTGAGCTGATTGACCAGCAGGGCGATATCGGTCCGTTTGCCTGAATCGTAGAGCCCCGACATGGCTTGGAATAGAATCCGGTGGGCGTCTTCGTAGAAATCGTCTGGCCGGAGAATGAGCGTCAACTCGTTGAGGGTATCGGAGTTGAGTAGCACGCATCCCAAGACGGCTTTTTCTGCCGTCAGATCGTAGGGTGGTGCTCGGTTGATCACGGAGGAACCATCGGAGGATAACGACTTGCGACGTTTTCGGCTCCCGTCGTCTCGATTGCCTCGATTCTCAGTGCTCACGATCGACCGCTCCGTCTTGAGTTGCTCCGTGCCGGCCTTGTTACCGGCTTTGTTTTCCGACCGGGAATTTTACCGAAGTTCGAATCGAGTGAAATCCAAAGAGCAGATTTTGTAGGTCGGACCCCTGTGGATACACAATACCCGCAGTCCCTTTGGTTTGGCCCGGTTTTTTCAGGCTAAGGGATTGAAATCGCGGGGAATCTGCAAATCGTGGGCTCAGGGATTGCCGAAGGGATCGTCGTTGCCCGAGGGCTTTGGGGCCGAGGAGGGAGCCCCGAAAATATCGTCGGCGTTCGAGGCCGCATTGGCCGCAGGTTTAGACGGGGTGTTGGAGGGAGCGTTTGAGGAGGGCTTGGACCCGTCTTGCGATTTTTTAGGTGGATTGAAAACGGTAGGCTGCAATGCTTCGACCTCTCGCAAGCAACTGATGTGTCCATCTTTGGTCGCTACAAACAAGCGATCGGTTACGCTGTTGGGGATCGCCAAATCGACGATCGCTGTGCTGCTCGCATCGACTTGGCCGTCCGCGATACGGATACGGCTCAAGGAGCCGCGATCATTTTGAACGTACAGGTGTTCTTTGCCGGTCCCTACGATCTGTTTGACGTGGCCTACATAACTACCCCAAATTTGGGCCCCTGTAGCAAGATCCAGGGCCACCAAGCGGCCGTCGTCGGAAAGGACAAAGACGTGTTTGGCATCGACAACGGGAGTGCGGTTGGTGGGCATCGCAAGGTTCACTCGCCAGAGGTAGGAACCGGTCCTTGCGGTCGTCGCGTGGATCACCGTACCGTACATGCTGGTGAAAACAAATCCTTGGGCTGTGGCGATGGGTCTGCTATCCATGGGTTCTTCGACGTTGACCTGCGACCAGAGCTTAGGGACGTTTTCGTTGTGAACTAGGAATAGGGCGGATTTGGAGGTCCAGGCCATGAAATCTCGGTTGGCGGAGATAGACAGTCCTCGGCGATTTTCCGCACCGGCGCGGAGAACCACCGGAGCGATGACAGGATTGCTGACGTTGTAACCCACGAGCCGACCTTCGGTCGACGGGACGATGATTCGCGATTCGAGGGAGGAGGGGGCCCCGGCAGGCGTAAATGCAAGGCGGCCTGAGTTGATCATGTTGCCGGTCTTGAGGTCCATGGCGTAGAACGCATTGCCATTGACGACGGTGACGAAGTCATCGGAGACGCCAGGTCCGTAGATGGGCAGATCGCCTCGTGGAACGGAATTCTGCCAGAGCATCTCACCGGTCTCGCCGTCGATCGCCGTGACAACGCCGTTGCTCGCCGCGCCTATGACGAAGGTCACCGGTTGGCTGAAGGTTTTGACGGTGGTTTGTTTTCCGATCGTCGCGTAGGTTTTGACGAGTTTTTGAGCTTGAGCCTTGGCACCTTCCAAGCCCAGCAGGGGGACCTCGCCGGCGGACTTGCCCTCCAAGATCCGTTTTTCTAGGGCATCGCGGTCGACCCGTCGCGCATCGATCCTTTCGATCAGTCGGTTTCCGACAAAGACATCGACGTACTCGCGCCGTTCGCTCGAATGGGGCCAGACCACCAAGCTATCGGCGCCTTGGACGAGCCCGGCTCCGCCGATGCTGTTTTCCCACATCAGTTCTAAGCCAAGGGGGGCAAGATCCCTTTGGTTGATTTGGGCTCTGAGGTTCCCAGAGAGTCCAAGGAACGCAGCAAGGGCCAGTCCAAAGAGCGTCTGGCTCGAAGTCCAACGGTTCTTGAAAAAGCGGCTGGCACTCCAACGATTGGAGTTGCAGCGATCGGATTGGCTTTGGTGCATCATGCTTGGACTCTGCCCCGCGAACGGAAAAGGGATGGATCAGCTTGTATCATCGTACTTAACGGTGTCCAAAATGCGAGTTTTTTCCGGTCGCCTGTAGTTTCGTGGCCAAGCTGCGGCAATTATTCGGGCAAATCGACTTGCGACTGCCCGGTTCGACACATTTGGCAACCTTTCTGCAACGGACAAGTTTTCCACAACCGTTCTTTTTTTGCGGAATCCCGGGCTGTCGATGGGTGGGTAAGTCGATGGGTAATCCGCCAAGTCCGGTTAATCCGAACGATTGTTGCAATCCGAACAAATGGGACAATCCGAATCCTCAAAGAGACCTAGACCCCGAAACCCGCTTAATTGGCATCCAAATCGGAAAAATCCAAACTTAACGACAGAAAATTTGACGCTTGGAGCATCCCTGTTTACGATCTAGAGACGGATTCGTAAGAGTTTTCAACGTAGTCGGGCAAACGAGGCAGTTCATGGCACGCGATCGCAATTTATCGGTTTGGCAGGCTTACGTCATCGTGATGTCGTTCGTGAGCCTTCTGTGCATCGGGGCTCTTTGCTATACGGTCTTCCAATCCGGCACGAACTTCAAGACTGTCGAGGCATTCAAAACTCAGGCAACAGCAGCCGAAGACAAGCACCGAGAAGAGGTCAAGAAAACGCAGCTTCTTGAGATGGTCTTAGGGGCTAAGCCTTCGAGCCAAGCCGAATTCGACCAGTTGACCCAATCCTTTTCGGGCAACGCGGAAATCGCCGAGATCCAGAAGAAGTACGTCGCCGACATGGGGCTTTTGGGCCCCAATGTGACCGACAAGAACTATCGCAAGCTGGTCGAAACCCTGATGCAAACCGTTCGCGAACGGAACCTTCAAGTCGACGCCCAAGCCAAGCGTGAAGAGGATCTGAAGGTCAAGTACGACGCGACGATCAAGCAGGAAACTGAGGCTCGTGAAGCCGAGCGCAAGCGTGCCAACGAGTTGGCCCAGCAACTCGAGCAGACCCAGGTCGCTTATGCACAAAAAGAGAAAGAGCGACAAGAAGAGATCACCAAGATTCAGACCGATCGACAGCGATTGGCTCAGCAAGCGGAAACCGAAAAAAGAACTTATCTAGGCGAGATCGATAAGCTGACCAAGAAGCGCGATGATCTGGCCCGCCAAAACGAACTTCTGGGCAAGCAACTGGAAGAAATCAAGGGCGAGGACTTCCAGTACGTACAAGGCAAGATCACCGAGGTGGTCGATGGCGGAGAGACAGTCTATTTGAACCTCGGTCGTGCCGACGGCCTGCGTGCTGGGGTTCGTTTCTCGGTCCTCGACGACGATACCTCCAAGGTTGCTGATGTGGAGCCAAAGGCTCGCATCGAAGTGGTCGAAGTCAACCAGCAAACCGATCACCTTTCGCGCGCTCGGGTTCTGCCCGACCGCAACCCAAAAACGATTCTTCGGGGTGATCGCATCTACTCGCCGGCTTGGCAACCGGGTCGCAAAGTCTCCTTCGGTTTGGTCGGCAAGCTCGACATCGACGGGGATGGAAAAGACGATCGCGAGACGGTCAAGGCACTCATTGCTCAGAACGGTGGCGAAGTGTCGGTTGACCTGCGACCCGACGGTCGAATGGAAGGCAACCTCAACGTCAACACCCGTTGGCTTGTCATCGGCGACGAATTCAAAATCTTGGGAGGAACCCTCGATGCGGCGACCGAAGTCATGGGTAAGCGACGGGTTGAGCTCGAGCAGCAGGCCAAGTCGATGGGTGTGAGTCGAATCAACCTCGACAAGCTCATGGGCTACCTTCGTGGTTCGAATGTTGAAGATGTCGTCCCGTTGGGTAATGCCACGCGAGCCTCGGACTTCAAACGTCGGGAAGCTCCTCCTGCTCCGGGACGGGGTCGCGTTTCGGGATTGTTCCAAACTCCCGACGGCCAAGCCGCTCCGAAGTAAACGGTCAGGCTCTCATCGGCTTTGATTTCGAGCTTGAGCTAACCGCTACGAGCACGAGCACGAGCACGAGCACGAGCACGAAAAAACCCAAGAAAATCAGAGCCCGGTTGCATCGAGGGAGCCATTACGCAGCGTCAAAACTGGCTGTTTGGGCTAGATGACGCGTTTAGGTCAACCTGGGGGCTTGCAGGAAAGCTTCCAAATACTCTGCGTGGGGGTGCCGATAGAGCAAGCTACCTAAGGAAGGGTGATGATAGCTCAAGATCTCGGTGCCATGGCTAAACGAATCGCTGACTCGCACATGTTGCGAGCGCGTAGCCGCATCGGCAAGTACCGCATTGAAAAGAAGTTGGCCCAGGGTGGCTTTGCCACCGTCTACCAAGCTTGGGATACGATCGAAGGGGTTCATGTGGCCCTGAAGATGCCTCATCAGTACATTGTTACCGCGAGCATGCTTGCGGCGTTTCAGCGTGAAGCAAGGCTGATTGCTCAGCTTGAGCATCCGAACATTTTGGGGCTCAAGGACGCGAGTTTCATCGATGGCCGATTCGTCATCGTCAGTCGGCTCGGCACCCAGACACTCTCTGCGCGGCTCAAGCATCGGGTGGGACTTGCCACGGCGCTCTCTTACATCGAGCAGATGATCGAGGCGGTTGCTTATGCCCATCGCAATCGCATCATCCATTGCGACATCAAGCCTGAGAATCTAATCCTCATGGCCGACGGGCGTTTGGCGTTGACTGACTTTGGGATCGCCAAGGTCGCTCAGCGAACGATCGCTCATACGATGATCGCATCGGGTTCGGGCACAGTTGGCTATATGGCTCCTGAGCAAGCCATGGGGCGTCCTAGCGCCAAGTCGGATGTGTTTGCGATTGGGGTACTGGCGTATCGAATCCTGACGGGAGTATTGCCTGAGTGGCCATTTGATTGGCCGCCGAAGGGTCGAGCGACGCTTCGGCGCAAAGCGCATCCGGATCTGATCGAGGTCTTGCGTAAGACCATGGAGCCGCGTCCTTCGAACCGCTATCCCGATGCCAATGCGCTGCTTCGAGCGTATTTGCCGGCCAAGCGAAAAACGCTTCGTACGAAGCCAGCGGCAAATCGTGGCTGAAGTGAACTTTGGTCGCGTATTGCTGGAGGATGTGATTCCGTTTTGGATTCGTCATGGATGGGATCGGATCCATGGAGGGATGATCACGTCGCTGTCTCGCGATGGATCGATCGTCGATACCGACAAATCGATTTGGTTTCAGGGGCGTGCAGCTTGGATGTTTGCCACCCTTTACAATACCGTCGAGCCGAATCCCCAATGGCTTGAGATCGCCGAGAGCTGCATTGGTTTTTTGGAGCGGCATGGTGTGCAGGAAACCAGTGGCAAGCTTTACTTCACCGTCACGCGTGAGGGTCAACCGCTGCGGATGCGGCGTTATTTCTACAGCGAGTCGTTTGCTGCGATCGCTTATGCGGCCATGTTCCAAGCGTCGAATTTGGAACGTTACCGATCGGCTGCGATTCGGATGTTTGAAGCTTACCTTTTGGGTTGTTTCCACTCCGGTACGATCGCTTCGAAAACCGATCCTGCGACACGGCCGATGCAGAGTATTGGTCCTTGGATGATCGCCATGGCCACTGCGCAGGAGCTTCGAGCGAACCTCGGGGATCTCGAGGTGTTGGGAGTCGCCTGCTCGGTCTGGATCGATCGGTGTATCGAGCAAATCGAGACGGTTTTTTACAAGCCTGAGCTTGCGGTCCTCATGGAGAATGTCGGGGCTGATGGCCAAGTGCTCGATCACTTCGATGGACGTCAATTGAATCCTGGTCACGCGATCGAGTGCGCTTGGTTTATTCTGCACGAGAGCAAGCTGCGCAAGGATAAGCGTTTGGGGGGGGTAGGGTTAGCGATTCTCGATGCGATGTGGGAGCGAGGATGGGATCGGGAGTTCGGGGGCTTGTACTATTTCCGGGATGTCTATAGCAAGCCGATCCAGGAGTACTGGCACGACATGAAGTTTTGGTGGCCCCATTGCGAAGCGATCATTGCGACGGACATTGCAAGGCGGCTAACGAATCACGAGCGGTACCATCGATGGCATCAAGAGGTATGTCAGTGGAGCTTCGATCGTTTTGGAGACCCTGAGCATGGGGAGTGGTTTGGTTATTTGCATCGCGATGCGCGCCGCTCGAACGACCTTAAAGGGAGCCTTTGGAAAGGCCCTTTTCATTTGCCCCGAATGCTTTGGTACTGCATGAAGCTCGCAGAACCGATCAAGGATCCTTGGGGGTTTTAGTTTTCAAGGAGTCGGTCTTCTCGGTCGGCTGTGCAAGTTCCATGCGGGTTGCAAGATCGAATTGCTGGCCTTGCGAGCCGATGAATTCGCCGATCTGTCGACTCGATTCGTCTTGCCACTGGAAGGTGACTGTACCGGGGCCGAGTATTTCCGCGGTCGATTGCTGAACGAGGATTGCCGTGGTTTCATCGATGCCGATTCCGAGCATTTGCGGATAGGTTTCGACGAGCGAGCGCAGGTCCTTTTGGCGACGTCGTTGAGTGAAATGCTGATCGATGGCAACGCCGTTGAGAAAGCCCAAACCGCCGCGTTCGTAACCTGGGGCCATGATTCGGAAGTTCTCGATCGGGGTGGCTCTGGCCAGGTAGTTTCCTTGGATCGAAGCCCCGGCAGAGGACCCGCCGATCACACCCCCGCGAGTCAATACTTGCTTCATCAGCAGGTGGGCTTTGGTTCCGTAGTAGGAATCTGCGAGGTTCCATTGGCGGCCACCGCCGAACCAGATTCCGGTGGCTTGTTTTAAAGGTTCGAGAAATCGTTCGTCTTCGTTTGCGATCTGTCGATTTTTGGTGTGCAAAAGCGAGCAGGACTTGGCTCCCATTTGTTTCCAGAGTTCGAGCAGACGCGTGTCGCTGGACATGTCGTCATCTTCCGAACATGGGACATAGACCAATTGGGCTTGTTTGCCCCCTGCCAGATCGACGAAACGTTGCATGAGGCCTGAGGGCATACCGCCGCCTCCGACGATGATCAGGGTCCCGTTTGGGACATTGGGTGTTTGACGTTCGGCGGGTGGAAAGATCTCCAGCGTGCGTTCGATCGCTTGGCGTCTCCACTGGGTCCAATCCAGGAGGAAGTTTTCGGGAGCGTTTCGGTTTTTCAGCCCGCGAGTTTCGATCCGTTGTGAGGCTTCGGGCAGATGTTGATGGGCCGGGACCCAAGCGGTGGCAGCTCCGGGACCATAGACGGTCCCTTTGCGACCTTGGAGAACCATCGCGCTGTCTTTGGAGATACCGATCAGGACGGTACGAGCGTCGGCTTGCATCGCATGGCATAGATTCGCGTCGCAATCGCCTTGGTCGGTGAAGTGGATCCAGGCGTCGGGGAATAGGCCTAGTCCCTGAGCGAGTTTGGGAGCGTTCTGTGGGCTCTTTGGATCCGGCTTGCTATAGGTTTTTCCCACGGCGACGCTGGCGGGACCGACGAATCCGACGGTGGCACCGAGGGCGAGGTATCGTCGCATGGTATCGGCCGTAGAGGACCAGAATTCGTCTGGGATTTCGTGGGCGAGTCGATCGTCGCAGACAAGTAGCATGGATTGAGGTTCAGGTTCAGGCACCGCGTCGAGTTTTGGGGTCCAGGTGAGGCGTTCGAGCGAGGCGATCGGTGAAGAGTCGCTCGGTGAATATTCGCTAGCTGAAGATTCGCTCGGTGCTGCGGCGGGGTCAGCAAGCATCGATTGGGCGAGTTTATGAGGACCGACGATGACCCACTGTTTGAGTTTGTTTGGCGAACGATTGAGTTCTGCGATAAAGGGTTTGAGGCCCTCGATCGATTCGGCAACGAGGAGTGTTCCTTGGATCTTCAGGTCTTCGGGCCAATCGGAGTAGCGTTCGAAGAACGGAGGGTTTGATCGAGGTTCCGTTTCCTGCGCGGCGAGTCGAGGGTATTGGATCTGGAAGCCAATCAGGGGGGTGATCATCAAGCAGATGGTGAGCTTAGCGAGGGAAGGGAGTTTGTTGATCGCCCGAGGGTACATCGAGGGAATCCAGTCTGAGCAGGGGGTGGGACTTGCGTGGTCTTGAGGGTCGTGTGTTGGATTATCCGCCGAGGGCGTTCAGAGGAACGAAGGGTTTTTCGGTGTGCCAGCGTTTCATCAGATCGAGGTTCTTTTGGTAGGTTTCGGATCGGTTCCCTTTGCCCCCTTCGAGATGATCGGCACCGGCTTCGGCATCGTAGACATCTGGGGTTTCGATTTGGCCGTAGTCTCCGGTTTTTGCTTGCCAGTCGATGAGTTGATTTCGGAGTTGAGTGAGGGTATCTCGGTAGTTGGGATCCTCGGCGAGGTTGTTGAGTTCGTCGGGATCCGTAGTCAGGTCGTACAATTCTTCGAGGGGACGTGTATCGGCCATGATTCGAGCTTGGGCTGGATTGAGTTTGTTTTGTGCGTGCCATTGCCGCATGGCTTGGACGATGGCTTTGGAGTCTTTGTAGTTGTTGGGTTGGAGGTAGGGTCGGGAGGGGAATCCGTTGCGGATGTATTTCCATTTTTCGGTTCGGACGCTTCGGATCCAGTCGACGGTTTCATCGGCTCGATCTCGAGCAGCAAAGACCGCTTGGCGGGGTTTATGATCTGGACTGAGGATATTTTGGGAGTTCATTCGTCCGGGTTTTGGGATACCTGCCAGGGCAAGGCTTGTGGCGGCAAGGTCGATATGTTCGACGAGATCATCGCGGAGTTGGCCTGCCGGGATGTTGGGTCCTGCGACGAGCAGCGGCACGTGGGTACCGCCATCGTAAAGGAATTGTTTGTTGCGCACGTGGCTGATTCCGTGGTCGGTCATGAAGAAGATGACGGTGTTGTTTAGGTCGCCGGATTTTTCGAGTCTTGCGAGGATCGAGCCGAGTTGGTGATCGGTGTAGCGGACGCAATCGAGGTACTGAGCCCAGTCTTGCAGGATGACAGGGTGATCCGGGAGGTAGGCTGGGAGTTTGACCGCATCGATGGGTGTGGAGCTACCGAGTTCTTTTTCGACGCGTAAGGGCCAGGCCTCTTTGGGTGCTTGGCCTCGAAACTTGCCTCCGTTGAGTTGGATTTGGAGGAAGAATGGCTGCTGTTTATCGCGTAGAGTCCAGTGTTTTTTGTGGTAGGATTTTTGGGGGTTCCATTCGAAGTTGTAGTCGGTTTTGGCGATAGGGAATTCGGTTTTTTTCGCAGGCTCGCTGGGTTCTTCGAGGAAGTGTTCCCAGGTCAGGTTATTGACGTGGTATCCGGCTTGTTGGAACAGTTCGGGGACCAGAGGGGTATCGTAGGGCAGATAGATCGGATGGCCCGGTACACTTGAACGATGGTTTTGGAGTCCGAGGGCGGTTTGGTAGTTGCCGGTGATCAGAGCCGAGCGCGAGATGCTGCAGATAGGAGCCGTGACAAAGGCGCGGTTGAATTGGATGCCTCGTTTGGCGAGCGCATCGACGTTTGGGGTGGAGATCGCCTTTTGGCCGTAACATCCGAAGTCTGCCGACATGTCTTCGACGATCACCCAGAGGATATTTGGACGTCTTTGAGGGGGCAGGTTGGCCGAGGGGTCTGGGAACTGCTGTCGATAGCGAGTTTTGAAGGGATTTTCTGCGACCGGGATGGCTTGTTCGTTGACCAAATAGGGTTGAACCGCGTCCCACCAGTTTTCGAATTCCTTGGCGAGCAGTGCGACGGTATCGGGGTGTGTCGAGGCGATATTTTTCGATTGGCTCGGGTCATCGATGACATCATAGAGTTGCCAATCGGGTTGTTTCGAACCTTGGGGGCTGACCAGGGTGTATTGGGTATTTCGGACGGCGGCTTGGCGGTATTTCTGGGTGTCGGGATTGTCCCCTTTGGCCCAGCGACCGAAGTGGGTCATGAGGAATCGGTCGTCCCAGGGTGCTTGGGGGTTTTCGAGCAGATCGAGGAGATTTCTGCCTTGGGCTTGTCGGTTCGCACGATCGTTTAATTCCGAACCTGCGAGCGCAGCGAGCGTGCGAAATAGGTCGATGTGTGCTGTGAGGGCTTGGGTGTCTCCGGGTTGGATTTTCGAGGGCCATCGCCAGAAGGCATTCGCGCGGGTTCCGCCGAGCCAGGCGGTCCCTTTGCCGCCGCGCATTTGGGCGTTGTGCTGTTGGGTGCCGATGGAGGTTCCGTTGTCGTTCATGAAGATCACCAGCGTGTTCTCGGCGATTCCGAGTTGATCGAGGCAGGAGAGCAACTCGCCGACGTTCGCGTCGATATTTTCGATCATCCCGTAAAAGTTTTTGAGTTTGTCGTCGACCTCCAGGGAGGCAAAACGGGCTGCATCTTGGGGTTTGGCGTTGTAGGGGTCGTGGGGTGCGTTGGTGGCGAGCCAGCAGAAGAAGGGTTGTTTGTCGGGAGCCGATTGCATCGAGCGGATCCATTTTTGGGCTCGATCAAAGAACACATCGGTGCAGTATCCTTGGGTCTTTTCAAAGGTCCCATTGTGCAGAATGGTTGGGTTGAAATAGCTGTTTCCGGGGGCGTCCCCGCAGCTTCCTGGGAAGGATTGCCCGATGCCGCCGGCCCCGTGGATGAAGGACTCATCGAAACCTCGTCGGTTGGGTTGGTAGGGGTCTTCGTCGCCGAGGTGCCATTTTCCAAAGACGCCGGTTTGGTACCCCGACTCTTGGAGGACTTGGGCGATCGTGACGGCATCGAGAGTGAGTCGTTCGCGTTCGAGGATGGTGTGGGTCACGCCGTTGAAGAACTCGTGTCGACCGGTCATCAGAGCCGATCGGGTCGGCGAGCAGGTGGGTGAGACGAAGAAATTTTTGAAGCTTCGGCCTTCGCGTTCTAGGCGATCGAGGTTGGGGGTTTTCAGGAACGGGTGAAGGTGGCCGGAGGTATCCCCGTAGCCTTGGTCGTCGGTAAGGATGACGAGGATATTGGGTCTGGAGCCTGCGAGCTTTTTCTCGGCGGAGCTCGTTACGGCGGGGCTATCGTCTGGTGAGGCCGCGCAGCGGGGTTGAGTTGGGGCTATAGCGGCAAGGAGCCCGAGGAACCCGTAGGAAATGCAGATTCCGAGTTGAATCAGGGGAGATTTCATGGGATTCAGACGGTGAAAAGAGTGCGGTTAAAAGAGTGCGTGAAAAGAATACGATCGTATCGGCTGATTTGAGGAATCTTACTCTAGGTCCCTCACGAATGCGATCAAGGGGAGTTTTGGTGTCGAAGAATTGTGGCGGACGATTGAGTTTCCTGCGAATCTAGTTAGAGTGGCTTGACCCACACCGCTAGTAAATCCTCCGTAGCAACCTCTAGGACCGATGAGTATTCCAGCACCTGCCGATCCGAGTCTTGAGCCATCCCCTAGGCTTGAGATCATCCGACTAGGAAACACCAAGCAATGTCCGATCTGTGGTAGCGAAGTACACTCTGACGCTTATCACTGCACGAGTTGTCGAAGTTTTTTCTGTTACCACTGTCGAGCGCAACTTGGGGCCGACGAGGTGATTCTCCAGTGCGGGAATCAGGACTGTGGGTACTATGGCAAGTGGGTTTGTTCGGTTTGCGATCCTGCGACTCAGAAGGCGGAGTCTCCTTTGGAGTACAACGAGCCGGTCGATGGATACTGGCCGGCTTGGTTGCTCGCATCGATTTTTATGGGGTTGCTGGCAGCTTGGTATATCAATTGGAGTTCGGCGTTGATTGTTTTTGCTGGGATGTACGCTGGACTCGGATATGTGTTGCAGAGCATGGATGTCAATATTTTCGGCAAGCTTCGCAGGGTGAGTATGGAGCGATCGACGGAGGTTCATTCGTGCATTTGCTGTAGCAGTCCAACCAAGAAGACCAGTCTTCGGCAGCGGGCGTAGGTAACCTCCAACATGGCCAAATTTCAAATCCATCAGCTTGAGGGCATGAATTACGTCGAGATCCATCTGAACCAAGAGATGGTCCGATGTGAGGCGGGCTCCTTGAACTACATGATCGGAAAGATCCGTATCCATTCGCAACTGATCCCATCGGTAGGGAGTCTTTTGTCGTCTTGGATGTCTGGCGAGTCGGTTTACCGACCGACTTACACCGGTTCGGGTGTGATCACCCTTGAGTCCTCCTTGGGCGGCTTCCATGTTTTGGAGCTTCAGGGCCAATCATGGATTCTTGAAAAGGGAGCTTATTGGGCCAGTGAGGGCTCGGTCGATCTGAAATTTTTCAAAGAGAAACTGCTGACCTCGCTATGGGCGGGCGAAGGATTTGTTTACTTGCAGAGTCAGGTCACTGGGCAGGGCAAGGTGGTGGTAACGACGAAGGGTCCGGTTGAGGAAATCGACTTGCAGGAGGACCAAGAAGTCGTCGTCGATGGAGACTGTGTCATCGGACGGATGGCTAGTGTTCGCTTCAGCATGCGTCGTCCGACGGAGAATTTTTTGGGTCGCTTTACGGCGGGCGAGCCGATCGTTCGGGTCTACCGCGGCCCGGGCAAGCTTCTGCTCAATCCGACGTTCTACTGGCGTTACTACATGTCGCAGCGTCGTGGGGTCTAGCGGCACCTGGATCCCTTTAGGGTTCAATTTGGGTAGTTTGGGTGGTTTTTGCGGGTTCTTCCTTGGAAATGTTTTATTCCTGGTATGCGGATCGTGCAGATTGAAGGGCTCTGGGTCCGATAGGACGATCGAGTCGTGTCGGTCTCGAAGATACCAGAGGATGCCATGGGCTGCATATCGCGGAAGACGTTGCGTGGATGGATTGTCAAAGGATGCCTTGGGAGTGTGATGCTCACCGGATGCCATCCTGTGGACCGATTCCACGCTTGGCGGGATTCCAAGAATGTTTCTTACTATCAGGAGTTCGTCACGAGGATCGAGCAACCCGTCGAGACGGCGTGCATGGATTCTCAGATTGCCGAGACGCTCAATCCGTTTGCGGTGGAGAATCCGGCGGATTTGCCTGCGATGGAACTGGGTTTGCAGGATGCGATTCAGATGGCCTTGCAAAACAGCGAGGTGCTTCGAAACATTGGCGGGACGGTGGTCTCTGGCCCGCAGGGCTCGCCCACGCAGATCGACCCGGCGTTGACGGATTTGAATCCGCTCGGTGGCACTCAAGCGGCTTTGGCCGCATTCGACGCGACGGTTAGTTCGCAGTTGTTTTGGCAGAAGAACGATGTGCCTCAGAACTTTTCGCCGCAAGGTTTACCGCCTGAGATTGCCGATTTGCTCGGTGTGTTTGCGTTCAATCAAACGCTCGGAACGAACATCAACCAGATCCAGAAGCGGACGGCCACGGGTGCGACTTACTCTCTGCGCAGCAACGTCATTTACGACCGAAACAATCGGCCGAACCGGAAGTATGAAAGTGACTTCAGTGGGTTTTTGGAGGCCGAGTATCGCCAACCGTTGATGCAGGGTGCGGGAACCACGTTCAATCGCATCGCAGGACCGGGTGGGATCGTCGGGCAGTACAACGGCGTGCTGATTGCTCGGATCAACACCGACATCTCTCTTGCGGATTTCGAGAACGGTGTGATTCGATTGATCAACGACGTTGAAACCGCGTATTGGGAGTTGTACTTTACGTACCGAAACCTCGAGGCGCAGATCTCTGGACGTGAAAACGCGTTGCGGACATGGCAGCGAATCAGGGAGCTTCAGAAGGTCGGGTATCGGGGAGGGGAGGCCGATGCGGAGGCTCAAGCTCGATCGAATTACTACTTATTCGCGTCGCAATTGAACGACGCGTTGTCCGGCCCCAACGGCATGTACGCGGCCGAGCAACGCTTGCGATACATGATCGGCTATCCTGCGACCGATGGACGGTTGCTTAAACCGGTCGATGATCCGATCCAAGCCGAGGTGATGTTCGACTGGCAAGCTTCGCTTGCCGACGCGACGAATCGGCGCGTCGAGGTCCGTCGTCAGGAGTGGACGATCAAACGGCGTGAGCTCGAATTGATCGCTTCGCGTTTGAACAAGCGTCCTCGTCTCGATGCGTTGACACGCTATCGGTACCGAGGTCTTGGAGACCATCTGTTTGGCGCTCGCAACCCAGCTGAGTCGACCGATAGTTTCTTCTCCAATCTTGGGACCGGAGACTACCAGGAATGGCAAGGTGGTTTCGAATGGACCTACAACGTCGGTCTGCGGCAAGCATCGGCGGCTGTTCGGCATGCTCAATTGAATTTGGCGCGCGAGGTAGCGATCCTCAAAGAGCAGCAGCTTCGAATCTCCCATGATTTGAGCAATGCGGCCCGTCAGATCTCCAGATCCTACGAGCAGATGCAGATCAATTACAACCGCATCGAAGCGGACAAACTTCAGGTCGAGGTATTGCGCAACCGTTACGAGAAGGGGTTGATCAACATCAATTTCTTGCTCCAAGCCCAGCAGCAATTGGCCAACAGCACCAGTGCGTTTTTCCGATCGTTGGTCGACTACAACTTGGCCATCCGAGACTTCCATCGCGAGAAAGGTTCGCTGCTGAACTACAACCAAGTCACCTTGTCCGAAGAACCGCTCAATGGTTCGATGCTCAGTGGGGCTTATGAGCGAGGCCGTTACTTCACTCCTCGGGACAACCCCCAGGAGGTGATCGTCCGCGACCGCATCAGTGCAGGACCGTTCGATCCGAGCACCGTCGGGACACCCGGGGTTGCGTCTGGGTTGATCGAAACGATCGAGTCTGCACCGCCGGGTGAGATCATCGAGCCTTCGGCCAGGGCACCTGGAGTTCCAGCGACGGTCCGCGAGACGACTCTTGAGCAGATCGTCGAGCCGGTCCGCGCACCGTTGCCGAAGTAAGCCCTAGCGCCGAGCTTATGGGGTCCAATCAGTTGACCAGTTCGACGCGCCAGTAGCCTGAGTCAGATTTCTGGACCGATAGCGGGCATCCAAAAAGTCGTGAGAGTCGATCTGGGTGCATGGCCTCGTCGGTACTGCCGTTCCAAGCCACCGAGCCTCGGTTCAAGAGGACCGTGTTTTGGATACAGGGAAGGACCTCGCTGAGTTGATGGGTTACCAGGATTAGCGTGGTGTCTTGTTTGGCGATTTTTTCGAGGTGGTCGAGCAATTGTCGTTGGGCCAGCAGATCCAGACCGGCCGTCGGTTCATCGAGTATCAGGGCTTGGGGTCGCCGAGCGATGGCTCGGGCCAGGAGGGTTCGTCGGCGTTCGCCGGTGGACATGGTTCCGAGGGTACGTTTGGCCAGCGGTTCGATTCCCATGAGGCCCATCGCTTGGTGAGCGGCGGTTCGCATCGATTCGGTGATGAATTCCGGGTCGGGCTCGAGTTCGCTGGAAAAGAATCCGGTTAAGACAGCTTGTTCGGCCGTAAGTCGGCCGGATCGGCCTGCGTGAAAATGTTGGTCGATCTCTCCGCTGACGAACCCCAATCGGGTGCGGAGGTCCCAGACGTTCCATTCGGTTTGGCCGAAGATTCGGATGGTTCCAGGCTGGTGGCCTTCGAGAATGGAAGGATACAGGTTTCGGGTCAGGAGTTTGAGCAGAGTCGAT
Organism: Pirellula sp.; assembly: GCA_021300015.1. Taxonomy (GTDB): domain Bacteria; phylum Planctomycetota; class Planctomycetia; order Pirellulales; family Pirellulaceae; genus JBKCUI01. The sequence continues at coordinate 6,405 of JAJTFB010000040.1, read as the reverse complement.
TTGCCTGAGCCGTTGGGTCCGAGGATGGCCGTGTGCTCTCCGAGGGCGATCGACAGGGATAAGCCGTCGAGCAATTTGGCTTTTCCACGTACCACCGAGACATTTTCCACGTCGAGGATGGGAAAGCTTGGGTCGGTTTTTGTTGGTGGATTCGGATGCATCGAATAGAATTTTAGCTTAAAAATCCGGAGCGGTTGATGGTGGGCCGGTCCATTTTGCTGGTAGTTTATGGTCCATCGGCAGAACCGCTTGGCCGGAAGCCGTCTGGCGCGAAACGATCGGAATAGGGAACCCTTTGGCTATGAGCAACGAAACTCCCGGGGATCGCAAGGAGCCCACCGACATCACGCGCGCGATGGGTTTTGGAGAGTCGACGCCTAGGAATTGGCCGCTCGAGGAGGATTTCGAGTTCGATTTTGGATCTGATGCGCCACCGGAATCGCCATCGGAATTATCGGTACCCAGGGAACGCCGAGCGCCGGTCTTAGGCGAGTACATCATCTTGGACCGTTTGGGTGCCGGTGGTATGGGTCAGGTCTACCGAGCCCGTCATCGAACGATGGACCGTGAGGTTGCCGTGAAGGTTCTTCCGAAGCGCCTTTCTTCCGACGCTCAAGCGGTCGATCGGTTTTATGCGGAGGTCCGTGCGCAGGGGCGGATGATGCATCCGAACATTGTCACGGCCTTTGATGCCGGGTGCCATCGGACCCGAACCAACTCGGTCCATTATTTGGTTATGGAGTTGATCCAAGGAGAATCGCTTGCGCAGCGCGTAGGGATCCAGGGACCGATGAGTGGGAGCGATGCGATCAAGGTGATCGAGCAAGCAGCCGTGGCGCTCGAGTACGCGCACGGCTTGGGGATCGTCCATCGGGACATCAAACCTGGCAACATGATGCTCACTCAGCAAGGGACTTTGAAGATCCTCGACTTCGGTTTGGCGGTCTTGCGCGATTTAGGTAACGCCAATGAGGTGGGTAAAAGCCAACTGATCGGGACCGTCGAGTACATGTCTCCCGAGCAGATCAATACGCCGGATCTGGTCGACTACCGCACGGATCTGTACTCGCTTGGCGCAACGCTTTTTTATCTGTTGATAGGCAGGCCGATGTTCACCGGGGAGGTGATGCAGACGGCCATGGCTCAGTTGCGAAGGGCTCCTCCGGCTTTGTACGAGTTGCGCAGCGATCTGGACCTAAGGCTCGATTCGATCTTTCAATGGCTCGTGGCCAAGGACGTCGTCGATCGGTGTCCTTCGGCCCATCATCTGCTTGAGAAACTCTACGAGCTCGGTCTGCTCGAGCGTCCGGGACCTTCGCTTTCGGGTCGCAAGTCGGATTCGCGCAAGCTGGACTTGCGGGAGGGTGCGACGCGAGAACGACCTACGAGTATCGGCCAGGGAACCTCGACATCGCGGAAGTCCTTCGGTCCGTTTGGAATCGACTTGGGGATGGTCCATTCACGCTCGAGCTACGTCAACCAGGAGTTCAAAATCGAGCAAGTCCCTTTGGATGGCGAGCTGCTCGAATTGAGGAACATGGTCTATAGCGACCAAGGTTTAGTCAGGATCGGATCGGCAGCGGCCGACCAGCGGGTTCAGCATCCGGAGCAGATTTTCTATGGGATCCAGCGATGGTATGGCTTGCCGATGCTGGAGAAACCCTTCGGCGGACGGCGGGTTCCGCCCGAGGTTCTCGTCGCGAGTATTCTGCGGCAAATCATCCTGCAGACTCGGAGCAAATACCCGAGCGCATCGCATGCGGTTGTGACCGTTCCGGGCTGCTACGACCAGATGCATCGCCTCAGCACAAAAATCGCTTGCTCGATCGCTGGATTGGAAGTTTTGCAACTGCTCGATAAGCCTCTTGCGGCGGCTTTGGCCCATTGCGAAATCGAAGCCCGATTGGCCCAAGCTCGTGGGGATACGGACTATCAGAAAAATATCTTGGTTGTGATGCTCAGCGGCAGTGCCTGCGAGGCCTCGGTTGTGCAGTCGACCACGACGCGGGTTCAAACCCTCGGGGCGGTCGGAGATTCTCGTCGCGGCACGGTTCGGTGGTACGACGTTGCAACCAAGCGGCTCGCTGGGATGATCGAAAAGCAGCATGGGATCAGCGCTCGGGAAAATCTGGGGCTAGCTTCTCAATTGCAGCGAACGATGGAACGGGCCTTTGAGCGTCTGCGACACGCGGCCAAAGTCCCCTTCATTATCGAGCTTCCAAAGGGCAAGTTCGAAGGATCGGTCGAGCGGGATCGAGTTTCCGATTGGGTGGATGATCTGGTCGATGACTGCGAGCTATTTGCCAAGGAGGCGATGGCCCGAGCGAGTGTCGATGGTCGGCAAATCGAGACGCTGATCGTCATCGGCGACCTGCGTTGGCTTCCGACGTTGCTCTCGCGGATCACGGCATTGGTGCATCCGAAAGCGAAAGTCATACCGATGGGTTCGACCGATTTGGCTCGGGGTGCAGCGGTCCAAGCCCGCCACTTGATGCCCCCGTTGGATGCCAAGAATCCCGTGGCCTTTGGTGCATCGAGTTACGACTTCGGGTTGATCATTCAAGAGCGGGACGGAAATGTCCATCCTCCGAAGGTACTGATTTCCAAAGACACGCCAAGTGGCCATTCCATCAGCCGTACACTTCGCTTCAGCCGGGAGGGCAAGCAGCAGCCGGTGCTGCAGTTCATCGAGGGGACGCGTTTGGGCAATCTCCATTGGAACCGCTTGGCCAGCATCGACTTGCAGAACTGCTTTGCGGGACGGGAGCAGGCCGACCCGTTGCAGTTGACTATGGAAACCGATGCTAGCGGAATGCTCAATAGTTCGATCACTTGGCTGGCTGGCAACAAGCAGCTTTCGGTCCCTCCGCTTGGGATCCCCACGATGGACGCGATCTCGCTGCGTCATTGGCGCGATTGGCTCGAATCGCTCATGCTCTGCAGCACCTAGTGCACAGGCTAGAAGCGTATAGTGTCCGTCGCCACCTGTCCGGACGTAGCCACCTGTCGCCAGACGGTGGAGGCTTTACTTCTTCATCCGTCCTTTAACCACAGAACACACCGAATACACGGAAATAAAGCCTTCCCGTGTTATGTCATGCTTCCGTGTATTCGGCGTGTTCCGTGGTTCCCTGCTCTTCGGCGACAAGAGTCAATACGTGGTCGCCGCACCGCAGTACCGAGCGGCAGCCAACACAGCGATGGGTTGGAAGAACGCCAACCTACTAACTGAATTGAGAATTGAGAATTGAGAATTGAAATCCATGCGGGTCGGCGTGTTCTTAATAATTCTCCATTCTCAATTTTCCATTCTCAATTCCTAGGTCACCGAGGATGATTTTGTGAGAGCGGCGGGGGCAAAGAAGGTGATGGTGGAGGGGTGACTCGCTAAAGTTTACTGATCAACCGCAATGAACACGCAACCGGGTGACCCAGTCCTGAACCGCACCGATCAACTCGGCTCGTGCCGACTTCGGAAAGTGAGGAAGCGATAGTAACTCAGGACGTGCGACGAAATCGTTCATGGAGAAGTCCGCTGCCAAACTCTGGATGAACGCTTTGGCCGTTTCGACAGCAGCGCATGGTTTGATGCCGTCAGGAGCCTCGAACGCGGGCGGCAAAAACCATTTCTCGTCGTTCAACTCGATCGCGTCGGTAAACTGTTCCGAGCGATAACCGGAGAAGAGCGGGCCGAAGAACACCAGCAGTTCCGGAAACTCACGCCGCAGAGCAAAGAAGCGAGCGGACGTAGCCCGCAGGAACAGCCAGTGAAACCGGGGTAAGTCCTTTGTGTCTGGAAGAGATGGGTACGGACGGGTTGTATGACTTGGATCTGGGCCGGCGTAAGTTAATCCGGAGTCCCGAGCGATACGGTCCCGATACCTCGTCACTGTATCGGGAGAGAGGTGAAACTCATCACCAGACCCGCCCAATTGGGCAACCGCAAGGAGGCGTGCGAAGCGTGAAGTCGGTAGGACATCGTCCAAGGCAATGGTATCTGCGACCTCGCAAACCGGCGGCAGAGGCGGGTTCAGGGCGACATCGCATATAATAGCGATCTTAGTGACGGTATCGTAAAGGGCGGTCCCGTCGCCTGACTGAGCCATCTTCAGCAATTCGTCCAAAAGCGCCCCCCCCACACACGCCAGCGCCGAGGCCCTCACCTCGCGGATCTCATCCTGGATTCGATTTAGAACATATTGGAGTAGGTCTATGTCGATCTCCCTGGCCGTCAGGTGCATCAGTAGTTCCATAGCCAGCGCCGAGAGTTCGAGGATCGATTCGGTGCTGGTCGCGAAATCGACCGCCTCACCCGTGGTGACACGGAAAGAGCGATCCGGCCGGCCGGCACCATAGCCGCTCTCCTGCTCCAGCGCCCCGACGTGCTCCAATGCTCGCTCGACTGCAACGGCGAACGGGTAGAGTTCGTAGCCAACCATGTGCGGGCGGTAGAACAGTCGGCGGACAACCTCCACATCGCGATAGCGGTCGAGGCGCTCGTGGGTTGAACAGCTGAACCGCGGATCGGGTTCGCCCGCCGTTTCGTAAGCGATAACCGGCGATTTGCGTTTCGGGTCGAACAGCGTGTCACGGAACGCCGGGTCTTCGAGGGCGGACTGATAGACTAGTTGGTCCCGAGCGTGGCGGAGGGTGAGCAGGAACTGGCCAAGCGTAGAAGCCTGAAATTGAACCCAATGGAACAACTCGTGGTAGTAGGCGACATTGCCCCCAAGGCCATCCACGAGCGAACCTGAGGCGATGCGTGCCCGTTCGGTCGCTCGGTCGAGCGGGTGGGCCGCGATCAGACAAGTCAGCGGGCTGAAGGTGGCCCGCGTCCCGAGCGAGTGACGCAGTGGCGGGAAGTCCCACTCGTATCCGGTCATTGGTCTTGCTTGGTTTCGGTGAAGGTCGCTTGGTTGGGCTTCGCCGCTACGTGCTTTTTGATTTGAGCTTTGATGCCTTCATACAAGCCGCTGCCGACTGCGCTAGTGGCGATCGCCAGAACGACCTCGTACCACTCCAATTGGCCCATCGGAGCGTCTGGGTCGGACGGCAGTCGCCGAGGCTGGCTGTCGTCAGGGATTAGTTTCCCACCGTTCTGGCTCTCGAACTGCCGTATCTCTTTCAAAAGGTTTTCAAGGTCTGCCTTCGTGCCGCCTACGGTCCACATGATGTTGTTCATAAACATTCCTTCCCATGCATCATTTTCAAAAGTAGCACCGACTCTGACCCTGGAAAGTCTCTACTCGGTGCGTCTTGACATACTTTGCGTTGCTGAATGCGATCGGTCGCATTTCACTCCATCGCCTAACTTGTCTATAAAAGAACGAGATAAAACCTGTAGACCGCACCATCGCAGCCTATCACGCAAGTCTGGCTCGACCCGGAGTTGAATGATATCCGGCACTTGCGAGCCGAGCAAGAATTTTATGGGTTGATGGCTATCTCGGCAAAATCTCGGGCTGGCCACGATTGTTCCATTCGATGCGGGCTAGCAGACAGACCGAATTGCAACGTGAGTTCCCACTGCATGTGGTTTGTTCCTGGCTTGGCAACTCACCACGTATCGCGCAGCAGAGCTACCTGCTGGTGACCTAGGATGATTTTGCTAAGGCGGCAGGGGCGAAGAAGGTGAAGGTGTGAGTAGCTGGTGGTGTGGGAGGGTGCCCGGCAACGGGCAGGCTTACTCATTCAGATTATCTGCAACCATCAACCCGGATGGTTGGCGTTCCGATCTGCTTAGCCGTCACCTCGGAGCAGCGCATACACCAGTTCCTTGCAGGGCTTGCCACGGTAAACAACGCGACGGCTCTCCATAAACTCGAAGCCAAGACGCTCCAAAAGGCGAATGCTAGGCAGGTTGCGCTCGTCGGTGACGCCCACGATTCGTGCAACATTGGTGGCGGAAAACATCAACTGCAGCGCTTCGCTGACGGCTCTGCTCGCGATGCCGCGACCCTGCGCAGACGGCTCTAGCGTGAAGCCAACCTCCCCGATGCTACTGTCCTCTGACAGATATAAGCCGATGTCGCCGACCAAGCGGTCGGTCGCCGGATCGCTGATGCCAAGCTGCACCCAATGACCGGCGACAAACAGGGGAGCTTGGCTCATCTCGTCGAGGAACTTGAGCGATTCTGACTCGGACATGGGCGACCATCCCTGATAGCGTCCGAGTTCAGGAATGCCGCGATAGGCTTGAAACGCCTCGCGGTCGGAGGATCGCAAGCGCCGAAGGCGCCCACCGGGAAACTCGCGGGGCAGCACTGTCTCTTGCATGACTGCTAACGTCCGCGATAACCGAGTCGCGGCGATTGATTTTCCATTGCCAAAACCGACGACTCCGCGACTTCGGTTAATCGCATGATTCGCCGCCTTTTCCGTCCGACGGTCCGGCAGCACCTGCCA
>JAJTFB010000039.1 GCA_021300015.1 Pirellula sp. | reverse complement strand
GCGAAGGCCAGCCCAGCGAAGGCCAGCCCAGCCAAGGCCAGCCCCCCGAAAGCCAACCCCGCGAAGGCCAACCCCGCGAAGGCCAACCCCGCCAAGCGAGAAGTTCCTCGCAAGCTCGCGAGCCTTCCCCTCGCTCGGCGCTCGAAGCGCTTGAGGAACGCATGCAGCGAGCCGGTGGCGGCGGTGGCTTGGAGTCGAGCTCTCCGTTGATGGGTGAAGACTACGCGCAGTGGACTGACCGGCTTCGGGATATTGAAGAGTTGGTACGCGATCCGGAATTGAAGGCCGAAGCGGCTCGAGTGCGCGAGGCTGCGCGAGATTTCCGCAAGGAGTACAAGCGGCATTCCAAGGAGCCGCAGTGGGAGTTGGTCAAGAAGTTGATATCGAATCCGTTGCAGGAGTTGCAGCGGCGTGTGCAAGAGGAGTTGATTCGCAAAACGGCCAAAGAAAACGAACTTGTTCCCTTAGATCGCGATCCGGTACCGGATCGTTTCCGATCGGAATTGGATCGTTATTTCGAACGCTTGGGGGGAGAGCAAACCAAGTGATCGAGTGGTTCGAGAATATTGTATTTGCGAAAGCAGCTTGGGCTCCCTTGGCAATCCTCATGTGGGCTACCTTTTCGGTCGCCACATGGTTTTCCTATCGCCAGGCGGTTGGGCAAAAGTCTCGATGGATCGGGACAATGCTTCGATCCGTCGGTTTGGGAATTTTGTGCTTTTGTCTTCTGGAGCCCACACGTAGTTTGACGGTACCGAAATCGCAAGCCAATACCATTGCGGTGCTTATCGACAATAGTCGGTCGATGAGAGCCTTGTACACCCAGGATTCCCCCACAGAGGGGCAGTTGGTCCCAGCCTTTGCAGGAACGATCGCCGATGAAGCGAGTTGGTTGAGCGAACTGGGAGCTGAGTATCGTCTGAAGAAGTACCTTTTTGGTGGTCCGATTCAAACGGTGGAACAACTGAGTCAGTGGGATGGTACCGAGTACCAATCCAACATAGAAGGGGCATTGGTGAGTCTCAAGGAGCGTTACCCGAACGAACCGCCAGCGGGCATTGTGGTCATTACCGATGGCCGAAGCACCAATCGGGTCGAGAATCTTCAAGCAGAAGGAAGTCCATTCAAGAGCATTCCAATTTTTCCGGTGTTGGTACCGACCCAAGGGGATCCGAAGCGGGATTTGTGGATACAGAGCGTGAGTGTTCAGACCAGCGATTTTGAGACCGCGCCGGTCACGATCGTTGCGACGATTGGCCATCGAGGCTTTCCATCCGAACGGGTCGATGTGCACTTGGAAGGGCTTGATCAAGAAGTCCTCCAGAAGCAGACGATCGAGCTCGACTCGTCGGGCAAAGCAGCGGTGGTTCGGTTTCAGTTTCGGCCCAAGGAGATGGGCCCCCAGGGCTATAAGGTCGTGTGCCGTTTGGTGCGAGACATTCCAGACCTGGAGATGACGCTCGAAAACAACCATCGGTATGCAGCCGTCGATCGGACGATGGGGCCTTATAGGATCCTTTACTTATCGGGCAGGCCGAACTGGGAGTACAAGTTCCTCCAACGGGCCTTGAGCCAAGACGCCGAGTTGGCTTTGACGGCTTTGGTCAGGATTGCCAAAAAACAGCCAAAGTTCAGTTTTCGAAGCAAAGGGACCGAGGATACCAATCCCTTGTTTTCAGGGTTTGAGGATGTTTCTCAGGAGGAGAAGGAGAAGTACGACGAACCGGTCTTTGCAAGGTTGGGGGTCGTGGGAAAGGATGAGTTAACGAAGGGCTTTCCCAAGGATGCGGCGGAGCTGTATGCCTACTCGATGATCATTCTTGACGATCTGGAGACCGAGTTTTTCACGGTCGATCAAATGCAGCTTTTGCGTCAGTTTGTTTCCCTAAGAGGAGGTAGCTTGCTGATGCTCGGCGGCCAAGAGAGCATGCGAGGTCGGGGATTTCGGGATTCGGTCCTGGGGCAACTCTTGCCGGTCTATGGCGATCCAACGGAGCCTGAAACCTTGATTCCTCAGATCGGGCAGGCATCGGAAGGTTCCATCCGTTTCGAGCTAACGCGCGAGGGATGGCTGTTGCCATATCTAAGGTTGCAGGACAATCAAGCAGATGAATCCAAACGCATTGAGCAAATGCCATCGTTTGAGGTTTGGAATCGTACCGTTGGGGTCAAAGCCGGCGCGAGAGTTCTGGTCGAAGGTCAATTGCAAGATGGATCGAAGGCACCGCTGCTTGTGGTGCAAAAATTCGGAAAAGGTCAGACCGGAGCCGTCATGCTCGGTGACTTGTGGCGCTGGGCACTGATGAATCGCCAAGAGAGCAACAGTCCGTTTTACCAGTCCTGGAGGCAGATCGTTCGGGGGATGATGGTCGACATCCCGAAACGCGTCGAGATGGCGAGCCGTGAGGATCTCGTTCAGAGTGCCAAGCGATGGATTGAGGTTACGGTGCGGGACGAAAAATTTTCCGCCTTGGACAATGCATCCGTCGAGGTTCGGATCGTACCCCCGGGGGGGGATGCAGCGATCGAGGTCAAGGGGGTGGCATCCTTGGAGTCTCCGGGCGTTTATGCAACTAGTTTTCTGATGCGTCGCAGTGGCGTCTATCGTGTGGAGGCCGAGGCTCGAAGCGCCGATGGGATCCTCGTTGGCCAAGCCCAATCGGCCTTCGTCTATGAGCCCGAGGCGATCGAGCTAGCCGATTGCAGCATCGATGAAAACCATTTACAAGACTTGGCCCAATCCAGTGGTGGTGCGGTGATCCCCTCGGACCGACTGGATTCTATATTAGCGAAAATTCCTGTAGAGCGATTGAAGTTCACCGAGCGACGGACCACAGCGCTTTGGCATACTCCTGGATTGCTTGGGTTGGCTGTTTTTTGTTTCGCTGCTGAGTGGCTCTGGAGGCGTCGACATGGGTTGGCCTAGCCGATTTCTGATTGGATTTTTTCTTTGGATCGGTTTGGATCAAGGTCTATCTTTAGGCCAGGATTCGGTGCCTAGTGTGTGTCTGGTTCTAGGGGCACCTGGAGAGCCACTCTATGGCAACATGTTCCAGCAGTGGGCCCAGCTTTGGGGCGAATCGACTCAGGGGACAACGGTGCAGTGGATCGGTCCGGTAAATCCAACCCAGGTCAGCCCAGTTCAGGTCAGCCCAGTTCAGGTCAGCCCAGCCCAGTCAGGGGTGGTCGATGGGACCAGCGACCGCGAGAGACTCAAGGCCTGGATCGATCGCGTCGAGCAAGTACCCGAGGAGGGGACATATTGGCTAGTGCTCATGGGGCATGGAACCCACGACGGGAAAACCACCAAATTCAATTTGCGAGGATCTGACGTATCAGCGCAGGAGCTTGGGCAATGGTTCAGTGGATCGAAGCATCGATGGGTGATCGCCGTTTGCGGGTCGAGTTCGGGGCCATTTTTAGCGGCGTTATCGCACCCTAATCGAGTGGTGATCGCATCGACCAAGAGTGGATCGGAGTCGAATTTTTCGCGTTTCGGGGGATTTTTCGCACAGAGCATCAGCGATCCGGAGTCGGATTTGGACCATGACCGAGCCATATCTGTTTTGGAGGCATTTGCCTCGGCTTCTCGCAAGACGCAACGTTACTACGAGGACAACAAGTTGTTGGCGACCGAGCAGGCGATTTTGGACGACAATGGTGACGGCAAGGGCACGCCTGCGGATTTTTATCGAGGCCTCAGGCTCATCAAGCGATCTGAGGATGGAAAGGTCGACGGCGTGTTAGCCAGAGGTGTATGGCTCAAGGAGCCGATCCAACGCGAGGGGTTATCATCCCAGGACAGGAGCCTCATCGAGCAACTCGAGAAGAGGCTCGAAGATTTGAGGTCTAAGCGGAATTCGATGGATTCGCTGCGTTACTACGCAGCGCTAGAGGAGGTCTTCCTGCAGATGGCTCGGATACTTTATCCGGCTAGCAGATAGCTTCCTTGGGGCTTGGGCAGCCCCAGATTTCCGAAAGAAAATGTATCGAAGAGTCGTTCCAGTCGATCGAAGCATCGATTGAGATTTCGGTAATGGCGAAAACGGGAGAACGTACTGAGTTGATTAGCGATAGGTTGGCCCGGATCGATTTCCCAGGGGTGGATGTAGAAATGGATAGTACGACCGGATCGCTCGATTTTTCGAAGAGCCCAGCGAGTGAACCACCAGGGGAAGATTCTGAAGTATCCCCCACCACCGATTGGAATTCGCAATCCTGGGAGCTTGAGGACACTGACGGGATGTTCAGCGATTTGGTGTTTTCCGTCGGAAAGAAGATAGGAATCTAGGGGAGAGTCGGGAATACCATATCGGTCGTGGTGCACGGGTACGACACTGCTGTCATGCTCAAAGCCGTGTTGTTTAAGGATGGCCAGTGCCCACGGAGATTTCTTCGTGATGGAGAACGTCGGCGCACGAAAGTGTCGAATGGGATAGCTTGCAAGTTTTGAGAGGGTGTCATTTGCCATCCCCAGATCTAGATGAAGCGAGGTCGGGGTGTGTTGGTAGATCCTTCGGTGCCAGTAAGTATGCGATCCGATGATGTGCCCTTGGGCTACTGCACGATGGACCAATTCGGGATATTTGTCTGCAACCCAACCTAAGAAGTAGCAATAAGACTTCACCGACTTGCGTTCTAAGAGATCGAGCATCCGATGGGTGTTCGTCTCGACGCGTTGTTCCCAGTCCGACCAGTGATCTGGTGAGCAGATTGAGTCGAAGTTCGACACGTGGTAGTAGTCTTCGACGTCGATCGAAAAGATATGCTTGGGTTCGGGTCGAATCGTTTGGACTCCGATGGGATTCGAGCTAGCTCGGAATATTTTGATTTTTGACCTTCTCGCACTTTTGCCAGAGGTCGATGTAGTGGTTTGAGAATTTCGACTCTTCGGGGCTTCGTACCAAGCCGGCGAATCGGGTAGCAACCTTGCCTGGAACTCCAACGAGTCGCAAGGCTGTGCAGCCGACCATTCGCAGGTCTGCTGTGAGCGACGCGTCTTCAATGTAATCCAGATCGAGCGTTTGTTTTTTCATCACCGATATGGTGTCGCTATCGGCCGGAAGGTTGATCTGTGCAAAGCCGGTAATTCCGGGGCGAACAGCCAGCCTCGTGCGGTAGTAGGGAACGCACTTTTCAAGTTCCGAGACGAATTGTGGGCGTTCGGGTCTAGGGCCGCAAAACGACATCTCCCCCTTAAGCACATTGATAATCTGAGGAAGTTCGTCGAGGTGAAGTTTGCGAAGCCAATACCCCAAGGGAGTGATCCGACGGTCTGCGTCGCCAGTGCTCCATTGAGCGCCATTTTTTTCTGCATCGGTGTACATGCTGCGGAGCTTGTACATCGTGAATTCCTTCCCGTCTTTGCCCGAACGGACCTGAGCGTAAATTCCAGGCCCCTTGCTCGTGAGTTTCACCAATACCATGAGAACCAGCGTTATCGATAAGGCCGGAATGGCCAAAAGGAACGCGATTGGGACTTCCCAGATGCGTTTCCATCGGTGGTAGGAAGGGACTTCAAGAGTCGTTAAAACCCCAGGAGCGATGAACTCTCCCCGAAGCTCATCGGGGATTTCGAAAGCTGGTATTGCAGGAAGAGAAAGCTTTGGGTTTTCGAAATCTCCCTGGCATAGGCCGGGGTTTCCAAATGCTTCAGAAGAATTCAAAGCCACGGGTTCTGACATAGCGATGCCGGTCGAGTGGAGACAAGTTGAGTAGTTTTTCTTCGGGCAGTTACAGTATGACAGTCGGCAATCCGATTGGCAACTGAACAACTTGCTAGAGTTTCATGAAATTTCGATTACGATCAGCCAATCCGATGGACGATCAGCGGTCTGAATCGGCAAAAAACTCGCAAATAACCAAGGAATTTGCTGGGTGCTGTCGTATCTTCCCGAGGGTAGGACCTGCTCCAATCCTTCCTAGCTTGCCGATTGCAATGGCAATGGCGTCTGGGGCGTCGTAACGCTGCTACTAACGGACTTCATGGGCGCTTAGTGTGAAAGCTAAGCCCGGTTTGACCCGAAAAAAAATAAAGGGAAATTATTTTTAGCGAGGTTTTCTCCCACCGAGGACTTTTGAGACTCGGGCTATACATCGACACGCAGAGAACCACAATGCATCGTTACCGAATGATCTCGGGCCAGTCGCGTAGGCATTCGAGTGTTGGGGCGGGGGATGGGGCGATCGAAAAAAAGGGGGCAAAGTGGAGGAGCCGAGGTTAGAGACCAGTCTGTTACCCTTGGAGTGGGGGGGAGCGAAAGTACGACTCGAGTGCGTTTTTCTTGGCAAAACGCAGCACTTCGAGCTGTCCGGGCCCTTTGCTCGTATCGGTAGTGACCCACGATGCGAAATCTCGATTCCTGGCCTACCGGCAGCCGTGTGCGTCTACGTGCAGGTTTGCAAAAACTACGTAGCGGTACTGGAGTTGGTCGAATCAATCCCAATGTCCCTCTGTGAGCCTGTCATCGCGACGCAGGGAGGAACCGTTTGGCTCCAACCCAATGCCCGCATTACGGTGCAGTCTGTCCGACCTGTAGAATCGCAAACCGAAAACTTTTCCTGGGAGAATTTCAACGTTGATGACATCCGGATTTTTCCGAATACCCTTGTTGCTCGCGCCGGTTTTTTGAACTCGGCGACGAACTCCTCACATCTTCGAATCCAATCGGCATTGTCTCTCCTTGGCTCATCGGCAGCTTGTCATTTACAGACCAAGCACAAGCAAATTAGCAAGTTCCAAGCAGTACTTTTCCGAGGGGAGACTCAGGGCGACTCATGCCGCGTGGTCGACCTGTTCGGTGAGCATCCCACCTTGGTGGACAATCAACCTGCCCATGGTCAGGTCCTTGAAGTTGGCAGCCAGATTCGAATCGCGAATTTGGGCTTCGAGGCCGCCCGTTTTCTCTACAATGCTTCAAGGCCAAATCACATCGTCGAAGTTCGGAGTCCACTCAAAACGTTGCCGTTTCCGAATAAAGCTTCGACGGTTGCTCCCTCAGCGGTTACCCCGAACCAACCGCCGCCGTCAAGCGCGGGGCTGCCAGACCTTCAATCTATGAAAGACCGTTTGGTTCGAGCGATCGGATTCGATTCGGCCGCATCGAAAAACCCGTCGGTTCATTTTCCTACAAGCCAAACCGCCACATCCGCAGGTCCGGCGCTTGAGGTGGAATTGGACCGAGTGGTCAAATCGCAAGAACAACTCTGCGACAAATTCGAAAAACTCTCCGAGCGACTCGACGGGATGAGCAGATCGATCGAATCATTACCTGAGATCATCGATCGCCAGTCGCAGCAACTCGTCGAGGCGATCGAGTCCCTACGCGATCTAGTGGTTCAACCCCCAAGCAACCATGCCCCCAAACAAGCTGTTTCCACACTTGAAATCCCAGCAAATATAGCCGAACCACCGAAAACCAGTCCTCTTGCTTCGGAACCCAAAAACAAGCCCGGAGCCAAACAGCAAAGACCATCGGATAGATCACCATTGAATAGGTCACCGTCCAACGGGTCACCATCGACTAAAAATGCTGGGCTTAAAAATGGCTCGAGCCAAAAGCCAAACCAGAAATCCGTTGACCAAAAAGCTCGCCCCGCTAACCCTTCTACCCCTTCCCCTGCCTCAAAATCAACCTGGTTTCAACGCGCAGCAAACCAACTTGCCGGCTGGATCCCTTACACCACGCAACGCCGCAGAGTCACCGCCCAACGCGATGAACAGAGCGAGTCGATCGACTTAGCAAGCCAATCGACCTCGAAAAGAACTCGCCTAAGACAAATCGGTAATGACTCCGAACTTTTGGCCAGCAATGAGTCCCAGGAGGAGACCCAAGTGCTCGGCTCACTTGTAGGTCTACGGTACCGAGATGCCAGAAAAACCTACCTGCGATGGCTCCTGTTTTCTGGCATCATCGCAGCCTTGACTCTCATCGGAGGACCGCTCGTATGGCAACAAATTCCCGATGGCTGGCGCGAGTTGATCTGGCAAAAAGTAACCTTCTCGGAAGCCTCGCAAGACCAATCTTCCGAAACTCCGTTCGGCGATGGCACCACCAGATCTCCTACCGAAGCCCTCGATCCCCAACCCATGCCGCTGAGCTTGCCTGAAACCGAACTGCAAATGGTTCCTAGCCCACTCGAGGATCCAACTCCCACCGACCCTGCTCCCACCGACCCTGCACCCACAGAGCCTGCACCCACAGAGCCTCTACTTACTGAACCTTTATCAGAAAATAGCCCGAGCAACAGCCGCCTGTAGCGTGGATCCGTCAGCTAGTTCTGTAAGTTCGAGCAATTCAGGATCAACATTGAATGCTGTTACTGCTCAAAATCTGATGAGTTCTGCCCGTGGGTTCCTGTCCCGCTTGGAGATTGTTTGAGGACGATCTCGGTGTTTGTCGTTGGTGGGCTGGACGTTGAGTTTCCCGTGACGATCGAAGGAGGGGTCGGCACGGTTCCTGGTACAACGCGAGGACCATCGATGGTCGCATCGACGATCGATTTGAGATCATCCCCATCGACGACTTCGACCTCCATGAGTCGTTTCGCGAGGGCTTCGAGGGCCGCACGCCGTTCGGTTAGAACCGCTTTGGCATGCCCGGCAGACTCATCGATTAGACGCTTGACTTCTTGATCGATCTCCCGGGCTGTCTGCTCGGAATAGTCCCGTCCATAGGACTCACCGCCCCCTGTTGCCAAGAACGCCGAACGGTTTCCCTCGCGGAAATTGACCCGACCGAGTCGGCTCATGCCATACTGCATGACCATGGCGCGGGCGATGTTGGTGGCCCGCTCAAGATCGTTCGATGCACCGGTGCTTACGTCTCGAAAAATCATTTCCTCGGTGAGTGTGCCAGCCAAAAGAACTTGCATTTGTGCCTCGAGCTCGGGCTGGGTGACAAGATACCGATCATCTTCTGGTCTTTGCATGGTGTAACCCAGCGCCGCGACTCCCCGAGGAATGATGGAAACTTTGTGCACCGGATCGGTGTTGGGGATCGAGTAGGCGATCAGGGCGTGACCCGCCTCGTGGTAAGCGACCCTGAGCTTTTCGTCTTCGTTCATCACCCGCTTCTTTTTCTCCAGGCCGGCCGAGGCCCGTTCGACGGCCTCGTTGAATTCCGATTGGTCGACCACATTTTTACCCTTCCTGGCCGCCAGCAAAGCCGCTTCGTTGACCAGATTGGCAAGGTCGGCTCCAACAAATCCTGGGGTGATAGCCGCGATCTGTTTGAGTTCGACGTTGCCGCTGAGTTTGACGTTCTTGACGTGCACCTTCAAGATGTCTTCGCGACCCTGCTTGTCGGGTCGGTCGACGAGCACATGGCGATCGAATCGGCCGGCACGAAGCAACGCGGGGTCTAGTGTCTCTGGGCGATTGGTCGCTGCCATGACGATCACTCCTGAGTTCGCATCGAAGCCATCCATCTCAACGAGTAGGGCATTGAGGGTCTGTTCTCGTTCATCGTGAGAGCCGACGATATTCCCTGCTCGGCTCTTGCCGAGCGCATCGAGTTCATCGATGAAGATGATGCATGGGGATTTGGCTACGGCTTGCTGGAACATGTCGCGGACGCGAGCCGCACCGACTCCGACAAACATCTCGACAAAGTCCGACCCCGAAAGCGAAAAGAAGGGAACTCCCGCTTCTCCCGCGATCGCTTTGGCAAGCAATGTTTTACCGGTTCCTGGAGGGCCCACCAGCAGCACACCTCGGGGGATTCTTCCGCCGAGTCGCTGGTACTTCTCTGGGTGCTTGAGAAAATCCACGATCTCGTGAACTTCTTCGACCGCTTCATCGATCCCGGCAACATCATGGAACGTTATGCCGATGTCTTCCTGCGCATAGAGTTTGCCACGAGACCGCCCGAATTGCATCGGAGAGCCAATGCCGCCCATTCGCCGCATGGCAAAGTAAAGGAGGGTTGAAATCAAGAAAAAGGGCAGGAAGAACATCCAAAAGAATTGGGTCAGCATACTCTGTCCAGGAGCGTTGCCCCAGGAGATCTTCGATGCCGTGAGTTTCTCTTTGAGTTCTTTGTTGGTTCCTTCGGAATTGTCTTTGATCGATTGAAAAATCCGGCTTTTAGCCGCAGTGGGTTTTCCCTCGACGATCTTCGATACCGTTACGTCCCCCCGCACGGTCTCTTTGTCGACCTGAACGTTTCGAATCCGGCTCAGTTCATACTTTTCGGAATCGATCGTGATGATCTTTTTCCCTTCGGACCCTTCCTCCAATTGGCTCTGCGAGGCGTCGGTGTACTTGGTCGCATCGATCAGTTCGATCAGATCCGGGTAGCGTATTTCCTGATAAATCGCCGAGGAAACAAAGCTAAAGGCAGCCATGACCAAAAGCATGGCCAGAAGGGCGTACATCAGCCAACTGTTCCCCGGTTGGGAATTGCCTGAAGAGTTCGACCGTTTATCCGATTTGTTGTCGTCTGCCATGCATCGTTACCCGCAAAGGGCTGTGAGAAGAAAAGCCACCCGAGCCGTCTCGGCTCGAAATACCTCCCGTTATTATGCACACGGGATAACCCCTTGGCAGGGTTTGACATTGAGGAATCCCAGGAGAGCCACTAAAATTCCTAGAATAAATCCAGTTTATTCCCAGTGGCCACTTCCGCGAATCAACCGCGTAGGACGGATCATGCGAGACCTTTTTACCCATGGCCGACCGAACTGCAAACTCGGTCGCTCGAACCGAGCGATCTGGGGCTTGCGCACCGCTCCGGAGCCTAGGGCGTGAACCGACCCCCGAAAGTCGCCGTCCTGGGTTCCACAGGCAGCATCGGTCGCTCCGCCTTGGAGGTTCTCCAGTCGCAGTCCGATGGCTTCGAACTGACCTGCATGTCGTGCCATCAGCAAATCGAACTCTTCGAAAAGCAATGTCTCGAGCACCGACCAGCCCTAGCCATCGTCACCGACGAATTCAACCCTTTGACCCGGCAATGGCTAGCTGCCCCGGACTCCAAGAGCATGCGAAGGGCCGCGGGTTCCGAGGCCCTCATCCAGTCGATTTCCGGTCCGGATGTCGATATCGTCATCGCAGCGATTGTCGGCGTTGCCGGGCTCGAATCGAGTTTAGCCGCTGTTCAAAACGGCAAGCGACTGGCCTTGGCCAATAAAGAATCTCTCGTCGTCGCCGGCCAACTGCTGCTCTCGAGCGCCAAGGAATCCCGAGCCGAAATCATTCCTGTCGACAGCGAACACTGCGCGATCTTCCAAGCTCTCCAGTGCGATCGGCCCGGTGCGATCGAGTCGAATCGGTGGGAGGACCAAGGAACATCCAGCCGTGCGAATCCGGGCCAATCAGCCCAGAGGATTATCCTCACCGCAAGCGGAGGGCCCCTGAGGGATTGGCCCTTGGAAGATCTCGAAAAGGCAACGATCCAAGACGCCCTTGCCCATCCGACTTGGTCGATGGGACGCAAAATCACCGTCGACTCGGCGACCATGATGAACAAAGCCCTGGAAGTGATCGAAGCCCATTGGCTCTTCGGTTTAGAGGCCGAGAGAATCCAAGTGGTCATCCATCCGCAATCGATCATCCATTCGATGGTGGAATTCAACGATGGTTCGGTCATCGCGCAACTGAGTCCACCCGACATGCGATTGCCAATCCAGTATGCCCTTACCTACCCGAAACGAACCATGGGCCCGGCCAAGCGTATGGATTGGAACCTGAGCCAGACGCTCAGTTGGTATCCGGTCGACCCAGAACGCTATCCTGCACTGGCACTAGGTTTTGAAGTCGTCCAAAGGGGCGGAACCTGCGGGGCCGTGCTCAATGCAGCCAATGAAGCAGCGGTAGAATTATTTCTCTCGGGTCATATTCGACTCACAGACATCGCTAAAATATGCCGTTCGGTTTTACAACATCATAATTTCGCACCCACTCCGAACCTCAACGAACTGCTCGAGCAGGACCGTTGGGCCCGTCACGAAGTGATGCGATGGAATAGATCACTATGCTAGACTTTGGTTTCTCCCTGGTAACGATCACCTGGGACTCTTTCCTTGCCCCGTCGCTCGACTCTAACGCAATGAGCCCTAGGACCCTAGGTCTTTGGTCTCCATGGCTGCTTGCGGCCGACTCCTCGCTCATCGAAGCCTGGGGCACACGTCTTTACAACATCGCACTGATGCTCCTAGGGTTGGGCTTTGTCATCTTCGTCCACGAACTAGGCCATTTTCTTGCCGCCAAGATGTTTGGGGTCAAGTGCGAGAAATTTTACATCGGTTTCGACGTACCGATGAAAATCGGACCGATTCGTCTCCCCTCGCGCTTAGCGAGATTCCAATGGGGAGAAACCGAATACGGCATCGGTAGCATCCCCCTAGGTGGCTACGTCAAGATGCTTGGCCAAGACGACGATCCACGCAACCTCAAAGAGGAAAACCAACGAATCCTCGCAGGTGATAACCCATCTACCGAGCCAAGCTCCCAGAAATCCTCCTCCCTAAATACCCCCAAACTCGATCCGAGGTCCTACCCTGCCAAACCGGTCTTTGCTCGCATGATCATCATCAGCGCCGGGGTCGTCATGAACCTCATCTTCGGCGTCCTGATGGCCGCAACGGCCTACCGACTCGGAGTCCCCTACACCCCAGCGGTCCTCGGAAGTACCATGCCTGGCGATCCAGCTTGGAAAGCCGGTCTGCGCGCCGGGGATCGAATCGTCGGAATCGAAACGTCCCAAGACGACCAAATGTCGTTCGATGAAATCCGCAAAAAAGTCGCCATCGGGGGAATTCGAAAACTCGAAGCCCCCATCGATCTGACCTATGAACGCCAAGGTGAAAGAAAAACCCTTCAAATCGCAGGGAGTATGGCTCATGCAGACCCCGACGCTCGCCACAATTTCCAAACCATCGGCATCCGATCAGCTGCGGTGACCGAGGTTGGGCAAATCCCTACCTACAGCCGACTATTGAAACTCGAGGGAAGGAAACCGAGCGACCTGCAACTCGGTGATCGCATCCTGGGCGTCGATGGGGTTTTGTTCGAAGCCAATGACTCGGGTAACGACTTTTTTGGCTACCAACTCGATGAACTGCTCCACCCGAAACTCAACCAACCCGTCGAACTTGCTGTCGAGCGAAAAGACGCCAATAGCAAAAAATCCCTCACGGTGCGGGTCGAGCCTGTCGCTCTAAAGACCCTCGGGCTGCGGTTCGAACCTGACGCCGTCACGGCCATCGCAGAAAACTCAGCGGCTTCTGCGGCCGGTATCAAACTCGGCGACAAACTTACGAAATTCAACGGCCAACCCATTGAGGATGCGATCTGCCTGCCCAACCGCATCGCTACCATGGCAGGTCAAAAGGTAACCCTCGAACTCTCCAGAGAGAACAGCGACCCGATCCAGTTCGAATGGACCGTTCCGACCCGATTCCTTCTTGAAAATGATTTACCGACTTACGGCTCGGTCGGATTGGACCTGCCGGGCTCAGGGTTGGTTTACTCGGTATCCAGAAAGATCGCCTCGGTCGCCCCGAACACCACGGCAGCACAAAGCGGACTTCGTCCCGGTGACATCGTCCAACAATTGCAATTCGGAGATTTGACCCCTGAGCACCAAACCTACCTGAAAGAGTCTCGGATCGATGATCTTTTCGCGAAACAAGTCCCCATCGATACCATTCGGAATCTCCAATACATCCACGCCGTCGTTCAGGCGCTACCCGCCGGTCTGCCATTCCAAATTGTGGTCGAACGCGATTCGAAAATCCAAACCGCTACCGCATCGGTCATGAATGAAGCCGACGTCTTTTCGCCAGATCGACGCATCGCATTGAGCCCCTATCGCCAAACCTACGTCGCCAAATCGTGGGCCCAAGCCCTCCCGAAGGGCCTACAGGAAATCCGTCGAGGGATCGGCGATGTCCTCGAATTCCTCCAGTTGATCGTCACGGGCAAGGCTTTCAACTACATCGGTGGGCCAGCGACCATCGCCGCTCAAGCCACTTCGGCAGCCTCACAAGGTGTATCGCCACTGCTGATGTTCTTGACGCTCTTGAGCGCCAACCTCGCAGTTGTCAACTTCCTGCCCGTTCCAGCCCTCGACGGCGGTCATATGGTTTTCCTCGCAGCCGAAGCGATCACCGGCAAACCCGTCAATGAAGACCTGCAAGTCAAGCTCACCATCGGCGGTATGGTCGCACTGCTAAGCCTGATGCTTCTGGCATTTCGCAACGACATTCTCTTCTTTCTCGGATCCTGGATGTAACTCGTGAAACCCTGGCACTACCTGGCTTCGTTCCTCGTTCCGGGAACTGCCGCTCTAGGCTTAGCTCTCGGAGGACCTTGGGCTTGGCTCACCGTGGCCGGTGTGTTTATCGCAATCCCAGCACTCGATGCTTGGGCGGGCGCCAGAGATCATCACGCGGATCAACGCGCGGAAAATAGCTCCGAGGAAACCTCGATCCAGGCGGCTCGCGAGAATCGACTCTACAGTTGGATTCTCTATGCGCATTTGCCGGTCCAGATCCTGCTGATTTTCTACCTTGGAACTACATGGAACCACTCCCAAGCCCATCCCATAGTACGCCTGGGTTGGATCCTCTCGGTCATGCTCAGCACCGGCGGAATCGGGATCACCGTCGCCCATGAGTTGATCCATCGCCGCACCCTAGCCGAACGCTGGATCGGTAGGTGGATTCTCATGAGCGTCCTTTACATGCACTTTGCGATCGAGCATGTCCGAGGCCACCATGCCCTGGTCGCCACGGATCAGGATCCTGCCTCGGCACCCCAAGGCATGTCGGTCTATCGATTCATGCTCGGAACGGTCCCCGGACAATGGCGTTCCGCTTGGCGTCTCGAGGCAAAACGTCTGGAGAAACATGGCCTAAGCTTCTGGAGTTTCCATAACGAAATGCTCGCTTTTCTGATGATCCAAGCGGCCTGGATCGCTCTGATCATCAACCTGTTTGGCACCGCTTTCCTGCCGGTCTACTTAACCGTAGCGATCCTGTCGTTTCTCCTGCTGGAAATCGTCAATTACATCGAACACTACGGACTGCGGCGAGAAAAAGGTGCCAACGGCCGCTGGGAGTCCGTTCGCGAATCCCACTCCTGGAACAGCAACCATCGGATCAGCAGAATGCTGCTCTTCGAACTCAGCCGACACTCGGATCACCACATGTCGGCCGAGAAACCTTACCAAGTCCTGCTCAATGAGCCTGCCAGTCCACAGATGCCCAACGGTTACCCGGGCATGGTGCTTTTGGCACTCGTGCCCCCATTGTGGTTTTCGATCATGGATCGCCGATTGCCGGTGGGGCGAGTTTGATTCGAGTTCAGCCGCCGACGTCCGTCGCTCGAGTCTCTTCGAGCGCCTCTCGCCAGAGTGCCACCGCGTCGTCTTGGAGCCTTGCACCGATCTGGCTGATCACTTTCGAGCACAGGTAGTTCGCGCCCCGGGCCGCGATCGCCGCATCGTACCCGTGAGTGATTCCAAAAAGAAATGCGCCCGCAAACATATCCCCTGCTCCGGTGAGATCCTTCGGTTGGCATGCATAAGCCGGAACGTGAGACTCTTGCCCCTGATAACGCACATGGGCTCCATGAGGCCCATCGGTAAGAACGCAGTTCGGAACGATTGCCTTCAAGGCCTCAAAGGCCTCCGTTGTGGTCTCTTTGCCGGTGATGGCCAAAGATTCTGGAGCGTTGCAAAAGAGCAGGTCCGTCGCTTTGAGCGCTTCGCCAAACGCATCCCCAAAGGCTGCCGGGATGAATTGCTCGGAACAGGTCACCGCGATTTTTGTACCGTGTTTTTTGGCCACCTCAATCGCCTTGCGGATCGCATGCTGGCCGGTTTGCGGATTCGCAAAAACATACCCTTCGATGAACAGCCAAGTCGATTGAGCGATTCGATCCTCATCGATATGCCTATCGGATAAGTGGCTCGAAATCCCCAAACAAGTCCGCATCGTTCGCTCGGCATCGGGCGTGATGATCGCAACACACGTCCCGGTATTCTCACCGACAATCACCGGATTGCCCATGTGGATTCGCAAGTCCTGAAACTCTTCGGCGTAGTGGAGTCCATAGCGGTCGTCCCCCACACAACCTATGAATGCTCCTTGTCCCCCGAGTTGCGATGCGGCGATCACGGAGTTGGCTACCGAACCCCCGCTGACCAACTGCAACTCATGGGTCCCCTTCGCAAACCGATTTAAAAGGGTCTTTTGATCGTCCAGATCCACCAGTCGCATCGTACCGCGTTCGTAGCCCAAGGCATTGAACTCGTCGTCTTGGATTTGCAAGAAAATATCGACAATGGCATTGCCTAAACCGCAGATATCATACCGTTTCATCGCACTCTATCCCCCTATTTGATACATCGCTCTAGCCGGCGGCTGAAAGTCACTATCGGAAATGCCATGCGAAGCATGCTTGTGATCCACACAAGCTTTCACGACGGCCAAAAGTTCCTCATCCGTGCACCCTACCTGGCCCGGGGAAGGTTCAAGCAACGGCTTGACCTCCCACTCTTGCTTTCCAAACAGGCAGTTTCGGAACTTGCCGTCAGCCGTCAACCGCAAACGGTTGCAACTCGAGCAGAATGGCTCAGAAACCGGAGATATGAACCCAATTCCGCCGACTCCGTCAGAAAAGTGGAAGTCCCGAGAGGGCTGCGATGCATCGGCTCGATCCTGAGGAACCAATGCCCCGAATTGGCCTTCTACCAAACGGCGAATCTCCGCGCCGCTGACGACCTGCGTCAGGTTCCAGGAACGATTGGCATCCAAGGGCATAAACTCAATGAACCGCAGGACCACCCCTAACTTGCGTGCATAAGCCACTAGCGGCAGGCAATCCTCCAGGTTGATATCGCGCAGGAGCAAGGCATTGATTCGAACGTGCAAGGGGCTCTCGACTGCCGCTTGGATTCCCTCCAAAACGCGATCCAAGCCATCTCTTCTGGATATCTGTCGAAACGCAGGCTCGCGCAGCGTATCGAGCGAAATGTTGATATGGGTTAACCCACCTGCGACCAAGCCATCGATCTGATCGGACAAGAGCATGCCATTGGTCGTCAAGGCAATCTGCTCGAGCCCGCAAATAGCCGATAACCGCTCGACCAATTGGCTCAAGTTCGGACGCATCAAGGGCTCCCCACCCGTCAACCGAACTTTGCGCACCCCGGCTCCAACAAGCACTCGCACCATCCGAACGATCGAGTCGAACCCAAGCAAACGATCCTGGGGCAAAAAACCCAAAACCTTCTCGGGCATGCAGTAAGTGCAACGGATATTGCAAGCATCGGTCACCGATACCCGCAACGAAGTGTGGATTCGACCAAAGCGGTCGACCAAGGACCCGATCGGTCGCGGTTGGTTGGCGGAAAGCTCGCTGGCTCTCGTTGGGTCGTTCATTGGCGGAGTAAGCACGATAGCCTTGGGTTGCGAAGTGAGTACTACAGCAGGTGTTTGGCTTTGACCTCAAGGTAGCGGTTGATCAGCGGAGCTGTCAATTGATCCGGAAACGCATCGACGACCAATGCCCCACTATCGGAAACCTTCTTGAGCACCTCATGTCGCCA
Source organism: Pirellula sp. (assembly GCA_021300015.1). Lineage (GTDB taxonomy): Bacteria > Planctomycetota > Planctomycetia > Pirellulales > Pirellulaceae > JBKCUI01. The sequence continues at coordinate 18,585 of JAJTFB010000039.1, read as the reverse complement.
AAGGAGTAGATTGGCCGCCGCTCCACTGCGATACAACACCTCTTCGTCCAGTGCCGGATTGTCTGCAAGTTCAAAGACGCTGCGGTCTCGCATCAAGCATAGAACGGGCAGATGACGGGGCAAGAGGGTCGATAGGTAGCTGGTGATCTGCGATGAGGTGATGTCATCGATCACGTTCGAAATCAGGATCACCAGTGTTCTTCTCCGGCAATGATTGGAAAAGTACAAGAACGCATCATCGAAATTCGATTGCTTGACCTGCGGAAAACGATCGAACAACCCGTGAAGCATGTGGTTCATCTGCCTTGGACCACCCCGGATCGGAACATACTTTTCGACTTTGTCCGAAAAACAGAGCAGGCCCACGGAGTCTCCCTGATTCAATGCGACATAGCTCATCATCAGGATCGAATTCATGGCGTAATCGAGCATGCTCAGTCCCCTGTACTCGTTGGTCATCAATCGACCACAATCGAGCATGAACACGATCCGCTGGCTTTGGTCCTGCTGGAATTCCTTGACGGTGAGCTTTTGACGGCGGGCTGTGGCTCGCCAATCGATGTGTTTGTAATTGTCGTCCTGGTTGTAATCTCTCAATCGCTCGAAATTGTTGTCCTGACCGATCTTACGGGTCTTGCGGACTCCGATAAGACTGAGCCGATTCGTCCTAGCCAAATGGGCGTACTCTTGAAGCTGCTGCATGTTCGGATAGACCAACAATTCCGACTTGCACTCGCGTTCAACATACCGATTCCAAAAATTCAGCCGACTTTGCAATCGCAGGAAAATGCTCTCTAGCCCAAAAACACCGCGCTGCGATGGTTGGAGCGCATACTCGATCTCCACCCTTTTCCTCGGAGCCAAGAGCACCTCCTGCGTCTCCGGATCGGCCTTCATCGTCGCTGGTACGTCGTCCTTGACGTCGAGTCGATGGGTTCGATTCCCAAAATTTTCGACCATCAAACGGACATGATGTTGCCCACCGAGCGAGGCACTTCGAAGCATCTTGCGAGAAACGCGAATCCCTGAAGGGGCCGTGAGTGTCAGCAGATCGATCCACAGAAATGCAACGACAATCAAATCGACCAGGACCAAGAAATAAATCAAGAGTTTGGAGCTGAATTGAAGCATCCAAAAAAAACTGGATTTGCCCTGCGGGTCAAGCATCTGCGACAAAGGTGGCAGGGCGACCATAAGCACCGAGAGGACAAGCAATGGGATCAGCAACCGCACCGCGCGAAGCGTCGGGTAAATCCGCCACCCAAGTGCCAAGACCAATAAGGGGGAAATCGCAGCGATCAACCCCACCCACGGCGCCCAAAACAGATACCTTCCGAGCCAGTCGTAAAACGGTCCCTGTGGTTCCATAAGACGACTAGGTCCTCGGGACTTCTATGCTCTTGAGGAGCGTGCGCAACTCTTGATCGATGCTCAATCCCTCGACCTCCGCCTCTGCCCCCAAGACCACGCGATGCCGCAATGTCGGCAAAACAATCTCGGCCACATCGTCGGGAACCGCATAGTCCCGCCCGCGAAAGGCCGCCAAAGCTCGGGCCCCTTGAATCAAACTCAAACCAGCTCGTGGCGATGCACCGATATGGAATGTAGGCCAAGTTCGAGTGGCGCGGACAATCCGGTTGACGTACTGAAGAAGCTTAGGCTCAATGCGAACCTGAGATACCTTGTGGATCAAATCCTGGATCGTCTGGGCGCTGGACACATTCTCCACCTGGGTCTCCAAGTGGCGAGCCATGTCGACCTTCCGCGAGTGCATCTCCAATACCCTTGCCTCCTCCTCCTCACTGGGATAACTGACCATCGCTTTGAACATGAAACGATCGAGCTGGGCTTCGGGAAGCGAATAGGTCCCCTCGCTCTCGAGCGGATTCTGAGTCGCAAAAACCAAGAATGGACTCGGCACCGGATGGGTCACTCCATCGATCGTCACCCGGGCCTCTTGCATGATCTCAAGCAATGCCGCATGCGTCTTGGCAGGCGACCGATTGATTTCATCTGCAAGCAACAGTTGTACGAAAACCGGACCGGGACGAAAGCGAAAATCCTGCAACTTCATATCGAAGATCGGCGCCCCTGTGACATCCGATGGCATCAAATCTGCCGTAAACTGAATCCGCCCAAATTTGCATCCGATGACTTGACCTAGCGTTTTGACAAAAAGAGTCTTGCCTAGCCCCGGTACCCCCTCGATCAGAACATGCCCTCCAGAAACCAACGCGATCAGGGCCGTCGTCACAAGTTCCTCTTGCCCGACGACAACCTTGGCAATTTCGCTAGATACCCGGTCAAAAAAAACCCGAACTTCATCGCTAGTGTTGCTTGCTACCCGCAGATTCTCAGAAGCCGCAGAAGCAGCGTCACCCATCGGAATAGTCGAATCTTTTGAATCTGACGTTGCGTTCGAATCTGCCATGTTCAAGACCGCGCCGGCCAGAGCGCGGATATACGGGGTGTTGGTGTTTCATGGGCGAAATGGAATCCAACGAACCAAATTCAACCCAAAGCCCCATTTTACGTTATTCTGAAGCCGTTTGGGTGCGATTGGTACAAATTTCCAAGCGAAGCTCCGTTATGGACTCAGACCCCCCATCGGATTTCACCACAGCGATCCTTAGGAAGGATTGGCCAGAGCGCTGGAAAAACGCGCTGGTCGATTCCCTGGGAGTCGATCCGAGCCTCTGCGGATTTCCTATCAGGCTCTTGAACCGCCGACTCCTAGGAATCCTCTCCTCGCACCCGGCTCGCAACGCTTTTCGCAACCCCCAATGGCAACACGCCCTCGACTCGATCCTCCAACTCGCCAAACGCGAATCGGCGGTCGTTCTGTACCCTCACCAAGCTCCCTACGGACCGACCATCGCATTCGCATGCGATCGCTTCGGCATCGAATCCCTAGCCATCTGCACGCACGCCGATGAACCACCCCTGGACACGACAAGCACCGACCAGCCCTATCCTTGCCGCCTCGATCTGTACTGCCAGATCCACTCGACGAAAGACGATTCAAAAACCCCAATCATCCCTTCCGAAGACTTCGCGGTCTGCGCACTTGCAGATCGGCTCGTAGCCTTGAGTGTTTCTCGCGGCGGCAAAGTCGCCTCGGTACTCGAGAAACGCCTGCGATGCCCCCAGATTCCACCGAGCACGCTGTGGATCCGAGCCGAATCGAGCCCATCGAGGTCACAGAAAATCGACCAAAAAAATTGGAGCGATCTCGGAGCAATCCTATGGTTTCCCGACGCCCCACCAAACCCTTGCCCTTCGGCCTGGTCGTGCTCTCGACGCGCTGTCCCCTCGACACTCCAGCTTGCAGGCCCTATCCCAAGCCCTCTGTTGAACAGCGACCGATACCTCATCCATACAACCCGCGCACGGCAATCCGAATGGCCAGACCAATCCCAACGCGATCTTCTCGATGAAGCGTTTCGTTTCGACTGGAACCCGACCCCGAGTCCCTTGGAAACTCTGCATCGTATCGTTATGAGCCAGCGACTTATCGCCACGAGCACCCGGAAACGGGGAGGCTACAGCTCCGTCTCTCTGACGCAAAACCCTCTTGCCGAACTTCTTCGCATGCGCGCTTTCCAATCCCATCTGGCCCGTTGGGATTGGGAACCCTACGGGATCGCCATTCTCAAGTCGGCACTTATGCCGCTCGGATGCCGACCGGTCCGCTATCTAGAAAAATCGAAAATCGCTCGGCTTGAACTCCCAGAACAAGCCTTCTGCCAACCGCTGCCCGATCGGCCCGAGGACCGGGATTGGACTGGGGAACGAGAATGGCGTTATCCAGACGATTTGCGACTGGCCCTTCTACCTGCAAACTCCGCCTTTTTGTTCGTACCTTACGAATGGCAATCCAGAGCCCTTGCGCACGATTCGCGCTGGCCGGTGTTTTCGCTGATGTAAATTTTTCTAACTTAAGGTCGCTAAACTAAAAGAAAGGTTGTTCATCGCATCGTGTTTCGTCGTACTCGTACTCGATGGCTGTTTGAACGGCGGCGATGCCGATCGTTGATTGAGGCGGTTCGCGGGAACTTGTGGACCAATAGGCCGGATAGCTACACTCGGTCGCTTCGAGTACGAGTACGAGTACCGCGATGCTGAGTACGAGTACGAGAAGAAACACGAACAAAGCATTGGACCGAAGTGATCGATCGGTAGTTTTTGACTTGTGTAAAGCCTCTACCTCGCGCTCGGTCAGTGGGATTCTTTCGTGGTTCGCATCGCATTTCGTCGTACTCGTACTCAGCGAAGCGGTACTCAGTGAAACGGTACTCGTACTCGTTGGCTGTTGAACTGCGGCGATGCCGGTCGTTGATTGAGTCGGAAAAAAACAGACCCGCAACACGGCTCCTGTAGCTGCAAGTCTTGGCCCCGCCGGCATCAAGCCGAATGGCGTTGAGTTAGTGTAAGCGGAAGTGCGCAAGCACTCCGGTGAATGATGGATTGTCCTCGATATCGCAATGTTTTTCACCGGACGGCTTGCGCCGTTCCGCTTTTAATTCAACGCCATTCGGCATAAAGCCGACGGAGGCCAAGAAGGGCGTGTGGGTGGCTGTGTAAGCCTACCGTCGGGCTTGCCCGGCGGAGGCGTAACTTTCAGCTACAGAGTGGACTAGCGATTACTTCTTCTGTGCCGTGAGTTCGGCGATCATTTTTTCCGGTGAGCCCAAGGCGGTCATTCGACCGACCCAATAGTTGACATCATTGCTCGTGGCGAGTTTACCTGTAAGGGTTTGGATCACTTGTTGAACATAGGCCTGATCGGTCGCGTAGCGTTCGCGAAACTGCGGGCTTGCCATGATCTTGGCAGCCACATCGTTGAGCGTATGGCCTTGCTGCATGTAATCCTGCCAAGCGATCAGCTCACGGCTCGAGGGCTGTCTGCCAAGCAACGAAACGAAGACTTGGTTGAGCGCATCGGTGCTGACTTGGCCCGGTAGGGAAGGTGCAGCCGGCAACGAAGCAGTGACGACACCTCCGCCGACGGGGGTGAAGCTGTTCGGGGTGGTCGCAACGCTCGCAGGAGGGGGCGTGTAAGGGCGTTCGAGTGCAAGATTATAAAGTTGATTGAGCCCCTGGACCGGCACGAGGACCGGTTGCCGCAGATTGTAGACGACCTGATTGTTCGAACTGACGAACGCGGTGAGTTGGTATTGGTCGCTAGGGGTCAAGTAGCGAGGATCGATGAATAGGTCAAAGCGAAACGGCCCGGTTCCCTCGGCTTTCAATACGGTTTTACCGCCGGCCACTTCGTAAAAAGGTCGTGTCAGATTTTGAAGCTGGATCGTCAGCACCGAGCCGATAGGCAAACTGCCGCGATCGGCCAAAGATACCGATCCGCTCAATGCCGTAGCAGTCGAGGTCAATGTCACGACGCTCGATCGCAGAGCACGGGTTCGGGAGTCCTGGATCAGAAGCGGGACTCTTCCAAGGCTATCCACATAGCGTTTGATTTCCTCTCCGATATCGACGACTCGGCCATCGAATTCACCGATGCGAGTTCCCGATACGGCGATGATGCTATCGCCGGGGATGATCCCGGCGGTTTGCGCTGCGCTGTTGGGCTCCACGGTTTGAACGATCGCGCCGAGATCGGTGTTGCGGACCACCACACCGAGTTTCCATTGCTTGGTCGTCGGCACCAACGTGGGAGAGGCTGAGGATAGTCCCGTAGGACTTGCCGTTGGAAAACCCGTCGGTGGGTAGCTCGGTGCAACGCCTGGCGTATTGACTGCGACCCCACCCCCATACCCAGGGGCTACCTTGGGAACGGCGGCATTGAACCCAAGCCAGCTTTGGGCTTGTACGGTCGGTCCTGTGGCGATCCACACGCAGCTCAAACATAGCAGATGCGAGCCCAGCCGATAAAGTCTTGATGTCATCTTCAATATCCTTTTGGATTCCTTGAACGGTCTATCTTACTTGGGGGCCACTGATCCCATCGAGTTGTTTGCGGATGAAGGCAGGGTCGAGCGGAAAGAATCCCGCGCGGATCGCTTCGAGCTGGCCGTCGCGACTCAGGACATACCGCAGGATCCCCTCGCGGAGTCCCCCATCGGTTTTCGTCGCTTCTTTGTCGATGATGAGGGTCAGCGGTCGGACAAAGGGGTACCTGCCTGCAAGAAAATTCGCTTCTGTTGCCTCGACCGCCGACCCATTGAGAACCAAAGGAACGGCACGCACCTTAGGATTGGCTTCCCCAAAGCCGCTCAAGGCGACGCCGTACGGATCGCTGCCAACCCCCTTGGTCACGTCGTGATTCGTTTCGTGGACTTGCGCCGATTTGGCAAGTTCCGAGCCCGCAGCAACCCATTGCTTGATAAAACCTGTCGTGCCGCTGATGTCCGAACGGCTGTGGATGCGGATCGGCTGATCTGCCCAAGCTCCTTTGACCCCAAGATCGCCCCACTTGGCTGCGTGCGGTTTATCCTTCGATGGCGCTCGAAAAATGGCCTCTAGTTGCTCCGGAGTGATGCTGTTGATCGGGTTATCGATGTGGACATAGAGCGCCAAAGGGTCCAAAGCCACGATCAAGGATATCGGCTCTTTACAGTTCTTGCTCTTGAGAGCCGAAAGCTCCGCCTCGGTCAATGGACGGCTCGCGCCAGCAATCACACCGGGATTCTCCGAGATCTCTTGGAGCGCATTTTCGGTTCCATCCTTGCCTTTGGTCAGCACAACCTCGGGATGGAATTTACGAAATCGCTCCGACCAAGACCGTGCCATGGTTTGCATGGTCGTCGATCCAGAGATGATCGCCGTGCCCCTTATCTCCCCTTTGGGATGATAAGGCTCGAGGGATTCGATCAGATGCATCAAAGCCAGGTGCTGATTGTTGCTCTGAGTTTCCTGGGCGCGGGCCGGTTCCTGGGCGGGCGCCTGCTCCTTCGGGAGAGGCTGCTCCTGCGCACAAGCCAGATCGGTCGGGCCATTGACCCATGCGACCATCCCAACGATGACCAAAAATATACAGCGCAGCATCTCGACTCCTCCTGGTACCAAGCATCCTATTCATCCACTCGCGACCAGTCTAATAGATCCGTCGTCTTGTGAATAGCCGAGGGGCCTGAGCGCACAAAAAAGTGATGCACCCGATGCAACCGAGAAAAACATGAGTCGTACTACCGTCGAGCCATCGCCATCGATCGCCACTAAGTAGTATTCCTTAGCGATTATTTTTCTCTGTAAAGTCGGCGAATTCGGTGGGCTTGGCTGTCCCCAATAAGGATCGATCCATCGCGATCGACAAAGATTCCATGAAGCCGTGCGAGCTTGCACTCCAAGGGGTCGCCCACAGGCCCGTCCCCCTGGATGCCTGTCCCTGCGATCCGCTCGATAAGCCCAGTGTTCGTGTCGATCCGCCTTACGCAATGGCTCTCGGTATCGGCAAGCCACACTCCTCCTTGACCGTCTAAAGCAATTCCCTTGGGACCCTTGAGCTTGGCGAGTTTGGCTGGCCCACCATCTCCGGCAAGACCATTTTGACCCGTGCCGGCAACATGTTCGTACCGCCCCTGCTTGCGATCGATGCGGAAAACCTGGTTCCCCTCCCTTGTGGCCAACCACAAATCCCCTCGTTGATCGAAATCGATCGATCGGGGGCCATTCAACGGAGTTGCACTCAGGGGCGCTCCGTCGGGGGTAGGTCCCGGCACCCCGGTTCCCGCGTAAGTCGAAATCTTCTGCGTTTTGATGTCGATGCGTCGAATGGCATGATTGCCGATATCGCAAACATAGAGATCCCCCTCGGGCCCAAACTGGATGCTATGAGGCTGTTTGAACTTCGCTTCGATCGCCGGCCCCCCATCTCCAGAATAGCCCGGACTACCCGTCCCTGCGATCGTGGTGATTCGCATCGTGGCAAGTTCCACTTTGCGGATCGCGTGGTTCTGCATATCGACGATGTACAAATCCCCCGCCGAATCGAAACGGATTTCATGGGGCAAGTTCATGGTCGCTTCGAGCGCCGCTCCACGATCCCCGGTGTACCCTTTCTGCTCTGGACCTCGTACGACCCCAAAAGGATCATCGAGTTGCGCACTTAGGGCAGGACCTTTTTCTCCTTGGAATCCCGCTACTCCGGTCCCAGCGATGTTTTCGATTCGCCAAACTTCCGCCGACTCGGCTTGGGCTCGGCCCGACAAGCAAGCCGCAAGTCCCAATCCAAGGTAGGTCGTCGCAAGCCTTCGATCGATCCTGTTGGGGAAATACTCTTGAGACATTTCTAAGCCTCGGGGGTCAGTAGTTTCTCGATGTCCCGGGCGATGTCGCTCGGCGAAGTCGTCGACGCATAACGGGTCAGAACGTTGCCGCTTTGGTCGACAAGGAACTTGGTGAAGTTCCACTTGATGGCCTCAGAGCCCAACAGACCGGGTGACTGCTTCTTCAAATGCACATAGATCGGATCGGCCTGGGGACCATTGACTTGAATCTTCGACATCACAGGAAAGGTCACGCCGTAGTTGGTGCTACAGAATTCGAGGATTTGGTTGTCCTCGCCCGGTTCCTGTCCACCGAATTGATTGCAAGGGAATGCGAGGATCGTCAATCCCCTGGAACTGTACCGATCGTGCAGTTCCTGAAGTTGCTTGTACTGCGGAGTAAATCCGCATCGACTCGCGACGTTGACCACCAATACAATTCGACCTCGCAACGACTCGATCGGTAACGAAGTTCCATCCATTTGCTTGGCCGCAAGCGAATACCAATGCTGGGTGTTGATGCTGTTCATCGGGTTGGCGGATCCTTGGGGTCGAAAGGTCAAATTCGCAAAAAAACCAAGCAAAACGGACAGTGTAGTGACTGCAAGCAGTGCGAGGACCACGGCACGGATCGATCCGTGCGAAGGTCTTGCTGCGTAACGTCGATGGGTTGGTTTTTGGGGATTGGGCATCGGTGCACTAGCTATCGACTATTAGTTATTAGCTATTAGCTAACGTTGTTTCGAGGGGGCTCGGACTGCCCAAGGGTTTCAGTTCATCGATAAAGCCGTTTGGCAGATCGAATTCGGAGAGCAACTGACGGCAAGTGATACGCGAGGATTCGTAAATCACCGGGAGTCCACTCCCCGGATGCGTGCCACCTCCGACCAAATAGACGCTCTCTAGATCCTCAAATTTGTTATGAGGCCGCTTGTGAAGCATCTGACCAAGGTTGTGTGCCAAGTTAAACGTCGCTCCACGATAGACCGAGTAGTCATCTTTCCAATCGTTAGGAGTGACGATCTTCTCGTACTCGATTCGCTCTTCGAGCCCGGTCAATCCAATCGATTCGAGCCGCTTGAACGTCAACGCTCGGTAGGCCGCTGTCTGCTTGGCATCCCAAGGTGTTTGCGGACTCAAATGGGGCACAGGAACGAGCACATAAAGGGTGCTTTTGCCCGGAGACGCAAGACTCGGGTCGCTTACGCAGGCATTTTGAACGTAGAAGGAAGGCTCGGTGGGCAAGCACTTCTCTTGCTCGATCTGACGTAAATTGCCCTCGTAATCCTTCGAAATGTAAATCGTATGGTGAGGCAGCTCAGGGAACTCTCCTCGCACTCCCAAGTACATCATGAAGGTCGAACAAGAAAAACGCTTGGTCTCAATTTTGCGGTCGGTCCAACGCGGGCGCAACTCGTTTGGAACGAGTTCCTGCATCGCATGCGCAAAATCTGCGTTGATCACAATCGCGTCGGCTTGGTAAGTCCCTTGATCGGTTTCGACCCCCGTGACCCGCTTGCCAGAGAATTGAAGCTTGCGAACCGGTTCGTTCAACCGGATCGTACAACCCAACTCCTCGGCGACGTCGGCCATCCGGCGGCTGACCTGTCCGCATCCGCCGATGGGATGGTAAACGCCATACTCGTACTCGAGAAACGAAAGGATCGAAAAAAGACTCGGGCAGCGAAACGGCGACATCCCCAAATACTTGGCTTGGAAGGAAAAAGCGATCACAAGCCGAGGATCCTTGAAGTACTTTTGAAGCTCTTGTCCAAGCGACATCCAGGGCTTGACGTAGGGTACTGCCGCCATGAGTGAAGGACTCAAGTAGTCCTTAAGGGAATTGAAAGGGCTCTCGAGAATTGGACGGAACTTGGCCAGCTTTACCCGGTTATGGTCCAAGTACTTTTTCAGTTGGCCGACGTCCTCAGGAGATAGCTTGGCTATCTGAGCGTCCATGTCCTCCAAATGATGCGTGCAATCCAAATGGCCACCGGCCTCAAACGCCACGCGATACTGGGGCGTAAGCCGCTTCATCGGGATGACTCGATCGATGTCGTAGCCTACCGACTCGAAAATCTCTTTGAGAATTCGCGGGTAGAGATAGAAGGTAGGACCAAGGTCAAAGCGATAATCGCCAGCTTGGATCGTCGAACAACGACCCCCGACGACCGATTTTGCTTCGAGAACGGTAACATCCGCACCAGCAAACCCAAGTTGCATGGCAGCGGCCAGTCCACCAGGACCAGCACCGATAACGACAATTTTCTTTTTTTTCATTGAACTCGACAAAGATTTGGACGGTTGTGGCTCACAGGATTCAGCCGCACCATGGTACCGCAATGTCGAGCCCTAGGGGCCCTTTCACGCACCGCCACCGAACGCCCGAGGGCGTTCGAGGCAGTGCGATCTAGGCGGCAAGGTGCTGGGAGGTACCCTAGCTCGCCTATTGCAGTATAACAAATCGGTGAGCTAATGAGTATTCCAACATCGGCTCCGCCTGTCCGATCTGGTGAAAAAACACCAAATACGTCGTTTGCTGCTTCAGTCCAGGTCGGTTTTTTCCACGATCGGCTCCGGCAAGGCCGACCTATTTTGCCTGGACGGAACGCTAGGAGGAATCGTTGAGTTTCCTACCACCGGAATTCGATGCTAAAGAGAGTTTGCGAGCCGGGCCCCTGCGCGGGCTGATTGTGCGGTTTGCTAGCGTTAGCAAGTCGAGGCTTAGCTGCTCTCCGGAGGTTTGTTTCCCAGGCGATGGGTTCAAGACGGTCGACCACTTTTTTATCCTCTTTAGCAGTCTGCCTACTTCTGAGCAGTGGGGCTGGCTCCCGGTACGCCTTCGCCCAGCTCACCGAAGCGAGCCCTGGGGATCTGGCTAAGACGGCATTTGCCCTGAGCCGACAAGGCCAAGTCTTGTCGCAGGCGAGGGACGCTTGGTCGGTCCCATCGAAATGGTCCTTGCTGTCGAAGAAATCGATCGAGCAACAGCAGTTACTCTGGAGCTGTCTCTCAAGGGAATTGGAAATCCAAGCCCGCTTCAAGTCGGCTCTTGCGGCCTTGAAATTGCACCATGCGCTGGCGTCATGCCAAATGGGTTTGGAACTCCAAGCCGAGGCCCAAGCCTACGTTCAGGAACAAATCGGGGTCCAGGAGGAACTGATCCAAAGCGGTGGACAGATCGACGATACGACGGCGCTCCAACGAGCCTTGATCGATCTTCAAGACCAAAAGCTCCAGATCGAAAGCCAACGGTCGAAGCTTCGAGACGAACTATCGCTTCTCGTAGGTCCCCAATGGGCTTGCTCCTACCAACCCGCCGAATTGGCTTCCCCTAGCCCGGAACTTTCCGAGCAATGCGAAGTCGAGACTTGGGCGATCGCCAATCGTTCCGAATTGCGAGCCCTTGGCTATGTGCGTAACCACAGCGAGGCACTGAGCGACGAGGCGATCGCGTTGCTCGACGGGGTACCAAGTTTCCCGATAAGCCTGAAGGTCTTGTGGGGTCCCAAGGACCCTCGCCGCTGGATTGTCCATCGGCCATCCCAAGACCAGGTCACGCAGCGTCAAAAGGGGCTCGACAATTACATCCAGCTTCGAAGCGATCAGATACGCATCGAAGCTGCGGCTGCCTACCGGGCAAAGGAACTGGCTTTCGAACGCTGGAAGCTTGCGGTGCAGAAGACCGAGTCGCTAGGTAGGCGATGCGAAACCCTAAAGGAACTCTCGGAGTTTAAGGGGAACCTCCCTGAACAGATCCAAGTCAACCTCGAACTCTTTCGAGCCAGGGCTTTTGAACTGGATCGCCTCGCGCAGTGGCATCAAGCCGACTGCGATCTCCACCAGGCCATCGGTCGTGCCGGGTTTTGGAACGCGGAGGTTTCCCCAAGCGTCCCTGCAAGAAATTCTAATCGATAACCAGACGATCTCACGCAGCAGCGCCGCCGCAAGCCAACCAGCGCAAGCTCACCGAGTTCATGGCGGTGTCTGTCCTCTCGTAAAATGGGTCTGTGACTCGTCTGCGTAAAATGGGTCTGCGACCCGTTTACGTAAAATGCGGCTGCGACTCGTTTGCGTAAAATGCGGCTGCGGCTCGTCTGCGTAAAATGCGGCTGTGACCCGTCTGCGTAAAATGGGTCTGCGACCCGTTTACGTAAAATGGGGCTGTGACCCGTTTGAAGGTGAAGGCGACAGAGAGATTTACCCTCGCCGATTCGATGATTGTTCCATATCGAACTCCGATACTTCCGGCGAATCTATTGCTCCGTTCGGATGAACCTTTCAGAACGCAGGTAGAGGAGCGGCCCATTGAAACCACCACTCCTCTTTTGATTCCCTCCGCCCTTCTGCTCACCGCCTTTGGAATCTGCTTATGGCTTGGTTGACGAACTTTCTACAGCCCACCCAATCCTTCCTCGTTGCTTTCGATATCGCATCGTCATCGCAGAACTATCTCAACCCCAACGGCTTGCAAAGAGACCGCCAGGGATTATTTCAAGCGATCGACCAAACGCGGTTGGTTCGTCGGTGTGTGGCATTCGACGCAGTGGGTGGCCAATTCCTAGGCGATGAATACCGACTGGCCTTTCCAGTCAACGGAAACCATGGGGCGATCAGCGCTACCGAAGTGGTCGAATTCGTTGACGAGGTCTTTTCGACCCTTGAGTCTGCTGAGTCTGCTTCGATCGGATACGCACCGGTAGTTCGAGCAATCATGGCAAAAGGGTCCGTGGAAGCCCGAGAGCTGGGGGGCTTCGGCTACTTAATGGGTGGGGTTCCCTTCGAAACACTCTCGAAATTGAGCAAAGCTGTTGGTAATCAGGTGAATATCCTGGTCTCAGATGAGAACCTTCGCCCTATGCTCGAGTCCGAGACGATTGGAGGTCTCGACCTATTCGTGAAGCGTTATTCAAGCCGTCCGATTCCCCAACCTTTTTCTGGTTCGCCGCATAACAACAACTGCACGGACCACTTTGTGATTTCGGTAACGAATGCAAAGCATCACAGCGATGACGGCTTGATCCAAATCGCCAGGTACGTTCTGAACAGTCTCAGTTCCACCATTTCGGGCTTGAAGGTTATGGTAGGACCCACGAGCATCGTCTTTGCCATTCCGGAGGCTCAATTCAATCAATCGAGGACGCTTCTATCCGAGATCCAGCAATGTGCCATCAATTACGGGCAGTCGATCGCTGCGGCCATCGGTTCCGGACTTGGGCGTGTCATCCCTGGTTCTCGATGGACCACAGGGAGTTTCGAATCCGGCACCGCGATCGAGTTGTGTCGGATCACCAGTGAGCTAGCCCCAGGAACCTTAGCGATTCCAGACCGCCAATCGGTCATCGAGCTCCTTGCACCGCTTTCGAGGAGTCTCACCGAGCAAGTGAGGATACAGGGCAAAAGGGATGAGGTATTCGATGCACTCGTAAGCGATAGTTACTTTGGAAATCCTGCGGGTAGGACGGCTCATTCAGTGGGAACAATAAATGCCTTGTCAGTAGATGCAACTTCAACGCAGGCACCGGTTGTTCCTACCAGTCCTCGTAGCTCGCATCAAACCCCGTCAAATTCTTTGCGCCCAAATTTTTTACAACCTGTCCTCGGGAATGCTGATATTCAAGAATTCCAGGGAGCACAAAAGGCATCACCTAAAACTTCTTCGATAGGATCGGTTCCGACCGAGGTCAACAATCACCATTCCATGCATATTACATTAGGTCGGTTTTCAGGAGAGGATTGGAAGAGGCTTGAGGAATTACTCCAGCGCACAGTGCTTGAGAAGTCCAGCCGCGAAACCCTTCTGATCAAGGTATTCGGGAATAGAATCGAAGTGGGTGCCGTAGCAAATCTGTTGCAGATCCCAAGCGTTCAAGATTTTTTTCAACAACTAATCCATACGATCCAGAAGGCCGGAGACGATGGGATTTTTCGAAGATATCTCGAATCTCTTCAAGGATACGTCCTCAATCAATCCGACCTGGATTGGCTAAAGTCTCGGTTGGAGCCCGATGAGCCTCCACCAGTCGAACCGGACACCTTCGGTGTCGTCCTTGAGGCATTGGTCTCTCTTCTCCAGAGCGATAAGGCATTGCTCGATGCACTCTTGGCCGCCACCAAAGAGCTTGGTAAGGAGTACTTTCAAACGCCCCCCGCCAACGCCGGTGATCTGGTTCTCGGGATCTTGTCTCACCCATTTCCTCTCCAGTGCTTCAATGGGATTTTACGCGGTTTGTATTTGAAGAAGCTACGCTTCAACCATGATTCGGCAGTGAGGAGTCTCCACATCTGCAAAGCTTACTTCAGGATCGCTTCGTTGCCTGCTGAAGACAAAAAGGTCGTTTACACTGCATTAGAAGATGCATTCCTAGTATCACGGAAATCGTCCCAGGGAGCGAGCAAGCCGATTCAAACTGCCAACAAACAGTTTGCCGAAGATTTGCTCATCAGTACTTGGATACAAGTTTCCCAGCGTCCATTAGAAAATTCTGAGATCTATAAACTGATTCATCGAGAGCCTATCTCGGGTAACCCAATCACCGATGCTGATAGGATCGTTTTCGCAACCGTTCGTATCTTATCCCAACCTACGGATCCAGACAATTCGAGCCGGTTATCGATCTGGTTCGCAAAATGCTGTTGGCAGGAACTCATGGGCACCTCGGTCATGCCGGAAGATCCAATTGAGGCAGTAAATAACGATATCAGTCAGATGGCGAAGCTGAAGGCCGCCACAGCGATGTTTATCACCAGGGATCGAACCGAAGCAATTCAAGAGCTTAAAAAAACCTTTCCGCAACTGGTACTCATTCCTCTATCTGAAACAGATGCCAAGCGATACTCGGAAATCCTCACGGAAATGAATATTATAGAGAAGCTTATTAATCAAATTTGCCAGTCCTAACAATTACGCATTACCCAAACCCAACACAACATGCAACCCGTCCCCATCCTACTGCCCAACGGCACAAGCTTCGATCACCTTCTAGATGAAGAACACGAACTGGCGATCCAAGGTGCTGCGGCTGCCAATCGCCCTCTGCTGGTTCGTGGCGAACCGGGGCTCGGAAAATCCCAACTGGCTTACGCCGCTGCCGCACTGCTTGGCCGAAAATTCATCTCTTTTACCATCTCGGCGACCACCGAATCCCAAGACCTCCTCTGGACGTTCGATGCCGTCCAAAGACTCGCCGAGTCCCAAGTCGCAGCCAATACTCTCCGGGGCTCCAACGAAAGCAATCCTGACCAAAGCCCCGAAGCCAAACTACGCGAAGCGATCGATGTCAAAAAGTTTGTCCACCCCGGTCCGCTGTGGTGGGCCATCGACTGGGAATCGGCCAACGATGCCAACCGCGATGGGCTGGCCTCTGCCCCGACCTGGGTGTCGACCAAAAAGGATTCCTGGACCTCCGATCAAGGACTCGTGATCCTCATCGATGAAATCGACAAAGCGGAATCTAGCGTCCCAAATGGGCTGCTCGAAGTCTTCGGTGCACGTCAATTACAACCCCTCGGTTGGTCCAAGCCTATTGTCTCCAAACCAAATACCAAATCGCCGCTTGTGATGATCACCACCAACGAAGAACGGATGCTCCCGACCGCCTTCCTACGAAGATGCTTTGTCCTAGAACTCGAACTACTCCCCTGTGTCGAGTCTCTCGGAGGAGTGGTCCAAGGGGAAAAACGCAAGAAGTTCCTCGATTACTTCGTCGAGCTCGGTAAGGCTCATTTCAAAAAACATTTTCCGGTAGAAGTCTACGAAAAGACTGCTGAGATGCTACTGGAGGATCGGGCCCAGGCCTTCGCCAATCAGGATGTTCATAAACCAGGACCAGCCGAGTACATCGATCTCTTGTGCGCTCTCCAGGCTTGGGACTCGGTAGGTTTAACGAAAAACAAGTCTACCGAGCGTTCAACGGAGGATCTTCTAGCTTTGTGCGGAAAACTCGAAAAGTTTGTGTTCCGCAAGAACTCGAGGGCATTGCGATGAACTCGCACCGCGTTTCCTCTCGAAATTCGATTCTCTGGCGCTCTGATCTGGTGCGTACCGAGATCGTATCGAATCTATCGAAAAACAATTGGGCATTTTATGCCAAGATGATCGAAACGATCGGTTTCCTACCTCCCGAGCTTGAGCTCGAAGATCGTCTTCCCGTCGATCTTGAAAAGTTCCAGAAAGGTCTGCTGGACACATCTCATTCCGAAGAAGGTCCTGATCCCGAGGAACCGGAAAAACCCGAGCCTGTCTTAGACCATTGGCTTGCGACTCGATTCTCTAGCCCACCGTGGCCAATCGAGCCAACGAAAGGATTGTCGTCGGATGCCGAGGACGCCAACGCAAACTCGTCTAGCGGCGATCAACTCACCCCCGTCCCTGTGCGCTACTTGGCTACTTGGCCACAGTTGCGCACGCGACTCGAACCGTTGCTACAGCGGCAGGTGATCACTCGAAAAACCGATGATCGCAAGCTGATCCAGTTGATCAGTCGGTGCGTTCCGATCGATCGCTTACCGAGAAAGACACGCAAGAAATCTCCTGAGCAGTTGCATGTCGTATTGGACAGTTCGAAACGATGTGCAACTTACATGGAAGACCAAGAGTTTGTCGTCCGAAGGCTACAAAGGGAGTTGCCCAAGAGTACCTGCATCATCTTGCGAGGGAGGAACCCCGATGCGCTGATGCCCTATGAAGACCATCCACTTTTGAAATTCGGACGAGAGTACAAGCTAAATGGTGCCAGCGATCTATTGATCCTGGGCGACTTGGGTTTCCTCGAAAGCAATCCCGCTAGGAATCCTGACAGGAAATGGTGGATCCAACGGTGCAAGGAGCTGCACGGGAGTTGGCTGCCGTATCTTTGCATTGTTGCCGTTTGCGACCGATCAGGTTCCTGAGTCGCTGCGGCAAGTCCTAGCCCCTGTGGCATGGCAGGGGAACGACGTTCGTTACCTTGAGGAGCCCGAAAGGAGTCGTCTGATAGAGCGAATGTTTGTCGCAGCGTATCCCGCCATGCGGATCGAGCCGCAATTGCTCAGGGAGTTGCGTTCGATCTGGCCCGAGGCTCAGGACGCGTCGCTGGAGTCAAGTTTTTGGCAGCATGAGTTTTTGGCGGACAATCATGTCAACGCAGCGAAGAATGATCTTCTGGACAAAGAGAAACTATTTAAGGATGGAT
The DNA here is from genome assembly GCA_021300015.1 of Pirellula sp. Taxonomy (GTDB): domain Bacteria; phylum Planctomycetota; class Planctomycetia; order Pirellulales; family Pirellulaceae; genus JBKCUI01. The sequence goes on along the minus strand of JAJTFB010000039.1, from coordinate 1,187 downwards.
TTGAGGCACTCGATGAAGCGACGCGTCGTCGAATTCTTGAAACGATCCGAAGGTACCGATTCGCATCGGATTTTGTTCCGTTTTGGTACATGGAATTCTTGAACCTGTCGGATCGTACCAGGATGCTTACGCGCGAGCATACGCAGGATCTTCAAGCGATGAGGACATTGGTCCAGCAGTACCGAAACGACTTCGACCAAAGACGTTTGAAATTGGGCTTACGGGATCACTTGGGATGGTTCATACGCCGAGCTACGGAGGAGGTATTTCGGGTCGACGGAAGTGTTGCAGCGAACATCAGGCATATTCAAAGGGAGCTTGTGCCCGACCAGAAACCGCACTCGAGCACTCGTCTAAGTGAACTTGTAGCCGACGGTGAGCAACGCGTGGGCTTTATCGAAGGGAATCAGGGGGAGGTTCGCTTAAGAAGTCGAGGCACAGACCAAATCGATAACGCATTGGTTTTACCGCTTAAATCCACGTCGCGGCTCATCGAAGTGCATGTGCCGCAGGGGTCGATATCCCCCGAGCGCGCGTTTTGGAAATCGGGTGTTAAGCCCCAGTGGGTGAGCGATTACGGGACGGACCAGTATGGGGCTTGGTGCGAGTTCCAAGTCCCCCGTTACGATGGCAAAGGGCTTGTTACGCAGCGGATGCGCTGGATCAAGCCGGGCGAGTTTATGATGGGCTCGCCCGGGAGTGAAAAGGGTCGAGAGAATGAGTCACCGAAGCATCTAGTGAAGCTGACCCAGGGGTATTGGTTTGCCGATTCTCAGGTGACTCAAGAACTGTGGACATCCATTGCGGGTAAGAATCCTAGTAGATTCCCCGGAGATACCAATCCAGTCGAGCAGATCTCTTGGAGCGAATGTCAGAAGTGGTTGCAGTACGTGCTTGAGAAAGTACCCAGCTTGCAATTGTCATTACCGACTGAGGCACAGTGGGAGTATGCATGCCGCGCCGGTTCAACGAGCGCGTATTGCTTTGGGGATGATCCGAAGGAGCTGACAAAATACGGGTGGTTTAATGAGAACGCCGAGGGTAAGACACGCCCGGTAAAAGAACTCCAGCCGAATGGCTGGGGATTGTATGACATGCATGGCAACGTCTGGGAATGGTGCAGCGATTGGTACGGCGATTACGCTGCGTCCGCTCAATCGGATCCTACCGGTCCGACCAAGGGCGCG